>NZ_QWFB01000061.1:0-46903 GCF_003576205.1 Achromobacter sp. K91 | reverse complement strand
CGATGCGCCCGAGGGAATCTGAAGGGAAGGCCGAAGGCCTGGACGAAGATGACGACGGGGCAGTCCGGAGCGAAGGCTCCGGACCGCAATCGTGGGCGCCCGCCACTCAGGCGCCCGCGCCGATGGGCGGCCTACGAAGCACTGGAACGGCGCCTCGAAACCATGCAAACGCAGCCTCGGCCGAGCTCAATACCACGAAGCAACATCGCCAGAAGCGACAAAGCCCGCCTACTTCCCAGCACTATCCGACCACCCCTTGGACAACTCCACCGCCTGCCGCCACCGCTTCATCCGCGCAGCCCGCACGGACTCCGGCCAAGTCGGTTCGAACGTCCGTTCAGCCTGCCACTTCGAGGCAAACTCCTCCAGCCCCGACCAGAACCCTACCGCCAGCCCCGCCAACCCCGCGGCCCCCAGCGCCGTCGATTCCGATACGCGCGGGCGGACCACCGGGACGCCCAGCAAATCCGCCTGCATCTGCATCAGCAGGTCGTTGCGGGCGGCGCCGCCGTCCACGCGCAGCTCGGTCAGCGCGATGCCGCTGTCGCCGTTCATGCAGGTCAGCAGTTCGGCGCTTTGCAGAGCGATGGATTCCAGCGTGGCGCGGGCGATGTGGGCGCGGGTGGTGCCGCGGGTCAGGCCCACCAGCGTGCCGCGCGCATACGGATCCCAGTGCGGCGCACCCAGGCCGGCGAAGGCCGGGACCATGAATACGTCGTCGGTGTCGGCCACGCTGGCGGCCAGGGATTCGATTTCTTCCGAACGCTGGATGATGCCCAGGCCGTCGCGCAGCCACTGCACCGCCGCGCCGGCCACGAACACGCCGCCTTCCAGCATGTAGGTCGGGCGCCAGCCGCTGTTGCCGGCCTGCGGCAGGCCCCAGCCTACCGTGGACAGCAGGTTGTTGTGGGACTGCACAGGCTTTTCGCCCACGTTCATCAGCATGAAGCAGCCGGTGCCGTAGGTGTTCTTTGCCATGCCCGGCGTGAAGCAGGCCTGGCCGAAGGTGGCGGCCTGCTGGTCGCCGGCGTTGCCGGCAATCGGGATCGAACCGCCCAACCATTCGGGCAGGGCTTCACCCACCACCGCGCTGCTGGGCGCGATGGTGGGCAGCACGCTGCGCGGGATCTTCAGCAGCGCCAGGATCTCGTCGTTCCAGTCCTGCGTGTGCAGGTCGAACAGCATGGTGCGCGAGGCATTGCTCGGGTCGGTGCTGTGCACCGCGCCGCCCGTCAGTTGCCAGATCAGCCAGGTGTCCACCGTGCCAAAGGCCAGTTCGCCGCGATCGGCCATCTGGCGTGCGCCCGGCACGTGATCCAGCAGCCAGGCGAGCTTGGTGCCGGAAAAATAGGCGTCCAGCACCAGGCCGGTGCGCGATTGCAGGAAATCGGCGTGGCCGTCCTGGCGCAGCTGGTCGCACATGGGCGCCGTGCGGCGGTCCTGCCAGACGATGGCGCGCGCCAGCGGGCGGCCGGTGGCGCGTTCCCAGATGAGGGTGGTTTCGCGCTGATTGGTGATGCCGATGGCGGCGATGTCGGCGGCGGTCGCGCCGGCATTGCGCAGGGCTTCGCGCGCCACGTCCAGCTGGCTATGCCAGATCTCGCTGGCGTCGTGCTCGACCCAGCCCGGCCGCGGATAGTGCTGGCGGAATTCGCGCTGGCCCACGCCGCGCACCACGCCCTCACGGTCGAACACGATTGCGCGGGAGCTGGTCGTGCCCTGGTCCAGGGCTAGGACAAATTCATTCGTCGTCACTTTGTTTGGCGCCGTTCAGGTGTGCCCCGGCCAGAGGGTCGAGGCGTCTAAAGGAGAAGGTCGAAGCCATGCACAGCACGCCGACGACGATGAAGCCCGCGACGACATCGCGGATCGCCAGCGTTTCCGCGCCGCGCAGGGACATGCTGATGTTCAGCGTCACCGCGGCCACGCCCACGCCCAGGCTGATGCCCAGCTGCTGCGCCATCGCGGCGAAACTGCTGGCGCGGCTCATCTTGGACGGGGGGATGTCGGCATAGGTTAGCGTATTTACCCCGGTGAACTGCAGCGAACGGAAAAAGCCGCCGACCAGCAGGATCGCGATCATCAGCCACACCGGCGTGGTGGGCGTGAAGGCGCCGCAGACCACGATGAACGCGCCCGCCAGCACGGCGTTCACGGTCAGGACCCGGCGAAAGCCGAAGTGCTTGACGATGGGGGTGGCCACGAACTTCATCAGCAGCGCGCCCGCGGCGCTGGCGAAGGTGATCAGGCCCGCCGCGAACGGCGTGAGGCCAAAACCCACCTGCAGCAGCATGGCCAGCAGGAAGGGCGTGGCGCCCACGGCGAAACGGCACAGGTTGCCGCCCAGCGTGGAGATGGCAAAGGTGGGGATCCGCATCAGCGACAGGTCGATGATGGGGTGTTCGGTGCGCTTGGCATGCCAGCCATAGAGCAGGCCGCAGATCGTGCCGACCGCGATCAGCCCCAGCAGCACGGACGGCGGCATGACGTCGCGGCCGATGGCCTCGAAACCGCTGACCAGGGTCGCCAGGCAGATCGCGCTGAGCAGGAAGCCTGGCCAGTCCAGGCGCGGGGCGGCTTCCTCGCGGATTTCCGCGACGTAGCGCAGCACCAGGAAAATTCCCAGGATACCGATAGGGATATTGATCAGGAAGATCCAGTGCCAGGACATGTAGGTGACCATGAAGCCGCCCAACGGCGGTCCGATCACGGGGCCCAGCAGGGCCGGAATGGAAAGGAAGGACATGGCCTTCAGCAAGTCCTGCTTGGGCACGGTGCGCAGCAGGATGATGCGCCCCACCGGCACCATCATTGCGCCCGCCATCCCCTGGACGATGCGGGCCAGGACCAGTTGCGGCAGATCCTGGGACAGCGCACAGGCCACCGAGCTGAGCGTGAACAGGCCGATCGCCGCCACGAACACCCGCCGCGCGCCGTAGCGGTCGGCCGCCCAGCCGCTGACGGGCACGAATACCGCCACCGACAGCAGGTAGGAAGTAATGGCCACGTTCAGCCGTACCGGGGTCGAACCCAGGGCGTGGGCCATGGCTGGCAGGGCAGTGGCCACCACGGTGGCGTCCAGCATCTGCATGAACAGCGCACAGCCCACGATGAAGGGAATCATGCGCGCCGCGCGCGCGGCTTGCTCACTGGAAAGAGGAGCGGGGCGGGCTGCTGCTGCGGTTTCTGCGGACATGGCGGGCGGGGGCGATGGGTGCCGCGAGATTGTAACGCCGGGGGGTGGGCCGCCGTGAAGTAAACTCCCTACATCCGAAACCCATTGAAATTGGTGCCATGGCGACCAACTACGAATCCGAGATCACCCTTTTCCTGAAGGACTACAAGAAATCGCATCCTGGCACCGAAGAGCGCCAGCGCGAGGGCCGCGCCCGCCTTTGGGACAAACCGCAGGACTCGGAGCTGCTGGAAGGCTTCCGCGCGGCCCGCGTGCCGCAAAAGCCGTACGTCTACCAGGCCGACTGAGCCCATTGCGGCAATCATGGCCCAAAACGCTTCCGTCCCGGGCGACGCCCTGGCCGCGCTAGTGGAACCGCCCGTCGACAGCACCCCTGACACGATCGACAGCGTGGCGTTCGCGCGCCTGTATGGCGAGCCGCTGTTCCAGATGCCCACGGACCTGTACATCCCGCCGGATGCGCTGGAAGTGTTTCTGGAAGCGTTTGAAGGGCCGCTCGACCTGCTGCTCTACCTGATCCGCAAGCAGAACTTCAATGTGCTGGACATCCCCATGGCGGATGTCACGCGGCAGTATCTGTCGTATGTGGAGCAGATCCGCATCCACAACCTGGAGCTGGCCGCAGAGTACCTGCTGATGGCGGCGATGCTCATCGAGATCAAGTCGCGCATGCTGCTGCCGGTCAAGAAGACCGACACCGGCGAAGAGCCGGAAGATCCACGCGCCGAACTCGTGCGCCGCCTGCTCGAATACGAGCAGATGAAGCTGGCCGCCCAGAAGCTGGACGCGATGCCGCAGCTGGGCCGCGACTTCGTCAGCAGCCAGGCGGTGGCCGACCTGAGCGTCGAGCGCATGCTGCCCGAGGTCAGCGTGGACGACTTGCGCGCGGCGTGGGCCGACATCATGAAGCGGGCCAAGCTGAACCAGCATCACCACATCACGCGCGAACAGTTGTCCGTGCGCGATCACATGACGCATATCCTGCGGCGCCTGAACGACGTGCGCTTCATGGAATTCGGCGACCTGTTCATGGAGCGCGTCCGCGAAGGCGCGCCCGCGGCGGTGGTCGTCGTGCATTTCATCGCCATGCTGGAGCTGGCGCGCGAGTCCCTGCTGGAAATTACGCAGGCCGAGCCCTATGCTCCCATCTACGTGCGCCTGGCCTACACCAGCGTGTCGGCGGTCGCGGCCTGATCCTCACCGGGCTGCCCCCAACCCCGGAGAAACTCCTTGAAAGTCGTACACACCATCCAGGAATTGCGCGATCACCTGCGCGGCCAGAATCGCGTGTCCTTCGTGCCCACGATGGGCAATCTGCACGAAGGCCACCTGTCCCTGATGAAGCTGGCGCGCCAGCATGGCGATCCGGTGGTGGCCAGCATCTTCGTGAACCGCCTGCAGTTCGGTCCCAACGAAGACTTCGACCAGTATCCCCGCACGCTCGCCGCCGACATCGAGAAGCTCGAGCGCGAGCGCGACGTCTACGTGCTGTTCGCGCCGAACGAGCGCGAGATGTATCCGGAGCCGCAGAACTTCCGTGTGCAGCCCCCGGACGACCTGGGTGATATCCTGGAAGGCGAGTTCCGCCCCGGCTTCTTCGAAGGCGTCAGCACCGTGGTGCTGAAGCTGTTCTCCTGCGTGCAGCCGCGCGTGGCGGTGTTCGGCAAGAAGGACTACCAGCAGCTGATGGTGGTGCGCAACATGTGTCGCCAATTCCAATTGCCCGTCGAAGTGTTGGCGCACGAGACCGTGCGCGCCGAAGATGGCCTGGCCTTGTCCTCGCGCAACCGTTACCTCAGCGACGCCGACCGCGCCGAGGCGCCTGCGTTGTATGCCGCGTTGCGGCACGCCAACGAGCGCCTGGCCCAGGGCGAACGCGATGCCGCCGCCCTGGAGCGCGAAGCCGTCGAGACCCTGACCCGGCGCGGCTGGCAGGTGGACTACGTGGCTCTGCGCCGCCAACGCGACCTCAAGCGTCCCGAAGCCGCCGACCTGCAGGCCGGCGAACCATTGGTGGCGCTGGCGGCCGCCAAGCTGGGCACGACCCGCCTGATCGACAATCTGGAACTGGCCTACACGGCCTGAGACGGCAAGGCCGCGGGGGTGGCGTCCATGTCCACCCCTGAAAGAACTACCAGCTTACGTGGTGGCGGGAGGCGGGTCAGACTCGGTGCAATCCTACATTGCAAGCGAGCCGCCCCATGCAAGCTCCCCGTCCCGATCTGGAAGCCGTTCTTTCTTCCCTCACTCCCCGCGAACGGCAAATCGTCACCTATGTGGCCGCCGGCCGCCCCAATAAAGTCATCGCCATAGACCTGGGCATTTCGCTGCGCACGGTCGAGGCCCACCGCTCCCGCATCTTCACCAAGCTGCAAGTGCGCAACGCCATGCAACTGGCGTGCCGGCTGTGCGAGCACGGCCGTTCCGGCGCCTCGCCCGTGCCTGGGGCGGCTGGGCCGGACCGCCGGCATGCGCTGGTTTCCATGCCCCCGCCCGGCAGCGTCAGTCCGAGCTATGTGCTGCATGAACCGCCGACGCCAGCGTACAGCCCATGCCTGGCAAGTCCCGCTGCACGCCGTTCCGATCTTGGCGCCGACCCAGACAGCCAGGCCGGGTAGTCCAAAAGCACCGGGCCCGGCGAACGTGATGTTCGTCGGGCCCGGGTAGGAAGCTGCGCAGGCGGCGTACTCAACGGCCGCCGGCGGGCCTCAAGGACACTGGGGCGCGGCCGCCTTGGCCAATTCGTCGATCGGGTCCAGATCAGGCTGGCGGGTCAGGTTGTAGTTCAGGTTGGGCGTCTGGCCGTCAATGGAGCGCACGCGCAGCACGTTGTTGGCAGCCACTACGAATTCCGCGCGGCCATTGCCCTTGCTGTCCATCAGGATGACGCGCGGCGGGCGCTCGTCGGTGGCATCCCAGCAGCCTTGCTCGGTAACCGGCGGGCCTTTCTTGGGATCGTTTTCCAGGTAGGCCACGCGGCCGCGCCAACGGCCATTGGGCGCCAGCGTAAGCGTCACGCGCTGTGCGGTGCACTGCATGGCGGGCGAGAAGCACGGCAGGGTGCCCATGTAGGTCTGCGGCTGCGGCACCAGGCTCTGCACGGCCGGATTGGGCGCGCTGGGATTTGCCGGGCTGGCGGCGGCCGGCGCGCTTGCGGCGGATGCCGAGGTGGTGTGTTCGGTGTCTGCCGGGACTGCCTGGCCGTCTTCCGTGGTCTGACCGCCGGCGGCGGCCTGGGCGGCCTGATTCTGGTTCTTGCGGGGGGCATCCGGCTTGAGCGCGATCTGCACTTGCGACGGCGCACGGATGACGCTGCGATATCCCGCGCCCGACCCCTGGTACTGGGCGTCGGTCACGGTGCTTTCGGCGGGAGGGTCGTAGTAGCCTTCGGTTTTCTGTTGGGCACAGCCAGCTGCGCCCAATGCGGTGCCTGCGAGCAGCAGCCCCATGACGCTGAGTTTGCGGGAGCGGGTACCGATTTCTACGCGCGCGGTCATGGCAGCTTATCCGTGTGGTGAGTCTGTCTCCGATTTTACGCACTTATGCGAAGATTCGATACGTTCCCCTTAGCCGCACTTGGGCATCCTCAACACTTTATGCACTATTTACGACACGGCCGCCGCCAGCCTGCCCCGCGCACTATCGCCAGCTCCTGGCGTGGCGCCGTCGCGGCCCAGTGCCGCGCGTGCGGATGACGGCGATGCGGCATGTCTTCGATCTGCCTCTGGGCCTGTTCATCGGCCTGGCGGCGCTGGCGGGTTTGTTCGTCGGCAACTGGCTGACGGTGCTGACCCACCGGCTGCCGCGCATGATGGAGCAGGAATGGCAGGCGCACTGCCAGGAAGCCTCGGGCAAGCCGCTTGCGGCGGGGCGCTATGGCCTGTGGTCGCCGGCCTCGCACTGCCCCGCCTGCGACACCCCCGTGGCGGGCTGGCGGCGGCTGCCGCTGCTGGGTTGGCTGCTGTTGCGGGGTCGCTGCGGCGCTTGCGGCGTGGCCATCGGGTGGCGCTACCCGGCCATCGAACTGCTGACCTGCGCGCTGTTCGCTGCATGCGCCTGGCGGTTCGGCGCCACGCCGCTGGCGCTGTCCGCCATGGGCTTGTCGGCCATGCTGGTGGCGCTGGCCTGGATCGACTTCGAGTCCACACTGCTGCCCGACGCATTGACCCAGCCGCTGCTCTGGGCCGGGCTGCTGGTCAATCTGTTCGATGCCTATGCCAGCCTGCAGATGGCGGTGGTGGGGGCGGTGGCGGGCTACGTCTTCCTGTGGGTTATCTTTCATGTGTTCCGCCTGCTGACGGGGCGCGAGGGCATGGGCTATGGTGATTTCAAACTGCTCGCCGCGCTGGGCGCATGGTTTGGCGTGGAAGCCCTGCCGACGCTGCTGCTGAGCGCATCGTTGCTGGGCGTGCTGATCGGCGGCGCGCTGACCTTGAGCGGCCGCGCCAGCCGCGGGCAGCCGTTGCCCTTTGGTCCCTATCTTGCGCTGGCGGGCGTCGTGACGCTGCTGGTGGGCGGCGAGCACGGCTTGGGGCGGTTTTTGCAATAGGGCGGTTCATGTCCTCCATGGGATGGGCGGTATGTTGAAGATAGGTCTGACGGGCGGCATCGGATCGGGCAAGACCCGGGTGGCGGACATGCTCGCAGAGTGGGGTGCGACGCTGGTCGATACCGACGAGATCGCGCGTGAGCTGACCGCCGCGGGCGGTGCGGCCATGCCTGCGATAGAACGCGAGTTCGGCCCGCGGGCATTGACGCCGGACGGGGCGCTGGATCGCGCGTGGATGCGGGATCAGGCGTTCTCGGATCCGCAGGTGCGCTTGCGGCTGGAGGCCGTGCTGCATCCCGCCATCGGGCAGGAGACCGAGCGCCAGGCCGCGGCTGCGACCGGTGCGTATCTGGTCTTCGTGGTGCCGCTGCTGGTTGAATCGTTGCCGCGTTGGCGCTCGCGCCTGGACCGCATCTGCGTGGTGGATTGCGACCCGGAGACGCAGGTGGCGCGGGTGCGCCAACGCAGCGGGCTGACGGAGCCTGCCATACGGCGTATCATGGCGGCACAGGCTGCGCGGGCAAGCCGTCTGGAAGTCGCCGACGACGTCATCGTCAATGACGCAGGCACTACGCCGGAACAACTGCGCGCGCAGGCGAAGATCCTGCATGACCGCTGGCTGGCGCTGGCGAGCACGACGGGCCGGCAAGCTCCGCGCTAGGCCGGCACCCCTGAATAACATTGGCCCAGCTGGCCAAACAAAGATGGGCCTGTAAAGAAGCGTGATCGTTTACGAATACCCCTTCAATGAGCGCATCCGCGCTTATCTGCGGCTGGAATACCTGTTCGACAGGCTGTTCTTCTTTGCCCGCGAGGGGGACTCGCGCCTGCATCAGGTTGCCGTCACCTCCCTGTTCGACTTGCTCGACGCCTGCGAACGCACCGATGTAAAAGGCGCGGTTCTGCAAGACCTGGAACGCCAGCGCATGGCGCTGGTCGGGCTGCGCGATCATCCCGGCGTTGCACAGGATGCGCTTGAAGCCATGCTGCGCGAAATGGAAAAGGTGACCACGGCGCTGGCCGCGCCTGGCAAGACCGGCCAGTCCCTGCGCGAAAACGAATGGCTGACCAGCCTGCGCGGACGCCTGTCGGTGCCGGGCAGCGCCACGCAGGTCGACATGCCCTCGTATTTCGCCTGGCAGAACAAATCCGAGGCCGCCCGCTGCGCCGACCTGCAGGCCTGGGTGGCACCCTTCATTCCTTTGTATGACGGCCTGACCCTGGCCCTGCGCCTGCTGCGCGAATCGGGCCGCAAGTCGGACATCGTGGGCGAGCAGGGCGCCTACCAGCAGATGCTGGGCGGCAAGCAGTTCCAGCTGCTGCGGGTCTGGCTGGACCCCGCCCAGGGCGTGTTTCCCGAGATCAGTGCCAATAAGTACATGATCTGGATACGTTTTTCCACCCAGGACGGCGAATTCAAGCCCCAGCAGGTCGCCCGCGACGTCCCCTTCCAGATGACGCTCTGCACCTCATAGGATGGGTGGAGCGCGAGCATCCTCGCGCAACTCCGCCCGTTGTCCGACGCGCGTAACCCACCAAGCAGCGCTTGAATGGGGCAAGGCGGACCAAGCCTGCGGGGCCAGGCGGCCCACTTTGCCTTCCGCCCAGATTCCTGTTGCTCCCAGTTTCAACCAGGGATCGCGGCGCTGGAAACCGGGACGGTCTGGTACACAATACGGCTTTCCTCCGCCCGTGCCGGAACTGTTCCATGCCTGATAGCCGTCCCGTATCTCCGCCCACCCGTTGGACCCGCCGCCGCCTGCTTGGGCTGGCGCTGGTATTGCTCGTTGTGGCGGGCATAGCCTGGCTGGTGCTGCGGCCCGCGGCCAAGCCGGGCGGGGCGGGCGCCCCGGGGGGGCGTCCCGGCGGCCGGCCGCCAGCGGGCGCCATGATGACCCCCGCGGTGCCGGTGCGCATCGCCACGGCCGCCAAGCAGGACATCGATATCTTCCTGAAGTCGCTGGGCACGGTCACCGCCTACAACACCGTTACCGTGCGCAGCCGGGTCAGCGGCGAACTGGTGGAAGTGGCCTTCCAGGAGGGCCAGCAAGTGAAGGCCGGCGACCTGTTGGCGCAGGTGGACCCGCGGGCGTTCCAGGTGGCCCTGGACCAGGCGCGCGGCACGCAGATGCAGAACCTGGCCCAGCTGGAGAACGCCCGGCGCGACCTGCAGCGTTATCAGGCGCTGTACAAGCAGGACTCGATCGCCAAGCAGCAGGTCGACACGCAGGCCGCCCTGGTGCGGCAGTACGAAGGCACCGTCAAGAGCGACCAGGCCAACGTGGACAACGCCCGCCTGCAACTGGAATACGCGCGTATCACCGCGCCCATCAGTGGCCGTTTGGGCTTGCGCCAGGTGGACCGCGGCAATCTGGTGTCCAGCTCGGACACCAACGGACTGGTGGTGATCACCCAGACCCAGCCGATTTCCGTGGTGTTCACGCTGCCCGAGACCCAGCTGCCCGAAGTGCGCGCCGAGATCGCCGCCGGCAAGACGCTGGCGGTGGATGCCTATGACCGCGCCGACACCCGGCGCATCGCCACGGGCCGGCTGGAAACGATGGACAACCAGATCGACGTCACCACCGGCACCCTGAAGCTGAAGGCGCGTTTTGAAAACGCCGACGACGCGCTTTTTCCCAACCAGTTCGTCAACGTGCGCCTGCACGTGCTCACGCGCAAGGACGTGACCGCGATCCCGACCGCCGCCATCCAGCAAGGCTCGGCCGGCGCCTTCGTGTTCCTGGTGCAGCAGGACAACACCGTGCAGGTGCGCCAGCTGAAGCTGGGCGCCGTCAACAACGGCATGGTGGCCGTCAACGAAGGCCTGCAGCCCGGCGACCGGGTGGTCGTCGAAGGCACCGACCGCCTGCGCGCGGGCGCCAAGGTGGAAGTGGTGGGCGGCTCGGACGTGATCCCCGCCACCCGCGACAAGACCCTGGGCGCGGGCGCGCCGGCCGGCACCACGCCGCCGTCGAAGTAAGCCGGGAAACATCGTGAGCCCGTCGCGCCTGTTCATCCTGCGTCCGGTAGCCACCACGCTGTCGATGGTGGCGATCCTGATCGCCGGTTTCATCGCCTACCGGCTGCTGCCCGTTTCGGCCCTGCCGGAAGTGGACTATCCGACGATCCAGGTGGTGACGCTGTACCCCGGCGCCAGTCCCGATGTGATGACTTCGCTGGTGACGTCGCCACTGGAACGGCAGTTCGGACAGATGCCGGGCCTGAACCAGATGTCGTCCACCAGTTCGGGCGGGGCCTCGGTCATCACGCTGCAGTTCAATTTGACGCTGCCCCTGGACGTGGCCGAACAGCAGGTGCAGGCGGCGATCAACGCCGCCTCGAACCTGCTGCCCAGCGACCTGCCGGTGCCGCCGACCTACAACAAGGTGAACCCTGCGGATGCGGCGGTGCTGACGCTGGCGATCACGTCCCCCACCATGCCCTTGCCGCAGGTGCGCGACCTGGTGGATACCCGGGTGGCGCAGAAGCTGTCGCAGATTCCCGGCGTGGGCCTGGTCAGCGTGGCGGGCGGCCAGCGTCCGGCGGTGCGGGTACAGGTCAATCCGCAGGCGCTGGCGGCCAACGGCCTGTCGCTGTCGGACCTGCGCACGGCCATCGTTGGCGCCAACGTCAACCAGCCGAAGGGCAATCTGGACGGACCGCAGCGGTCCACCACCATCAACGCCAACGATCAGCTCAAGACGCCCACCGACTACAACGACCTGATCATCGCCTACAAGAACAATGCGCCGCTGCGCCTGTCCGACGTGGCGCGCGCCGTCGAAGGCGCCGAGGACACGCGCCAGGCGGCCTGGGCCGGCGACAAGCCCGCCATCCTCCTGAACATCCAGCGCCAGCCGGGCGCCAACGTGATCGACGTGGTCAACCGGATCCAGGCGCTGCTGCCCCAGCTGCGCGCCGCGTTGCCCGCGACCCTGGATGTGAGCGTGGTGTCCGACCGCACCCAGACCATCCGCGATTCGGTGGCTGACGTGCAGTTCGAGATGATGCTGGCC
Organism: Achromobacter sp. K91; assembly: GCF_003576205.1. Taxonomy (NCBI): domain Bacteria; kingdom Pseudomonadati; phylum Pseudomonadota; class Betaproteobacteria; order Burkholderiales; family Alcaligenaceae; genus Achromobacter; species Achromobacter sp. K91. Next base: position 35,139 of record NZ_QWFB01000061.1, on the reverse strand, counting down.
GTGGCCCTGGTGGTCATGGTGACCTTCGTGTTCCTGCGCAGCCTGACCGCCACGCTAATTCCCAGCGTGGTGGTGCCGCTGTCGCTGGTGGGCACATTCGGCATCATGTACCTGGCCGGCTTCTCCATCAACAACCTGACCTTGATGGCGCTGACGATCGCCACCGGCTTCGTGGTGGACGACGCCATCGTCATGATCGAGAACATCGCCCGCCACATCGAAGAAGGCGAGACGCCGCTGCAAGCCGCGCTCAAGGGCGCCTCGCAGATCGGCTTCACGCTGATCTCGCTGACCTTTTCGCTGATCGCCGTGCTGATCCCGCTGCTCTTCATGACCGAAGTGGTGGGGCGGCTGTTCCGCGAGTTCGCCATCACGCTGGCCGTTTCCATCCTGATATCGCTGGTGGTGTCGCTGACGCTGACGCCCATGATGTGCGCGCGCCTCTTGCGCGCCGAATCCGAGCAGAAGCACGGCCGCTTCCATCAGGTTACGGGCGCCTTCATCGACCGCGTGATCGCCGGCTACGACCGCTGGCTGCAGGTCGTGCTGCGGCATCAGCCGCTGACGCTGCTGGTGGCGCTGGCGACCTTCGCGCTGACCGTGTTGCTGTACCTGGTGATTCCCAAGGGCTTCTTCCCGCAGCAGGACACCGGGCTGATCCAGGCCATCACCCAGGCGCCGCAATCGATTTCCTTCCCCGCCATGGCGGAGCGTCAGCGCGAGGCCGCGCGCCTGGTGCTGGAAGATCCCGACGTGCAGGCCGTATCGTCCTTCATCGGCGTGGACGGCAGCAACGCCACGCTCAGCGCCGGACGCATGCAGATCGCGCTCAAGCCGCAAGCCGAGCGCAACGGCGACCTGCGCACGGTGATGGGACGCCTGGAGCAGGCGCTGGCCAAGCAGGATGGCCTGACCGTCTACATGCAGCCGGTGCAGGACCTGACCATCGAGGACCGCGTGAGCCGCACGCAGTACCAGATGACGCTGTCCAATCCCGACCTGAAGGTGCTGAGCGAATGGACGCCCAAGCTGGTGAACCGCCTGCGCCAGGTTCCGGGCCTGAAGGACGTGACCGACGACCTGCAGGACGATGGCCTGCAGACCTGGGTCGAGATCGACCGCGACGCCGCGTCGCGGCTGGGCATCACGGCGGCGGTGATCGACGAGGCGCTCTACAACGCCTTCGGCCAGCGGTTGATTTCCACCATCTTCACGCAATCCAACCAGTACCGCGTGGTGCTGGAGGTCGAACCGCAGTTCCAGGTGACGCCGGCCTCGCTGGGCCAGATCCACGTGCCTACCTCGACCGGGGCGCAGGTGCCGCTGTCGTCAGTGGCGCATATCAGCGAAGGCAAGACGGTGCTGGCGGTGAACCGGCTGGACCAGTTCCCGATGGTGACGGTGTCCTTCAACCTGGCGCCGGGCGCGTCCTTGTCCGGCGCGGTGGAGGACATCATCGCGGCCGAGGCCGACATCGGTTTGCCCACCGGCGTCGAGACGCGCTTCCAGGGCGCGGCGCTGGCGTTCCAGAATTCGCTGTCCAGCACCTTGTGGCTGATCCTGGCCGCCATCGTGACGATGTACATCGTGCTGGGCGTGCTGTACGAAAGCTACATCCATCCCATCACCATCCTGTCGACGCTGCCCTCGGCCGGCGTGGGGGCGCTGCTGGCCTTGCTGATCAGCGGCACCGAGCTGGACATGATAGGGATCATCGGCATCATCCTCTTGATCGGCATCGTCAAGAAGAACGCCATCATGATGATCGACTTCGCGCTGGACGCGGAGCGCAAGCGCGGGCTGAGTCCGCGCGCGGCCATCCATGAGGCGGCGCTGCTGCGCTTTCGGCCCATCCTGATGACCACGCTGGCCGCCCTGTTCGGCGCGCTGCCGCTGATGCTGTCCACCGGCACGGGCGCGGAGCTGCGCCAGCCGCTGGGCCTGGTGATGGTGGGCGGGCTGCTGCTGTCGCAGGTGCTGACGCTGTTCACCACGCCGGTCATCTATCTGATGTTCGACCGCATGTCGCGCCGCTGGCGCGGCGTGGATCAGGCGCCGGCGGGGGATGCGTCATGATCCTGTCAGCACCCTTCATCGTCCGGCCGGTGGCGACCACGCTGCTGAGCCTGGCGGTCGTGCTGGCGGGCTTGCTGTCATTCTTCCTCTTGCCGGTGGCGCCGCTGCCGCAGGTGGATATCCCTACCATTTCGGTGTCGGCCAGCCTGCCGGGCGCCAGCCCGGAGACCATGGCGTCCAGCGTGGCCACGCCGCTGGAGCGCTCGCTGGGCAGCATCGCCGGCGTGACCGAGATGACTTCCAGCAGCTCGCAGGGCTCCACCCGCATCACGCTGCAATTCGATCTGTCGCGCGACATCAACGGCGCGGCCCGCGACGTGCAGGCCGCCATCAACGCGGCGCGTTCGCTCTTGCCGACCAGCCTGCGCAGCAACCCGACGTATCACAAGTCGAATCCGTCCGACGCGCCCATCATGACCTTGGCGCTGACGTCCGACACGCTCAGCCAGGGCCAGCTCTACGACATCGCTTCGACCATCGTGGCGCAGAAGCTGTCGCAGGTGGATGGCGTGGGCGAGGTGACGGTGGGCGGCAGTTCGCTGCCGGCGGTGCGCGTCACCGTGCTGCCGGGGGCGCTGGCCAACCGCGGCGTCTCGCTGGACCAATTGCGCACCACCCTGGCCAACGCCAACGCCAATCGCCCCAAGGGCGTGCTGGAGAATGACCGCTACCACTGGCAGATCATGGCTAGCGACCAGCTCAGCCGCGCCGAACAATACCGGCCGCTGATCGTCGCCTGGAAGGACGGCGCGCCGGTGCGCGTGTCCGACGTGGCCCGCGTGGAAGACTCGGTCGAAGACCTGTACCAGACCGGCTTCTTCAATGAACGCAAGGCCATCCTGATGATCGTGCGGCGGCAGGCCGACGCCAACATCATCGAAACCGTGGACGCGGTGCGCGCCCAGTTGCCCATCCTGCAGGCCCTGATGCCGGCGGACGCGCACATGACGGTGGCGCAGGACCGCACGCCCAGCATCCGCGCCTCGCTGCACGAGGCCGAGCTGACCCTGATCATCGCGGTGGGCCTGGTGGTGCTGGTGGTGCTGCTGTTCCTGCGGCGCTGGCGCGCGGCCATCATTCCCAGCGTGGCGGTGCCGGTGTCGCTGATCGGCACCTTCTGCATCATGTACCTCAGCGGCTTCACGCTGAACACCATTTCGCTGATGGCGCTGATCGTGGCGACCGGCTTCGTGGTGGATGACGCCATCGTGGTGCTGGAGAACATCATGCGCCACGTGGAACGAGGCATGTCGCCCATGCGTGCGGCGCTGCGCGGTTCGCGCGAAGTGGGCTTCACGGTGCTGTCGATGAGCCTGTCGCTGGTGGCGGTGTTCATCCCCATCCTGCTGATGGGCGGCGTGGTCGGGCGGCTGTTCCGCGAGTTCGCGGTGACGCTGTCGGCCGCCATCATGGTGTCGCTGGTGGTGTCGCTGACCTTGACGCCCATGATGTGTGCGCGCCTGTTGCGTCAGGAAGCACCGGAAGAGAAGCCGCCGGGCCGGCTCGCGCGCTGGTCGGAGCGTGGCTTCGACGCCATGCTGGACGGCTACCGCCGCAGCCTGCGCTGGGCGCTGACGCACAGCCGCCTGATGATGCTGATCCTGGCGGTGGCCGTGGGCCTGAACGTCTATCTGTACACCGTGGTGCCCAAGGGCTTCTTCCCACAGCAGGACACGGGCCAGCTGCTGGGCTTTTTCCGGGTCGACCAGGGCACCTCGTTCCAGGCCACGCTGCCCAAGCTGGAAGCGCTGCGCAAGGTGGTGCTGGCGGATCCGGCCGTGCAGAGCATGACGGGTTACGCGGGCGGACGCGGCGGCAGCAACAGCAGCTTCATGCAGATCCAGTTAAAGCCCCTGGAAGAGCGCAAAGTTTCGGCGGACGTGGTCATCAACCGGCTGCGCGGCAAGCTGCAGAACATGCCGGGCGCGCGCATGTTCCTGGTGTCGCAGCAGGACATACGCATCGGCGGGCGTCAGAGCCAGGGCTCTTACGACTACACGCTGATGGCGGGCGACCTGCAATTGCTGCGCACCTGGATGCCCAAGGTGCAGCAGGCCATGGCGCAGATTCCCGAAATCACCGATGTGGACACCGACGTCGAGGACAAGGGACGCCAGATCAACCTGGTGATCGACCGCGAGGCCGCGACCCGCCTGGGCGTCAGCATGTCCACCATTTCCACGGTGCTGAACAACTCCTTCAGCCAGCGCCAGGTGTCGGTGATGTACGGGCCGTTGAATCAGTACCATGTGGTGCTGGGCGTGGACCCGAAGTTCGCGCAGGACATCGAATCGCTCAGGCAGGTCGAAGTCATCACCACGGCCGGCGCGCGCGTGCCGCTGTCGGCCTTCACCCGCCTGGAAAACGCCAACGCGCCGCTCAGCGTGCAGCACCAGGGGCTGTTCGTGGCCGATACCATCTCGTTCAGCCTGGCGCCCGGCGTGTCGCTGGGCCAGGCCACCAGCGCCATCGATGCGGCGGTGGCGCGCATCGGCCTGCCGTCGGACCAGATCCAGGCCGGCTTCCAGGGCACCGCCGCGGCCCTGCAGCAGACGCTGGCGCAGCAGCCCTGGCTGATCCTGGCGGCGCTGGTCACCATGTACATCGTGCTGGGCATCCTGTATGAAAGCTTTGTGCATCCCCTGACCATCCTGTCGACCCTGCCGTCGGCCGGTTTGGGCGCGCTGCTGGCACTGCTGCTGGTGCGCTATGACTTCACGCTGATTGCGCTGATCGGGGTGTTCCTGCTGATCGGCATCGTCAAGAAGAACGCCATCATGATGGTGGACTTCGCCCTGGACGCCGAGCGCACCCAGGGGATGAATCCGCGCGAGGCCATTTTCCAGGCGTGCCTGACGCGCTTTCGCCCCATCATGATGACAACCATGGCCGCCATCTTCGGCGCGCTGCCGCTGGTGCTCGCCACTGGCGCCGGGGTGGAAATGCGCCAGCCGCTGGGCATTACCATCGTCGGCGGCCTGGTCCTGAGCCAGATCCTCACGCTGTACACCACGCCCGTGGTCTATCTTTACCTGGACCGCTTCCGTCTCTGGGCCGCGCGCAAGCGCGCTTCCAGGAACGGGTCCTCCGCTTCCATAGAACCCACATGATGCGCAACGCCAAGTCTGTTCCCAACCTGTTCTTTCCCCGCAGCATCGCCGCGGCCGCGCTGTGCGCGCTGCTGGGCGCTTGCGCGGTCGGCCCCGATTACCAGCGCCCGGCGCTGGACGTGGGCACGGCCTACAAGGAAGGGCAGGACCAGGTCGAAGGCTGGAAGCCCGCCCGGCCGCTGGACCAGGCCGAGCGCGGCGCATGGTGGCAGGTCTACGACGATGCGACCTTGAACGGCCTGGTGGAGCGCCTGAACGCGTCCAACCAGACCGTGGCCCAGGCCGAGGCCAACTACCGGCAGGCGCTGGGCCTGGTGCGCGGCGCGCGCGCCGGCTTCTTCCCCACGGTGGGCGCGGGCGCGGGCATGACGCGCTCGGGCAGCGGCGGCGGGCAGAATGGTTCTTCGACTTCGTCCGGCAGCAATGTTTCGAACCAGTATTCACTGACCGGCAGCGTCAGCTGGGAAGTGGACCTGTGGGGCCGCGTGCGGCGCAGCGTGGAATCCTCGGAGGCCAGCGCCGCGGCCAGCCTGGCCGACCTGGGCGCCACGCGCCTGAGCGCGCAGGCCGCGCTGGTGCAGGCCTATCTGCAATTGCGCGTGCTGGATGAACAGAAACGCCTGCTGGACGCCACCGTGGCGGCCTATGAAAAATCCCTGCAGCTGACGCAGAACCGCTACGCCGTGGGCGTGGCGGGGCAGGCCGACGTGGCCGTGGCGCGCACGCAGGTGGAAAGCACGCGCGCGCAATCCATCGACCTGGATTGGCAGCGCGGCCAGCTCGAACACGCCATCGCCGTACTGATGGGCCAGGCGCCGTCGCAATTCAGCCTGCCGCCCACGGTGTTCGCGCTGCAACTACCGCAGATCCCGGTGGGCCTGCCTTCCGAGCTGCTGGAACGCCGTCCTGACGTGGCGGCGGCCGAACGCCGCGCCGCCGCCGCCAATGCGCAGATCGGCGTGGCGCAGGCCGCGTGGTTCCCCAGCCTGACGCTGTCGGCCGATGGCGGTTTTCGCAACGGCCAGTTCGCGGAACTGTTGACGGTGCCGGCGCGTTTCTGGTCGCTGGGACCGGCGCTGGCGCTGACGATATTCGATGGCGGCGCGCGCGAGGCGCAGGTGGAACAGGCGCGCGCGTCCTATGACGCGCAAGCGGCCGCCTACCGTCAGACGGCGCTGACCGGATTGCGCGAGGTCGAGGACTACCTGATCCAGTTGCGCGTCATGGAGAACGAACAGGTGGTGCAGCGCCGCGCGCTCGAAGCGGCGCGTGAATCGCTGCGCCTGACGCAGAACCAGTACAAGGCGGGTCTGGTCGATTACCTGAGCGTGGCGGTGGTGGACGCCACCGCGCTCAACAGCGAACGCAATGCGCTGAGCCTGCTGGGTAATCGCTTCGCGGCCAGCGTCAATCTGATCGTGGCGCTGGGCGGCGGATGGGAAGGACTGCCTGCCGCGGGGGCGCAAGCGCGCGCGGACAATCCCGTCGCGCCTGCGGCGGCTCCCGCGCAGCCCTGAGGTCGGGCCGCGCGGATGCGGAATGGAGCGCTGGCGCGGTCAATGCCAGCGTTTCACCCGCGCGGCAGGAAGGCGATGACCAGCCAGGCCGCCGCGGCGGGTACCGCGAACACCAGCAGCAGGATGGGCAGTTCTTCGCGCACCGTGTAGCCGGCGCGCGTGACGCCGACCCACATGTTGACGATAGCCATCAGCAGCCACGCGGGCAGGAACAGTTTGGCCGCGGCGATCGAGCCTGCGGCGTCGCCGCCCCATTGCTTGCCGAACAGCGCGAACACGGCCAGCAGCAGCAGGCCTCCGACGATGGTCAACAGTACGTGCATGGCGCCGCTCCTATTTGGTGGTGTAGCCGCCGTTGATCAGCACCGTCTGGCCGGTGATCCACCAGCCGTCCGACACCAGGAAGCGGATGAAGGGCACCACGTCCTCGATATCGGTCAGCCCGGTTTTCGAGAACGGCGACAAGGCGGCCGCGGTCTTATGGTACGCCACCGCGTCGGCGCCTTCGGCCGGATAGAAGAACGGCGTGTCCATGGGACCGGGCCCTACCGCCGTCACGGAAATGCCGCGTGCGCCGTACTCCTTGGACGCGGCGCGGGTGTAGTGCTCCACCGGCGCCTTGGTGCCGGCGTAGGCCGCGTAAAAGGGCGTGTAGGCGCCCAGCAGCGAGGTCACCAGCGTGCAGATCTTGCCGTTGTCATTGACGTGGCGGCCGGCTTCCTTCAGGAAGAAGAAGGCGGACTTCGAGTTCACCGCAGCCATCTCGTCGTATTCCGCTTCCGTGATTTCGGTGAAGGGCTTCTTCAGCACTTTGCCGACGGTATTGATCGCAATGTCCGGCCGGCCTACCTCGGCCACCGCGTCGGCGAACAACTTTTCCATTGCGCCGGCCGAACTCAGGTCGGCCTGCAAGGCGACGGCCTGCGCGCCGGCGGCCTTGACGGCGGCGACCGTCGCGTCGGCGTCGGCCTTGGTGGCCGCGCTGTTGTAATGCACCGCCACCGCGCGCGCGCCTTGCTGCGCCAGGTCCCGCGCGATCAAGCCGCCCAGGTTCTTCGCGCCGCCCGCGATGATGACGGTTTTGCCTTTGATTCCGTGGTCTGCCATGGTCCTCTCCGCTATCGGGCTGCCGAATGCGAGCCCTTGTGCCGACGATGATATATTCCAAAAAATCCGCACAAAACTGATATTTCTGGTATCTCTATCCAGAAATCACGAACAGTGAGGCCAGGCCTCGCAGGAGCCATCCGCCCCATGGACCGCATAGATCTGTTCCGGGTTTACGCCCGCGTCGTTGAATGCGCGAACTTCTCGCGCGCGGCGGACACGCTGGGCCTGCCGCGCTCCACGGTGTCTGCCGCCGTGCAGGAATTGGAGGGCCGGCTGGGCGCGCGGCTGCTGAACCGCACCACGCGGCAGGTGGCGCCCACGCAGGAAGGCGCGGCCTTCTATGAGCGCTGTCTGCGCCTGGTGGCTGACATGGAAGAGGCCGAGAACCTCTTTCGCCACAGTTCGGTGGGTCCCAGCGGCATGCTGCGCGTGGACGTGCCCGGACGCGTGGGCCGCCTCATCGTGGCGCCAGCGTTGCCGTCTTTTCTGGAGGCCTATCCGCAGATCGACGTCACGCTGGGCGTGACGGACCGTGCCGTGAACCTGATCGAAGAGGGCGTGGACTGCGTGCTGCGAGTCGGCGTGTTGCCGGATTCGGGCCTGGTGGCGCGGCCGATAGGCATGCTGGGCTTGATCAACGTCGCCAGCCCGGCATACCTGGCGCGCCATGGCGTGCCGTTGACGCCGGACGATCTGGCGACGGGGCATGCTTGCGTGAACTACGCTTCGCCATCCACCGGCCGGTTGGCGCCCTGGGAATGGCTGGATGGCGGCGTGTCCCGGACCGCGCCTCTGCGTGGGCGGGTCACGGTCAATAGCGCCGAAGCCTATATTGCCAGCTGCGTCGCGGGTCTGGGTCTGATTCAGATTCCGGCCTACGATGTGCAGCCGCAGATCGCCGCGGGCGAGCTGGTCGAAGTCATGCCCGACCACCGCCCCGCGCCCATGCCGATGACGCTGCTTTATCCGCAGCGGCGATCTCCATCGCGGCGGGTGCAGGTGTTCGCGGACTGGCTGGAGGCGCTGCTGCGGCCGGCTTGCGGACTGGGTTGAACGCAAAAAAAGGCCGGCCCGTCTTGCTGAGGGGCCGGCCTTGGTGGCCTGGGGTCTACAACCGTCGGTCTACAACTGGATCGCAGACAGATCCGGACGCCGCAGGTGCCAGTCGGTGGCCGCCTGGAATGCCATGCCGATGCGGCCCAGCGCGTCTTCGCCATTGGGCTTGCCCAGCAGCTGCACGCCGATGGGCATGCCGTCCGCGGCAAAGCCGGCGGGCAGCGCCAGGCCCGAGGCATTGACGTAATTGCCGGGACGGGTGAAGGCGGCCAGCGGCGTGGCGGCCTCGTCCACGTCTTCCAGCGGGCAGGCGGCAAACGGCAGGCAGGGCGCGAGGACCGCGTCGTAGTCGCGCATCCAGTCCAGCCAGGCCTGGCAGGCGCGGGCGTGGGCTTGCAGCGCCAGCACGTAGTCGGCGGCGCTGGTCTGCTTGCCGCCCAGCACGCGGGCGCGCACGTAGCGGCCCAGCGGCAGGCTGTCGTCCTCGATGTAGTCGCGGTGCTGGGCGTAGGCTTCAGCGGCGATGATCAGGCCGTTGCGCAGCATCATGTCGTGGAAATCGAAGGGGAAGGGGGCTTCCACGCATTCCGCGCCCAGGTCGGTCAGCGCGCGCCGCGTGTCCTCCAGCGCGCCTTGCACCGCCGCGTCGATGGCGATCGGGTACTGCGCCTGCGGCATGACGGCGATGCGCGTGCCGGCCAGCGGCTTCGCGCCCGCGCGCAGATCGCGGTAGCGGTAGGCGGGTATGCCTCGCGTCACGGGATCGCGCGGGTCGGGTCCGGACATGGCTGCGGTCAGCAGTAGCGCGTCGCGGGTGTCGCGGGTCAGCGGGCCGATGGAATCCAGTGTGTGGGACAGCGCCACCGCGCCGTACAGGCTGATGAGGCCGCGCGTGGTTTTCAGGCCGGTGATGCCGTTGAGCGCGGCGGGAATGCGTACCGAGCCGCCTGTGTCCGAACCCAGCGCGGCGGGCGCCAGGCCCGCGGCCACCGCCACGCCCGAGCCGCTGGACGAACCGCCGGGAATGCGGGCGCGCACCAGGTCCCAGGGGTTGCGCGGCGTGCCCATGACGGGGTTGGTGCCCCAGCCGCCGAAGGCGAATTCGACCATGTGGGTCTTGCCCAGCACCACCATGCCGGCGTCGATCAGGCGGGTCACGGCGGTGGCGGTGGTGTCACTGCGGCGCTCGCGCCAGGCTTGCGAGCCGGCCGTGGTGATCTGGCCTTCGATATCGCACAGATCCTTGACGGCCACGGGCAGGCCGTCCAGCGGGCCAAGCAGGCCGTAGCCCGCGCGGCGGCGCGCGTCGGCGGCTTCGGCCAGGCGCAGCGCGCCCGCGTGGTCGACGCTGACGTAGGCGCCCAGCGCCGGGTTGGCGCGGTCGATGCGGTCCAGGTAGTGGCGCGCCAGCTCGACCGAGCTGTAGCGGCCGTCGGCCAGGCCCTGCGCAAGTTCGCCGAGCGTGGCAAATGCAATGTCAGACATGTTTTCCTCGGGTGATGTCAGCGCGGCGCGCGGGCTGCCGCGCGCCGCCTTCCTGCCTGCGCGATCAGCGCTTGTTCCAGTCGGGGGCGGGGTACACCGGCTTTTGCGTGGCCACGTCGGCCGGCCAGACCGGGACCATGCCCTTGCCCGGCAGCAACTGCACCACGGGGAAGGGCATCAAGAGCTGCTTGCCCGTTTCGTCGATGGCATAGGGACCGGCCATGACGGTGAGTTTGCCCGACAGGTCCAGCGACGCCTTCTTCAGCGCGGCGGCGTCGGTGTTGCCGGCTTGCTTGACGATTTCCTCGGTCAGCGCGCCCGCGCCATAGGCCAGCGCGGTCTGGAAGTCTGGCGGGAACTCGGCCTTGGGGAAGCGCTGGTCATAGGCGGCGGCGAACTGCTCGCGCGTCATGCCGGCGTTGACCTTCCAGTTGATCGCGGGGTGGTAGTTGGTGTGGCTGTAGATGTAGTTGGAGTCCGCGCCGATGGCCTGGAATTGCGGGGTCGACGCATACACCATGAAGACATACGGGAAGTTGATATCCAGCTGCTTCATCTGGCGCGTCATGCTGATCAGATCGCCCTCGTAGGAGGTCGGCACCAGCGCCTCGGCTCCGGCCGCACGGGCCTTCTGCAGGATCGTGCTGAAGTCCTTCTGGCCCTTGGGGTACTTCTCGAACAGCACCACTTCCATGCCGTTCTTGGCGGCCTGCTCCTTGCCGCCTTCGGCCAGGCCCGCCGGGAACGGTTCGTCCGAATACAGCAGCGCGACCTTCTTCACGCCCTGCTTGGCGGCCAGTTCCATGTTCGCGCGCAGCATCGCCGACACCGGCATCTGCGTACCCGACACCATGTTCTTGAAGCCTTGCTTGTACAGGTCGTCGCTGGCGGCGGACCAGACCATCATGTACTTGCCCAGGCGTTCGGTCACCGTGGCGGCCGCGGCGGTCAGGGTGGAGCCGAAGGGCGCGAACACCAGATCCACTTTTTCATCGACAATCAGGCGTTCGTAAACGCGGGTCACCATCTGCTTGTCGCTGCGGTCGTCCAGCTTGACCAGCTCGACGGGGTATTTCTTGCCTTTGACTTCGATGCCGCCGCGGCGGTTGACGTCGTCGACCCACAGTTCGACGCCGCGCACGCCCGACTGCGAGGCGAGCGCGAAACTGCCGGTCGACGATACGGTCATGCCGACGCGGATCTTGTCGGAGGTCTGAGCGGCGCCCAGGGCAGGGGTCAGGGCGGCGACGGCGAGGGCCAGCGCCGGTATGCGGGACAGCCAGGGTCTAGCGTGCATGGGAGGTCTCCTATCGTTTTTGGTATGCGGCCCCGCGTTCCGTGGCGGACCATCGGACACAGGCCATATGTTGGGCAATGTTTGCTCAACATGCGAGATAGCGTATAACAAATAGGCATGGAGCGCACGCCTTGAATAAATTGAATTACCGACAGACCGAAATGTTGTGGGCCATTGTCATGGCCGGGTCCATCAGCGGCGCCGCGCGGCTGCTGAATATTTCCCAGCCGGCGGTCAGCCGGATGCTGGCGCATACGGAAAAAGCCATGGGGGTGACGCTCTTCGAGCGGGTTCGCGGCAAGCTCAGGCCGACCTCGCAAGTGCAGAGCCTGTTTGAGGAAATCGAGAAAACGCAGCGCATGATGCAGCGCGTCAACGATCTGGCCGACGCGCTGGCGGAGCACGGCACGGGGGTGCTGCGGTTGGCCTCCATTCCCAGCTTGGCTCAGTTCCTGGTGCCGCGCGCCGTGGCGCGTTTCCAGCAGCGCCATCCCGAGCTGCTGTTGCGCCTGAACACGACGGCGCTGCCCACGCTGATCACCGACGTGTTGCAGGGCGAGGCCGAGCTGGGCTTGGTGGTGATGCAGGCAGACCACCCTTTCCTGACGTCCCAGCCGTTGCATGTGGGGAAGATGGTGGCCGCCATACCCAAGGCGCATCCGCTGGCAGCTCGTGCCGAGGTGAGCCTGGCCGATCTGTCGCCGCATCCGCACATCGTGGTGGGGACGCGCATGCCCTTCGGCATGCTGGTGCTGGGCGCCTTCGAGCAGGCGGGCCTGCCGTGCCGCATGTGCGCCGACGTGCCATGGAGCCAGCTGGCCTGCGCCCTGGTGAATGCCGGGGTGGGCATTGCCATCGTGGATGAGTTCACGGTCATGCAGAACACCATGCCGGACGTGGTCATCGTGCCGCTGGCCGAGCGCATTCCCCTGAATATCTCGGCCGTCTATGCAAGCAACCGCGAGCCCTCGGCCATCGCCCTGGAGTTCATCAAGGAGCTGCGCGGGGTGCTTGTCGAGGCCTTTCCTGCCGAAAATAAGGGTTAGTCCTTAACTTGCAGTTATGGTTTGAACTGTTCATAATCGCCTCCAAATAAAGCGGCCGTCCAACCCGGAAACGGCCCGGAGGAAGACATATGAGCAGCAGTCCCGTCCTGGCGGCGGGCGCCGCCTCGCATCGCGCGCAGGATCAGCGCGCAATGCGGTTGCGCACCCGCATCGCCATCATCGTCTTTGCCGGCCTGGCCGCGGGCCTGGCTCTGATTCCGATGGCCACGTCGAACATCTCGTTCGCGTTCTACCTGATGTTGTGGATCACCATGGCCAGCGCCATGAACATCTGCGTCGGCTTCACCGGCTATCTGCCGTTCGGCTACGTGGTGTTCTACGGCGTGGGTTCGTACGCCACCGGCATTTGCTACAAGATCCTGGGCTGGCCCATCCTGCCGTCGCTGCTGGCGGCGGGCGGCGTGGGCGTGGCGATCGCGCTGCTGCTGGCGCCCACGCTGCGCTTGCGCGGGGTGTACTTCGGCATCGTGAGCCTGGCGCTGGCCACCATCGTCAAGCTGATCATCTCCAACCTGCCGCAGTCCTTCACCGGCGGCAGCATGGGCATCATCCTGTCCAATGCCAACAACCCCACGCATAGCTACTACGCCATGCTGGCGGTGATGGGCGCCACCCTTGCCACCGTCACCTGGCTGTCGGTGTCCAGCCTGGGCCGCGCGCTCAAGGCCATTCGCGACGACGACGGCGCGGCCGCCTGCGTCGGCATCCACGTGCCCAACACCCGCCTCAAGGCCTGGCTGCTGGCCGCGCTGTTCCCGGCGCTGGCTGGCGGCATCGAGGCCTGGTACACGAACGTGGTGGATCCGGAGTACGCCTTCCACGTGCTGATCACCGCCAAGAGCATCATCTACGCGATGGCGGGCGGCTTCGGCACCATCCTCGGACCAGTCGTCGGCACGCTGGCGCTACTGGGCATCGACCACATGATCTGGCAGAAATTCCCGGTGGTGAACCTGCTGCTGCTGGGCCTGATCATCGTGCTGCTGATGCTGTTCCTGCCGCGCGGCATCGTCGGCAGCCTGATCAAACGCAAGCCGCAACTGCGCCGCTACATCGCCTGAGGAACCGCCATGACCGGACTGATTATCCAAGGGCTGATCAACGGCCTGATCCTGGGCGCCATCTACGGCCTGATCGGCGTGGGGCTGAACGTGATCTTCGGCGTGCTGCGCGTGGTCAACTTCGCGCACGGCGAATTCCTGGTGCTGGGCGCGTACTTCGCCTTCTATCTGATGGAGTACGCCGGCATCAATCCGCTGGTGGCGCTGCCGCTGGCCTTCGCCGCATTCTTCCTGGCGGGCTACTTGCTGTACTTCGTGCTGATTCCGCGCTTGTCCAAGGCGGACGATCCCGAGATCAGCTCGCTGCTGCTGATGTTCGGCGTGTCCATCATGCTGGGCGCCATCATGCTGCTGGTGTTCGACGCCGACGCGCGTTCATTGCCCTATGAGATCGAGCCCGTGTTCCTGAAATTCGGGCCGGTGCTGATCCCGACCGTGCGCCTCTTGGCGCTGGTGATCGCCCTGGCCATCATCGGCGCGCTGACGGTGTTCCTGTACCGCAGCCAGCTGGGCAAGGCGCTGCGCGCCATCATCATGAACCGCGACGCGGTGCGCATCGTGGGCATCAACGCCGAACGCCTGTCGGCCGTGGCCTTCGGCCTGGGCATCGGCCTGGCCGCCGCCAGCGGCGTGCTGGTGGCGATGGTGTTTCCAGCGTTCTCGCCGTTCATGGGCAACGACTACACGCTGATCGGCTTCATCGTCATCGTGCTGGGCGGGCTGGGCCATCCGGTGGGCGCCCTGGTCGGCGCGCTGCTGTTCGGCGTAACGGAGCAAGTCTCGGTGGTGTTCTTCAATCCTTCCATTGCCACCATCTGCGGCTTTGCGCTCATGGTCGCCACCATCTTCATCCGGCCCAGCGGACTCTTCGGCCGCCAGGCGCTGCGCTAACAGGAGCCGGACACATGTTGAAAGTCAGCAATCTCAAGAAGCGCTTCGGCGGGCTGGTCGCCTTGCAGGGCGTGGACCTGGACGTGCCGCGCGGCTCCATCCTGGGCGTCATCGGCATGAACGGGTCAGGCAAGACCACCATGCTCAACTGCATCAACGGCATCTACACGCCGGACGAGGGCCGTATCGAGCTCGACGGCCAGAACATCGCCGGCAAGCAGATCCACGAAGTCGCGCGGCTGGGCGTGGGCCGCACCTTCCAGGTGCCGCGCATCTTCCGGCAGCTGACCCTGCTGGACAATCTGGAGGTCGCGCAGCAGCAGACCGGCCGCAGCGCCGACGAGCGTTACGCCCAATCCGAATACTGGCTGCACAAAGTAGAGCTGCACCGGCTGCGCCACAACTACGCCGAGGAGCTGTCCGGCGGACAGCAGAAGCTGGTGGAACTGGCGCGCATCATGGTGGCGCGACCCAAGGTGGTGTTGCTGGACGAGCCTTTCGCGGGCGTCAATCCGGCGCTGGCGCAACTGCTGATCTCGGTCATCCGCGAACTGCCGGGCGAGCACGACTGCTCGGTGGTGCTGGTGTCGCACGACCTGACCTCGATCTACCAGCTGTCCCACCACATCATCGTCATGAACGAAGGCGCCATCCTGAGCCAGGGCAACGCCGAGCAAGTGCGCGCCGACCCCCGCGTGGTCGAAGCCTATCTGGGAGCCTGACATGAGCACGTCGATACTCGCGCTGGAAGACGTGACCGTGGCCTACCACGGCGACATCACCATCCTGAACCACGTCAACATCCAGGCGCGCGCGGGCAAGGTGACGGGCGTCATCGGCCCCAATGGCGCCGGCAAGTCCACGGTGTTGAAGACCATGTTCGGCTTCCTGCCGCCGCGCACCGGCCGCATCACGCTGCGCGGCGCGGACATCAGCGCCCAGCCCTCGCACGAGCGCGCCAGCAACGGCGTGGCCTTCGTGCCGCAGCACCGCAGCCTGTTTGGCGAATTGTCGGTGCACGACAACCTGCTGCTGGGCTGCTGGCCGTTCCGCAAGGACAAGGCTCGCGTGCGCCAGCGCATCGACTCCGTCTATGACCGCTTCCCGATCCTGGCGCAGAAGCGCGACGACCCCGTCTCCAGCATGAGCGGCGGACAGCAGCGTTTCGTGGAGTTCGGGCGGGCCTTGTTGATCGAGCCGTCCGTCATCCTGCTGGACGAGCCCACCGCCATGCTGGCGCCCAAGATCTCCAAGGAGATCTACACGCTGATCCGCGGCTTTGCCGACGAGGGCATGACGGTGGTGCTGGTGGACCAGAACGTGCGCCGCTGCGCCGAGGTGTCCGACTATATGTACATCCTGGAACTGGGCCGCAACAAGGCCGAGGGCGGGCGCGAAGCCTTCGACGACGGCGGCGGGTTGCGCGAGATGGTTGCGTCCTGGATGGATTACAAGATTGATTGACTGCGGGTCAGAGCGGTCGCCCCAGCCGCTTTTCGACCTGGCGTTTTTTCCATTGGTTCGGAGTCACCAAGGTAGCCGATAGGACGGCGCAGCGATACGACAGGGGCACGACAGCGGGGCGACGGACACCCAGGCTCAGTGTTTCAGCGTCCAATCGTCCAGCCGCAACCCGGGCACGCGGGAAAATTCACGCGTGTTGTTCGTAACAAGTACCAGGCCGCGCGAGCGGGTGTGGCCGGCGATCATGGCGTCGTAGGGGCCGATGGGCGTTCCGGCGCGCGCCAGTTCCGCGCGAAGCTGACCGGAATCTGCTGCCGCGTCATGGTCATAGTCGAGCACTTCCAGGCGCTTCAGGAAGCCGTCGACCACGGCGTGATTGCGGGTGGGGGCGGCGGACTTTTCCGCGCCATAAGCGAGCTCCATGGCGGTGATCGCGCTGATACATAACTGGCCCTGCCGTCGGTTGAACGCCTGCTGCACTGCGTCGGGCTTGTTCTTGATGGCAAAGATGCAGGTATTCGTGTCCAGCACGAACTTCAGCGGCATGAGCGGCCTCCTGCCCTGTCCACGGGTTGATCGCGGTCGTTGAGAAAGTCGGCAGTGACGGACTCGCCTGCGAACCAGGAGTCCCAGGACGTGTCGGCGGGTGCGGGCGCCGGCGCCGGCGTTTGCCGTTGGTTGATGGCGACGATGTACCCCAGTGCCGGACTGGCTGGCCGGGCGGCGGTTTTGCGCCGGCCTGCTGGGCGGCCATGGGAAGTTTTATAGATGGATTCTGATTTCATGGCGCTCTCCTCGACTGATGTATGGCGCCCGCCTTTTATAGCGCGCCGCATGTCTCCCGCCTATGACGGCTTACCGCAGGTCGCTGCGAGCCTAGTGCGGCTTCGGCTGGGTTCCGTGCTGTTGCGGGTGGCGGCAAGGCCGCGCAGATCCGGCCCGTGGCATCGCCGCCACGCCCGCCGGGCTTTGCATTTTTTGACGATCCGGCACGACCCGCCTTGCGCTAATCTGGCTGCGCCATCATCCCCAA
This sequence comes from Achromobacter sp. K91, assembly GCF_003576205.1. Classification (NCBI taxonomy): domain Bacteria; kingdom Pseudomonadati; phylum Pseudomonadota; class Betaproteobacteria; order Burkholderiales; family Alcaligenaceae; genus Achromobacter; species Achromobacter sp. K91. The sequence goes on along the minus strand of NZ_QWFB01000061.1, from coordinate 17,972 downwards.
GGCGAGGCCCACGCCATGACCTTTCTCGCAAGCGCCAACCTGCTGCGCCGCCGCGACGGGCACGAAGCCCGCGTCACTTTCGTCGAGCTGTTCTTCGATCTGGTGTACGTCTTCGCGGTCACCCAGATCTCCCACGGTCTGCTGCATGATCTGACCTTGTTGGGCGCGCTCCACTCCCTGGTGCTGTGGTTCGCCGTCTGGCTGGGTTGGCAATACACCTGCTGGGTCACGAATTGGTTCGATCCCGACGCCGTGCCCATGCGCATCATGCTGTTTGCCGTGATGCTGGCCGGCCTGGTCTTTGGCGCCGCCCTGCCGGGCGCGTTCGGCGCCACGGGGCTGGTGTTCGCCGTCAGCTACGCGCTGATCCAGGTGGGACGCACGCTATTCATCGTGCTGCACCTGGGGCCTGCGCATCCGCTGGCGCCCAACTTCCGCCGCATGCTGGCGTGGCTGTGCGTGTCGGCAGTCTTGTGGATTGCGGGCGGACTGTCCCAGGACGGCACGCGGCTGGCGCTGTGGGCGCTGGCGGTGGCCTGCGAGTATCTGTCGCCCATGATCGGCTTTCGGTTTCCCGGCCTGGGGCGTTCCGCGACCAGCGAATGGACGATCGAGGGCGGCCACCTGGCCGAGCGCTGCCAGCTGTTCGTCATCGTGGCGCTGGGCGAAACCCTGCTCATCACCGGCGCCACGCTGGCCGGCCTGGAGCGCTGGAACGCGCCCGCGCTGATCGCGTTGCCGGCGGCTTTCCTGGGCACGGCCGCCATGTGGTGGGTGTACTTCGACACCAGCAGCCGTGACGGCAGCGAGGCCATCGTGCATAGCGACGATCCAGGCCGCATCGGCGCCTGGTTCCACTATGTGCACGTCATCCTGATCGCCGGCGTGATCGTGTCCGCCGTGGCCAACGAACTCGTCATATTGCATCCGGACGGGCGCATCGCCATGCCGGCGGCCGCCGCGCTGATCGGTGGCCCGGCGCTATACCTGGCGGGCAACGGCATTTACAAGACAGTGGTCTACGGCCGCTTCCCGCTGTCGCACGTAGTGGGGCTGGTGCTGCTGGCCGTGCTGGCGCCCGTGGCCTTTGTGACCGACAACCTCATGGTGGGCGGTTTGACCACGTTGATCATGATTCTGGTGGCGGCGTGGGAGAGCGTGTCGCGGCGCAGGGCGCATGCCGGCGTTCCGCAAGGAATCGCGGAGTAGCGTCAATCCCGTGAGGGCCGGAGGGCTGCCCCAGAGGGAGCCGTTGGATGCCCCCGTGGAGCTGGCAGGCGGCGGCTTTCAGCAAAGCCGCCGCGCGGCTCAGATCAGGCCGCGTATCCCTGCAATGCCGTGCGCGCCGTGGCGCAGCGCCTGCGATACGGTCTGGGTGGACTGGCCGCCCAGCGCGAACACCGGGATGCCGGCGTCGCGATTGCCCGCGACGAAGCCTTCCCAACCCAGCGTCGCCGCGCCGGGGTGGCTGGGCGTGTCCAGCACGGGACCCAGTACCGCGAAGTCGGCGCCGAGTTCGCGTGCGTGGACGACCTGGGCGTTGTCGTGGGCCGACACGCCGACCAGCGCGCCCGCGGGGAGTTCAGGGCGCGCCGTGAGCTTGGCGGCATCGGCCGCGCGCAGATGCACGCCGTCGGCCTCGCGCCACCAGGCGGCGGGATGGATGCTGTTGACCAGCAGCCGGGCGCCCGCGGCGCGGCAGCGCTTCTGCACCTGTTGCAGCACTTCATGCAGCGAAGGCGAGGCCACGCCGTCCGGCCATTGCGGTTCGCGCAGTTGCACCAGCTTGACGCCGCGCGCCAGAGCCGCTTCCAGACGGCCCAGGAACGCGGCCACGCCGGCACGGGAACCCACGGAGCTGATGCCGTAGGACGTGGGCAACTGCAGCCAGCGCAGCGGGGGCAGGGTGGCGGGCAACAGATCTCCCACCGATGCGGCCTGCGCAGGGGCGACCCATTCCAGGCGCTGGTTTTCCAGGCTGCGCGGTTCGCCCTCCCAGCCGGTGACGTGGCAGAACGCCAGGCGCACCGTGGTGTGGGGGTAGGCGTGCACGTAGGTGACCCAGGGGCGCGACTGCGTGACGCGGATGCCGATTTCTTCCTGCAGTTCGCGCGCCAGGGCTTCCAGCACGGTTTCGCCGGGTTCGAGCTTGCCGCCGGGCAGCTCCCACCAGCCCGCCCAGGGCTTGCCTTCGGGGCGCTGTCCCAGCAGCAGCATGCCGTCCGGACGCAGGATCAGGCCGGCGGCGACGTCGACGATCTTTTCAGACATGACGGGCTGCCCAGTCGCGCGCGAACTGGTACGCCACGCGGCCAGAACGCGAGCCGCGCTCGATCGTCCATTGCAGCGCCTCGGTGCGCGAGGGTTCGATCTGCGCTTCCGGGCAGCCCAGCTCGCGCAGCCAGTGGTAGACGATGTCCAGGTAGTCGTCCTGCTTGAAGGGGTAGAACGACAGCCACAGGCCGAAGCGTTCGGACAGCGAGATCTTTTCCTCGACGGTTTCGCCGGGGTGGATCTCGCCGTCGGGCTGATGCTTGGCCGCCAGGTTCTCGCTCATGTATTCCGGCATCAGGTGGCGCCGGTTGGACGTTGCATAGATCAGCACGTTGTCGCCCGAGGCCGACACCGACCCGTCCAGCACCGACTTCAGCGCCTTGTAGCCGGCCTCGCCTTCCTCGAACGACAGGTCGTCGCAGAACACAATAAAGCGTTCGGGACGGGAGGCGACCAGCTCGACGATGTCGGCCAGGTCGCCGAGGTCGGACTTGTCCACTTCGATCAGGCGCAGCCCGCGGTCGCCATAGGCGGCCAGCATGGCCTTGACCAGCGAACTCTTGCCAGTGCCGCGGGCGCCGGTCATGAGCACGTTGTTGGCCGGCTTCTTTTCCAGGAACTGCAGGGTGTTGCGATCGATGATGCCCTTCTGGCGCTCGATGTGCTGCAGGTCCGCCATGTCGATGCGCGCGACGTGGCGTACGGCGTCCAGCCAACCGCGCGCGCCGCGCTTGCGCCAGCGGTAGGCGTGGGCGGTCCAGTCGATTTCGGGCGTTGCGGGCGGAAGCCAGGCTTCCAGCTGCGCCAGCACGCGCTCGGCGCGCTGGATAAGGGTGGAGAACTCGGTTGCGGTCACGTCTGAAGTCCCGGAAGTTTCGGATCAGGAGCGGTAGTCGGCGTTGATCGACACGTATTCGTGCGAGAAGTCGCAGGTGTAGACCGTGTCGCTGACCTGGCCGCGGCCCAGGGCGATGCGCACCTGGATCTCGGCCTGCTTCATCACGCGCTGGCCGTCGGCTTCCTGGTAGGCGGGGTTACGGCCGCCGTCCTTGGCCACCAGCACATCGTCCAGCCACAGGCGGATGTTGGACACGTCCAGGTCGTCGATCCCGGCGTAGCCCACTGCGGCCAGGATGCGGCCCAGGTTGGGGTCCGAGGCGAAGAAGGCGGTCTTGACCAGCGGCGAGTGGGCCACGGCGTACGCCACCTTCAGCGCTTCCTCGGTGGTACCGGCCTCTTCGACGCGGATGGTCATGAACTTGGTGGCGCCTTCGGCGTCGCGCACGATCTTGGTCGCCAGTTCCAGCGCGGCGGCCGTCAGGGCTGCGCGCACGGCGGCGTAGGCCGGATCGGATTCGGCGTTCACTTCGACGCCCGACTTGCCGGTGGCGGCGATGATGAAGGAGTCGTTGGTGGAGGTGTCGCCGTCGACCGTGATGCGGTTGAACGAGGCGTCGGCGATTTCGCCGGCCAGCTTGGACAGCAGCGGCTGGGCGATGCCGGCGTCGGTCGCCAGGAAGCTCAGCATGGTGGCCATGTTGGGCCGGATCATGCCGGCGCCCTTGCTGATACCGGTGAAGGTGACGGTCTTGCCGTCGATCTGCACCTTGGCGGACGAGATCTTCGGCAGGGTGTCGGTCGTCATGATGCCGTGGGCGGCGCTGAACCAGTGGTCGGCGCCCAGGTCGGCGATGGCGGCGGGCAGGCCGGCCACCAGGCGGTCCAGCGGCAGCGGCTCCAGGATGACGCCGGTGGAGAAGGGCAGGACTTCGGCCGCGGGCACGCCCAGCAGCTTGCCGAGCGCGGCGCAGGTGTCCTTGGCTTTTTGCAGGCCTTCTTCGCCGGTGCCGGCGTTGGCGTTGCCGGTGTTGATGACCAGCGCGCTGATCGGGCCGCCGGCGGCCAGGTGGGCCTGGCAGACCTGCACCGGCGCGGCGCAGAAGCGGTTGCGCGTGAACACGCCGGCCACGCTGGTGCCCTGCGCGAAGCGGAACACGGTCAGGTCGCGTCGGTTGGCTTTGCGGATGCCGGCCTCGGTAACGCCGATTTCAACGCCGGCAACAGGAAAAATTTCGGACTCGGAGGGGATCTGCAGATTAACGGCCATGACTTCGTCTCATGTATGAGCAGGACGGAATCGCCGCCAGGCGAGGCGGCGCGCGGGGGAAAGCTTCGTATTATCCCACCGGATTGGGACAGCGTCCGGTCAGGGGCCGATCCGCATGGCCGCGACGTCCAGCACGCCGGCCTCGCGGTTGCCCAGCACGCTGCGCACGGCGCCGTCCGGGGACTGCAGCACCGACTTGCCCGCCGGCACGTCCTCGCCGCCCGCGCGCCGCGCCGAACGTCCGCGCGACGGCGAGAACAGCAGGTCGCCGGGCTGGGCGCCGGGCAGGCGGGGGTTGGCGGCCAGCACCCGGGTGCCGGGCTGGTAGGTCATGTCGCCCAGTACGGTCTCGCGCGCCAGCAGGCCTTCGAAATCCAGCATGCGGCGCTGGCTGTCCAGCTGCATGTCCACCTTCAGCATGGGCATGCGCCCCACCTCCAGCGCCTCGCTGCCTTCGGTGCGCAGCAGCCAGCGCGGCGCGTCGGCGGCGCTGCCGCCATTGATGACCTTCAGCCAGGCGCCGGGCGGCACGGGCTGCTGGTTCAGGGTATTGCCTATGGCCAGATGGCAACTGGCAAAGCGCGGGCGGCCATCGTGCAGCACGAATTCAAGGCGGTGCCCATGCGCGCACAGCCAGCCGTCCTGCGCCTGGTCGCGCGCGATCTCCACCGACAGGGTCTCGGCCTGCTTGCTGCTGGCCGGGTAGCGGAACATGCGCGTGGCCGCGACGCCCTGGATGGAGGCGGGGTGGCTTTCGGGGAAGACGGCGAGATCGAACGATGCCAGATCGCCTGGCTTGGCCAGGCTGAGCACGGTGCCGGCCGGCATCTCCACTCCCGCCAATTGGGTGGACTGGGCCAGCACGGTCTTGCGGTCGGCGTCGGCCTGGGCGCTTTGCCGGGCCGAGAACCACAGGCTGAACTGCTGATAGGGAAAGATGGCGCCGACGATGGCAAGCAGGGCCATCAGGACGGCGCCGCCACGCCGGTGGCCGCCAAGCCATTCCCGGGCGCTGGACGTGGTGGCCAGCACGGCCAGCCAGGTCAGCAGCGTGGCCAGGCAGGCCAGCGAAGCTGCCATCAGCACGTAGAAATTACCGCCAGGAAGAGAAACCGGAATCATGGCGGCAATTATGCGCCAATCCGCAGGCGGACATGGGCGCCTGCGGGCGTTCAGTTCTTGGCGGATTCGGAGCGGGTCGCCACCACGTGCAGCTTGAGTTCGCCCAGGGCCTGGAACAGCGCGTTGCGGGTGCTTTCGGGCAGGTCGCCGAACATGGACTTGACCCAGGATTCGTGGGCGCGGGCCATGCGGGAGAAGCTCTTCTTGCCCAGCGGCGTAAGTTTGATGAGCGAGCTGCGGCGGTCGGATTCGACCTTGGTGCGCACCACCAGGCCTTCTTTTTCGAGCTGGTCGGTGATGCCGGTGATATTGCCGTTGGTGACCATCATGTGGCGCGACAGTTCGCCCATCTTCATGCCCTTGGGCGCGCGCTGCAATTGCGCCATCAGGTCAAAGCGCGGCAAGGTCGTGTCGAACTCATTGCGCAGGCGGCTGCGGATCTCGCTCTCGACGAGATTGGCGCAGGTCAGCATGCGCAGCCACAGGCGCAGCGCATGGTGATCGTCGGGCGCTGCGCGGGATTCCAGGTCGGGGGTGTCGGTCATGGCTATGGAAATTACCGGGAATGAGGGGCGGGCGCCAGATGCTGTCGATCGAGGATCGTCAGGCGGGCCGCGGCGTTGCCGGCGGCGCGCTTCTTGAGTATCGGCGGGATGTCGGGTACTGTCGCGCGAACGTCGCGCCGGGTATCCGGCACGGCGCGTTCATAGTTTGGGTGGAGGGTAACCATGGCGGTAGCTTATTAGTAAAAACCCTTTGGTAAAAACCCTAGACTTGTTTTGCCGAATACTTTAAACCTAAACTATGAAGCACGCCAGCCTTGGCTGTGCTGCACGAAGTTTTTCGAATCGCGATTTCAAAAAAGAACACCCTCTGCGCGGGCTCGCGCACGGAGCACACCACCATGCGTTTGATCACTTCCCTTCTGGCCGCCGCCGCCCTGGTGCCGGCACTGGCCGGCGCCGACACCATCAAGGTCGGCATCGCCAACGACATCTCCGGTCCGTTCTCCGCCCTGGGCGCCGAAGCCCGCGACGGCTTCAACCTGGCCATCAAGCAACTGGGCAGCAAGCTGGGCGGGCAGCCCGCCGAATTCGTGCAGACCGACATGGGCGGCAACCCCGACCAGGCCCGCCAACTGGTGACGCGCTACATCCAGCGCGACAAGGTCGATTTCTTCACCGGCCCCATCGGCTCGAACGTGGCGCTGGCCGTGGGCCCCGCGCTGTTCGCGGCCAAGGTGCCGTACCTGTCGAACAACCCCGGCCCCAGCCAGTTCGCCGGCGCGCAGTGCAATGCGTACTGGTTCGGCACGTCCTACCAGAACGACGCCTTCCACGAAGCGGCCGGCAAGGTTGCGGCGGATCGCGGCTTCAAGAAGATGTTCATCATGGCCCCGGACTATCCGGCCGGCAAGGATGCGCTCAACGGCTTCAAGCGCGGCTACAAGACCGCCCCGGGCGACGAGGTCTACACCAAGCTCGGCCAGATCGACTACGCCGCAGAGTTGGCGCAGATCCGCGCCGCCAAGCCGGACGCCGTCTATATCTTCCTGCCGGGCGGCATGGGCATCAACTTCGTCAAGCAGTTCGTCTCGACCGGCCTGTCGCAAAGCGTCAAGCTGATCGGCCCGGGCTTCTCGGCCGACGAGGACGTGATCCAGGCCGTGGGCGAACCCATGCTGGGCATGTACAACACGGCGCAGTGGGCGCATGACCTGGACGTGCCGCAGAACAAGGCCTTCGTCGAAGCCTTCCGCAAGGAATACAACGGCCGCTACCCCTCGGTGTACGCTGCCCAGGCCTACGACGTGATCATGGCCATGGACGCTGCCGTCAAGCAGGCCGGCGGCAAGGCCTCCGACCGCGAAGCCATCGTGCGCGCGCTTGAAAAAGCCGACTACCCCTCGGTGCGCGGCAGCTTCACTTACGGCAAGAACCACTATCCCATCCAGTCTTATTACCTGCGTGTCGTCGACAAGGACGGCAGCGGCCGCATTACCAACAAGCTGGTGGGCAAGGTGTTCGACAAGTACCAGGACGTCTACGTCGGCGAATGTAAGCTGTAGAGGGAAAGACCCACCCCCGAAGCGCTGCGCGCTTCCCCCTCAAGGGGGCATGCCTGCGGACCGGCGAAGCCGGCTCCGCGGCATCTGGATCGGGTGGCACCGCAGCATGCGTCGTGCCTGGTGCGCGGACGCGATGCGCAATCAGATGGCTCTATTGATTAGGCCGCGAACCAGGCCATCGGCACTTCGCGGCAGGGGGAAGTCTTCATGACGTTTACGCTGATCGTCGAGCAATTGCTGAACGGTCTGCAGTTTGGGTTGATGTTGTTTCTGATCGCGGCCGGGCTGACCCTGGTGTTCGGCATCATGGACATCATGAATCTGGCTCACGGCTCGCTCTACATGGCCGGCGCCTATGTCGCCGCCGAAACCATGCAGCGCGCAGGTTCATTCACCGCTGCCGTCCTGGTGGCGGCAGTCGCCACCGGCATCGTCGGCGTGGTGCTGGAACTCACGCTGATCCGCCGCCTGGCGCTGCGCGACCACCTGGCCCAGGTGCTGGGCACCTATGCCGTCATCCTCATCGCCAACGATCTGGTCAAGATGATCTGGGGGCCGGCCCCCGTCATGCTGAACATGCCGGCCGCGCTGTCCGGCCCGGTCCGGCTGCTGCCCGATCTGCTCTATCCCGCCTACCGCCTGATGATCATCGTGTTCGGTGTGGCCGCCGCCGCGGGCCTGTACTGGTTCGTGACGCGCACCCGTGCGGGCGTGCTGGTGCGGGCAGGGGCGTCCAACCGCCAGATGGCCACCCTGATGGGCGTGCGCGTGCCGCTGCTGTTCCTGGGCGTGTTCGTGCTGGGCGCCATGCTGGCCGCCGTGGCCGGCGCCTTGCTCGGCCCGATCACGTCGGTACAGGTGGGCATGGGCGAGGAAATCCTGATCCTGGTGCTGGTATGCATCGTGATCGGCGGGATCGGATCGATTCGCGGCGCCTTTGTCGGCGCGCTGTTGGTGGGCATGGTGGATACGGCGGGGCGGGCCTTCCTGCCCATGCTGCTGCGCCAGGTCTTTTCCCCGGCCGTGGCCTCCAGCGTCGGACCGACGCTGGCCGCCATTGCCATTTATGTATTGATGGCGGCAGTGCTGGTGTTCCGGCCCTCCGGCTTGTTTCCGGCGCGGGGTTGAGCATGAAATCCATGATCTGGACCGTGGTCCTGCTGGCCGCGCTGGCCGTATTCCCCCTGGTCGCGCCGGCGTTGGGCCTGGACTTTTACATTTCCTTCGTGCGGCGCGTGCTGATCTATGCGCTGGCCGCGACCAGCCTGAACCTGATCCTGGGCTATGGCGGCATGGTGGCGCTGGGACACGCGGCGTTCTTCGGCGCGGGCGCGTACGCGGTCGGCATCCTGGCCATGTCGGGCGTGACGTCCGCCCTGATCGTCTGGCCCGTGGCCATGCTGCTGGCGGCGGTGCTGGCCTGCATCACGGGGGCGATCTCGCTGCGCACCCGCGGCGTGTACTTCATCATGATCACGCTGGCCTTCGCGCAGATGCTGTTCTACATCTTCATCTCGCTGCGGCAGTACGGCGGCGAGGACGGGCTGAACCTGCCGGGCTACTCCAGCCTGCCGGGCATCGACCTGGCCAATGACGTCAGCTTCTATTACCTGGTGCTGGCGCTGTTCGCGCTGATCATGTGGGTGTTCGGCCGCGTGGTGACCTCGCGCTTTGGCACCGCCCTGCAAGGCATACGCGAAAACGAATCGCGCATGGAATCCATGGGTTATCCGGTCTATCGCATCAAGCTGATGGCCTTCACGCTGAGCGGCGCGGTGGCCGGCCTGGCGGGCGCGCTGCTGGCCAACCATAATCTCTTCATCTCGCCCAGCCTGATGCACTGGACCCAGTCGGCCAACCTGCTGATTATGGTGCTGGTGGGCGGCATCGGCCTGCGCTATGGCGGCGTGGCGGGCGCCGTGGTCATGCTGACCCTGGAGGAAGTGCTGCGCCTGTGGACCGAATATTGGCACCTGCCCCTGGGCGTGCTGCTGCTGTGCGTGGTGTTCGGCGCGCCGCGCGGTCTGGTCGGGCTGTTCGGCCCCTTGTTCAGCGGCCGCGCCGCTGCCACCCAATCCGGCAAGGCGGGATCATGAACGCAGCTGTAACGCCGGCCCTGCAGGCCACGGGACTGGTGCGCCGCTTCGGCGCGCTGGTCGCCACCGACAATGTGTCGCTGTCCCTGAACCCGGGCGAGATCCATGCCCTCATCGGCCCCAATGGCGCGGGCAAGTCGACGCTGATCCATCTGCTGTCCGGCACGTTGACGGCTGACTCGGGCAAGCTGACGGTAGGCGGACGCGACGTCACCAGCATGAACGCCCATCAGCGAGTGGCTGCCGGGCTGTCGCGGTCGTACCAGATCACCAATATCTTCAAGCAATCCTCCGTGCTGGACAACCTGGTGCTGGCGGTGCAGGCGCATGCCGGCAGCAGCTTCCGCTTCTGGAAGCCGCGCGCCGCCGAATCGGCCCTGTACGAGCAGGCGCGCGAGCTGGCCCGGGAATGCGCCATCGACGCCAGCCTGCTGGAACGCCCGGCCGGCACCCTGCCGCACGGCGAACAGCGCAAGGTCGAATTCGCGCTGGCCCTGGCCGCACGGCCTGCCGTCCTGCTGCTGGACGAACCCATGGCGGGCATGGGGCCCGACGAAACCGTGCGCCTGACCGAATTGATCGAATCGATGCGGGGCCGAGCCGCCATGCTGCTGGTCGAACACGACATGCAGGCGGTGTTCCGCCTGGCCGACCGCCTGTCGGTGCTGGTCTACGGCCGCGTCATCGCGACCGGCACCCCCGACGAAATCCGCGCCAACCCGGAAGTGCGGCAAGCCTACCTGGGCGACGAGGAGACCGCATGATGCTGACCATCGAATCCGCCAAGAGCGGTTACGGCGCCAGCCAGGTGCTGTTCGGCGTGGACCTGCAAATCGGCGCGGGCCAGGTCGTGACCTTGCTGGGCCGCAATGGCATGGGCAAGACCACGCTGCTGCGCACCTTGCTCGGCCAGTTGCCCCTGCGCGGCGGCAAGATCCAGTTCGCGGGCCAGGACATCAGCGGCTGGAGTCCGGACCGCATCGCGCGGGTCGGCATGGCCATCGTGCCGGAAGGGCGGCAGTGCTTCCCGAATCTGACGGTGCGCGAACACCTGACAGCCTTCGTCGCCTCCCGCAACCCGGACATCGGCGAACCCTGGACGCCCGAGCGCGTCTTTGAATTGTTTCCGCGCCTGCACGAACGCGCCCGCAACATGGGCAATCAGCTCTCGGGCGGCGAACAGCAGATGCTGGCCATCGGCCGGGCGCTGGTCACCAATCCGCGGCTGCTGATCCTGGACGAGGCCACCGAAGGCCTGGCGCCGAAGATCCGCGAGGAAATCTGGAATTGCCTGGCGCGCCTGCGCCAGGCCGGGCAGACCATCCTGGTCATCGACAAATACGTCGAACGGCTGCTGAGCCTGGCGGACCGCCACGTGATCCTGGAGCGCGGCAAGGTGGTGTGGACCGGGGACTCCCAGGCCCTGGACGCCGATCGCGGCCTCTGGGAGCGCTATCTGGGCGTGTAGCAAGAAAGCTGCAATGTAAACAGGCAAACGCTGCCGGTCGTGAAATAAAAAGCAATAAATCGATATTTACATTGCAGTAGTGCAACTTAGGACGCCCGAGCGTCTTACAAGCGTTTGCTCCTGTTTCAATTGGATCCACTGTTCTCTACACTTGTCGCGCCGGACGTGCCTCGAGGGTACGCCTGCAACAGGCTCATGGCTGGACAAGCGGGGCAAGCGCGCGGCGAAACATCGTTACACAACGAAAGTCTGCCCATGCGTCCCCTTCACGCACGTTACGTCTTATCAGGCAGTAAGGAAGACTTTGCATGGCGAAATGGGGTTTGCGCAGAAAATCGTTGATGGCGCTGTTGCTGGCGTGCCTGGTTGCCCTGGCGCCGGCGGCCCTGATCGGCTGGCAGGTGCTGGACGGGGTCAGGGAGCACTTCGGACGGGCTTTCTCCGACAACTTCACGCAATTGAACCGCCAGCGCATCCTGGCGCCGGTGTCCCGTGAACTGGCCCTGTCGCAGCGGTTGGCGGATAGCGAGGTCACTCGCCGCTGGCTGCGGCACGAAAGCGATCCGGCCGCGCGCGAGCTGTTCTTTCGCGAAGCCGACGGCTACCGCCGCGATCTGCTGGGACGCGCCTACTTCATCGCCAGCGCCGCCTCGGGCAATTATTACTTCAACGACGACCAGCCCCTGTCCGAGACGCCGCGCTACACGCTGAGCAAAAGCGCGGCCGACGACGCCTGGTTCTACCTGACGCTGGCGTCTCCCGCCAAATACAACATCAACGTCAACCCGGACCTGAAGCTCAAGACCACCAAGGTCTGGATCAACGTCCAGGTGCGCGACGGCGACCGGGTCATCGGCCTGACCGGTTCCGGTCTGGACGTAGGCGGATTCCTGCGTGAATTCGTCAACAGCGGCCAGCCCGGGGTCACGCCGATCATCGTCGACGAGGAAGGCGCGATCCAGGCCCACATGGACGCCTCGCTCATTGCCTACAACTCGGGCGCGGGCGGCGCTGCCCGCGGCACGGTGTTCAACCTGCTGGACGGCGGCGAGGGCCGCGCCGAGCTGGCCGCGGCCATGAAGGCGGCGCGGACCGACCCGCAGTCGGTGCAATCCGCCTGGGTCAAGATGGACGGCATCCGGCAGCTGGTGTCCGTAGCCTACATGCCGGAACTGCACTGGCACGTGCTGACGGTGGTGGACCTGGGCGCGGCCCGGGTACTGGACACGGATTGGCTCTGGCCCGCGGCGATCGGCCTGGTGGTGCTGTTCGCGGCCATGTTGCTGTGCTTCGGCTACGCCATCGAGCGCCTGATGCTGCGCCCCTTGCGCCGCCTGCAGCAGTCGGCGCGCGCCATCGCCGACGGCAGCTACGACGTGCGCCTGCCTCCGGGCGGCCAGGACGAAATCGGCGACCTCAGCCGCGCCTTCGGCGTGATGGCGGACAAGGTGCGCCAGCACACGGCTGAACTCGAAACCAAGGTGCGCGAGCGCACCTCCGAACTCGAGGACGCCAATCGCGCCATGGCCGCCGCGCACAAGAAAATCGACGACTCCATCGATTACGCCAGCCTGATCCAGCGCGCCATTCTGCCGGATCGCCAGCTTACCCAGTCCCTGGGCGCGCACCATTTCGTGCTGTGGAAGCCGCGCGACGTGGTGGGCGGCGACTTCTACGTATTCCGCTCCGACGGCGCCAACTGCCTGCTGGGCATCATGGATTGCGCCGGCCACGGCGTGCCCGGCGCATTGATGACCATGCTGGCCCGCGCCGCCATAGATCTGGCGATCACCGAGGCCGGCCCGGCCGACCCCGCCGCCATCCTGACCCGCACCGACAACGCCATCCGCGCCATGCTTGCCGACGCGCAATTGCCCCGTGCGCTGGCCACGAACACGGATGCGGCCCTGGTTTATATTGACCGCCAGGGCGGCCGGTTGCGCTATGCGGGCGCCAAGATCAGCCTGTACGCGAGCAACGGCGAGGAACTGCGCGAGGTGCCCGGCGGCAAGCGGGCGCTGGGCGACAAGCGCACCGAGACCTACGAAAACATCGAACTGCGGATGGAGTCCGGCTGGACCTACTACCTGGTCACGGACGGGTTCCTGGACCAGGCGGGAGGCGAACACGGCTTTGGCTTTGGCAATACCCGGTTCGCGGAAATGCTCAAGACGCACGCGCGCCGGCCGTTAACCGAACAGGCGGCCGCCTTTACCCAGGCGCTGGCAGAGTACCAAGGCGGGCGGCCGCAGCGTGATGACATCACCTTGCTGTCGTTCCGTTTCGAATAAACGTTATCAGGGCGGTTACCCCCATGAATGCCTCCGATCTTTACGCATTGGGCGAACGGTTCAACCAGAATCGCACTCTGTTGTGCTTCAACGGACCGACTTCCCGCAGCCTGATCGAGGAAATCGGCAATGCGCTCAAGAACTATCTGAACGCGGAGCACGCGCGGCCGGCCGAGGCCATGGACGTTTTCTCCGTCTACATAGAGATGATCCAGAACATCCGCCAGTACGCCGCGCTGCATGACGACCTGGACGCCTCGGCCACCGTGGTGATCGGCCGCCGCGATGAAAGCCGCTACGTGGTGTCGGCGGGCAACCTGGTCAAGGCGGAGGACGGCGAGGCGCTGGTCGCCCGCATCCAGGAACTGGCCGCGCTGGACAAGGCGGCGCTGAAGGCCGAGTACAAGGCGCAGCTGCACAAGCCGCGCGCCCAGGGCGTCGCCTCGGGCGCCGGCCTGGGGCTGATCGATATCGCCCGCCGCGCTGGCGCGCCGCTGGAGGCCAGCCTGACGCCCGCCGCAGCGCCCGGGCAGGCCTTCTTCAGCCTGAGCGTCGTGATCTGAAGGCGTGCCGGGCCAAGAATATATTTGGAGCAACTAATGAACGATTTGAACATTCCCGGGACCCAGTCCACGCCCGCCATCACCGCCGACACCGCTGCCGGCGTGCTGGCGATGCGCGGCGACTCCTATCCCGAGAATTCCTTCGAGCTGTTCGGTCCCGTCATCGAATGGGTCGAAGCCTATCTGCTGAGCAGCGCCGCGCCCCTGAAGCTGGAGCTGGAACTGCTCTACCTGAACACCAGCAGCATCAAGTCCGTCATGGACATCTTCGATCTGCTGGAGGCTGCCCACAACAAGGGCCGCGAGGTCAGCGTCACCTGGTTCTACGACATGCGCAATGAGCGCGTCGGCGAACTGGCCGAGGAATTCAAGGAAGACTGCACGTTTCCCTTTTCCGTTGTCGGCCGCCAATGAAATCCGACGCCGCCCAGCTGGACAAGCGCATCGCCGAATTGCTGGCGGATCCGGTCTATCAGGGCCATCCGTTGCATGAAGCGCTGGACGCGCTCTGGCGGCATACGGCCGAACAGATGGCGCGCATCGAGCGCGTGACCCAACTGTCGGACGCCTACCAGAGCATGGCGCACGAACGCGAGCTGGGCCTGTGCGACCGTTTCGACCGGCAACTGCGCCGGCTGACCCGCATCGCGCGCATCTCGGACCACTACCAGAACATGATGCGGGACCTGAACTCCGCATTGCAGGAAACCTCCAACCGCGACCCCTTGACCGGCCTCTTGAACCGGCGCGCCTTGATGGAAATGATCAAGCAGGAGGTCTTGCGCGTGTCTCGCGGCGGATCGACCTTCGTGGTGGCGATGCTGGACGTGGATCATTTCAAGTCGGTCAACGACCGCTATGGCCATGAAACAGGCGACCGCGCGCTGGTCGAGCTGGCCGGCGCATTGGGCGACAACTTGCGCGAATACGATCTATGCGGCCGCTGGGGCGGCGAGGAATTCCTGGTGCTGCTGCCCAGCACCCAGCCCGAGGACGCCCAGCGCGTCATGGACCGGCTGGTTGGCGCGGTGCGCGCCTTGGCAATCACGGTGGGGGATGGCGTGTTGAGATTGACGGTCAGCATAGGCATGGCATATCACCAGTTGGGAGAAACCTTCTCTGAAACGCTCAGCCGTGCGGACCAGGCCTTGTACCTGGCCAAGCAGGACGGACGCGACCGCGTCGAACTCGGGTTTCCGAAGCGCAGATGAAACCGGATCAGCTGTTATCCGGCATGGAGCCCCATATGCTTGATTCTTATCCAGGCGTTACCGACGAGCGCCCTCAAGGCGCCGCGTGGCACTCCGCCACCTATCTGGCGTCCATGGATCGGGCGCTGCTGCTGTTCGATTTTGATCCGGCTGGCTCCTTGTTGAACGCCAACGCGAATTTTCTCGCCCTGGTCGGCCATGCCCGCGAAGAGGCCCTGGAGCTGCGCCATGACATGCTTTGCGACAGCATGGACGAAGGCAAGGGCATCGTCGGCGGCGAGCAGGTCTGGGCCAGGCTGCTGGGCGGCAAGCACTTCACCGGCACCTGCCGCTATCGCAAGAAGGACGGCGGCTTCGTCTGGATCGAAGCCACCTACATGCCCATCGCCGGCGAAGCCGGCGATGTCGTACGCATTTCCGTCATCTCCCGCAAATCCATCGCGGATGCCGACCGCCAGGAAGAGATCCGGCTCCTGTTGCTGGGCATCAACGAAACCGGCAATGCCGTCGCGGTGTCGGGCAAGGACGGCCGCATCCTCTACGTGAACGACGGCTTCCAGCGCATGCTGGGCTTTTCCCGCGGCGACGCCGTCAACCAGGAGCTGGGCGAACTGCTGGCCGGCGGCAGGCCGGACGGCGGCACGCGCGAAGAGCTGGGCCGCCGCATCGCCTGCCGCGAGGGCTACCACAAGGACGTGCTGGTCTACGATCGCGCCGGCCGCCCGCTGTGGGTGTCGGTGATGGCCAACTCCGTGTTCGACGAACGCGGCGCCCTGGTCAATATCGTGGACGTGCTGACGGACATCACGCCCACCAAGGTGCACGAAGTCTTGCAGCGCCGCGTGCTGCAAGCCATGGTCAATGAGGCCTCGGTGGTCGAGGTCATGAACATGGTGTGCCGCGAGGTCGAACGTCTGGCGCCCGAAGTCGCGGCCAGCGTCCTGCGGGTGGACGATGCCGGGCTGCTGCGGCCGCTGGCCGCGCCCAGCCTGCCGCAAGCCTACACCGACGCTTTGGACGGCGTGGCCATCGGGCCGCAGGCGGGCGCTTGCGGTACCTCTGCCTTCCTGGGCCGGCCGGTGATCGTGCCGGACATCTCCACCGATCCGCTGTGGGACGACTATCGCCACCTGCCGCTGCCGGACGACGTGAAGGCCTGCTGGTCGTCGCCGATCAAGTCCAGCGATGGCCGGGTCATAGGCACCTTCGGTTTTTATTTCCGGGAGCGGCGTCTGCCCGACGATTTCCATCACCGGCTGGTGGACGTGTGCGTGTACTTGTGCGCGCTGGCGCTGGAGCGCGAGGAGGCCCGCGCGCGTATCCGCCAGTTGGCGTTCTATGACGAACTGACCGGCTTGCCCAACCGCAACCTGCTGCTGGCGCAGGCCGAGCAGGCCATCGCGCGCGCTGAACCCGAGCGCAAGCGTGTCGCCATTCTGTTCCTGGACCTGGATCGCTTCAAGCAGGTCAACGATACGCTGGGCCATCCCATAGGCGATGCGTTGCTGCGCGACGTGGCGCAGCGCTTGCGCCGCCTGGCGCGCGC
This sequence comes from Achromobacter sp. K91, assembly GCF_003576205.1. Taxonomy (NCBI): domain Bacteria; kingdom Pseudomonadati; phylum Pseudomonadota; class Betaproteobacteria; order Burkholderiales; family Alcaligenaceae; genus Achromobacter; species Achromobacter sp. K91. Next base: position 1,226 of record NZ_QWFB01000061.1, on the reverse strand, counting down.
GACCGACATCGTGGGCCGCTTGTCGGGCGACGAGTTCGTGATGCTGATGCCGGACTTTGAGCACGGTCGACTGACGACGGCGGCGGAGCATGTGCTGGTCGCCTTGGCTCAGCCGTTCTCGGTGGGCGGCATCACGCTCAATCCCTCGGTCAGCATCGGCATCAGCGTGTTCCCGGAGAACGGGCGCGACATGGATACGCTGCTGCGCCATGCCGACATGGCGATGTACCAGGCCAAGACGGCGGGGCGCAACCGCATCTCTTTCTTCAGCGCCGAGATGAACCGGCAGGCGCAGGAGCGCCTGGCGCTGGAGGCCGCCTTGCGCGATGCGCTGGAGGCGAAGGCTTTGCGGCTGCACTATCAACCGCAGGTGGGGCTGAAGAACGGGCAGCTGTACGGGGTCGAGGCGCTGGCGCGCTGGCGTCATCCGACGCTGGGCGATATCTCGCCGGCGCGCTTTGTGCCGCTGGCCGAGGAATGCGGGTTGATCGGCGACCTGGGCGACTGGGCGGTGCACGAGGCTTGTTCGCAGTTGGCGGTCTGGCGGGCGAAGGGCCTGCGGGTGCCGTCGGTGTCGGTGAACCTGTCGGCGACGAATTTCCACAATCTGAATCTGCCGCGGTTGATCGAGGCGACGCTGGCCGAGTTCGGGCTGGCGGCGGCGGATCTGATGCTGGAGATCACGGAAGGCGTGGTGCTGGATGCGACGGCGGGTACGTTGCGGACGATCGCCGAGCTGCATCGCTTGGGGGTGCGGTTGTCGATGGACGATTTCGGGACTGGCTATTCCAGCCTGGGGCATTTGCGGCGACTGATCGTGGATGAACTGAAGCTGGATCGCAGTTTCGTGCAGGGGCTGGAGAGCGATGACGCGGCTCGGGCGTTGACCAGCGCTGTGATTCGTATCGGCGAGAGCCTGAGCCTGCCTGTGGTGGCTGAAGGCGTCGAGAACGAAGAGCAGCGGCGGTTTTTGATCGAGCAGGGGTGTGCGGCGGGGCAGGGGTTCTTGTTTTCGCCGCCGTTGCCGGCTGCTGATCTTGAGGAGTGGCTGCGGGGGCGGCCGTAGGTTTTCTGGTTGCTTTTGTTGCTGCTGCTGCTGCTGCTGCTGCTGCTTCTGTGGCTTCTGTTGGTTCTTAAGACGCCAGTCGCGTCGGGGGCCGGCGGGACGCGGGGCAACGATTGCGGTCCGGAGCGTTCGCTCCGGACTCTGTCTCTTATACACATCT
>NZ_QWFB01000030.1:0-413330 GCF_003576205.1 Achromobacter sp. K91 | reverse complement strand
ACTGCCCCGTCGTCATCTTCGTCCAGGCCTTCGGCCTTCCCTTCAGATTCCCTCGGGCGCATCGAGGTTGCCCGCCACTCAGGCGCCCGCGCCGATGGGTTACTTGAATCTTGGACTGATGCGCTGCTAGAGCTGTGGTCAGGGACGATTCTTGGGCTGCCCGTCATTCTCGGCCGCGCGGGCGGCCGTGAATGACATACGTGATTTCTTGAATTTCGATTGTGTTCGCTTGCGCGAATGCGGCGAGTGGTTTGCTAATGGTCGCCAGCTCATGGGGAATGGGCGGTGATGGATGGCGCGCGGTGGCGAACTACTTGCGCATGCTGACCGTCACGCGCGCCACCCATCCGGCACTGACGTTGAAAGACGATTGTTGGCAAACCGACGCGCTTCAACTCCCCGCATACCCAAATTCACCAACCACCAGCGCGCAGCGCCAACACGCGACGCAAAACGCCGCGTAAGCCCCAAAAGGCCGCCCGCGCGGCCGGCCTGGGGCGGGCCCCGCAAGACACGCCCCAACCCACTAGCCGTGGCGAGAATGCCAAACACACCGACCGCCCCAGCGCCCGTGAAGATTCATACATCGGAGCCTGTCGCGTCGGCGGCCTGCGGGGCGCGGGGCGTCGATAAGCCCGAGGGAATCTGAAGGGAAGGCCGAAGGCCTGGACGAAGATGACGACGGGGGGGGGCCGCCGAGGCAAGTCCGGAGCGAATGCTCCGGACCGCAATCGTTGCCCCGCGCCCCGCAGGCCGCCGACGCGACGGGCGCCTTAAGAACCTACAGCCTCTTCAAGAACCCACAGCCTCCTCAAGAACCCACAGCCTCAAAAACCAAACCATCACCCCCGCCGCTCCATATACCTCCGCGCCATCTGATACCCCGCAAACACATAAAACCCATTGCTATTGAGCACCAGCCAAGCCCCCAACCCGCCAAGCAAAGCCACCACCGGTCCCACCGCCCGAACGTCTCCCTGCGTCCACCCGATCACGCCCAGGAAGCCGACAGCAATCAAGCCCAAGGCCAGCCGCTTCAGCACCACCAGGCCGGATGCATGCCCGCCCATGAAGGCCACCACGCCAATGGCCAACGCCAGGGCCGTCGCCGCACAGACCAGCACCAGCGCGAACGCCGCCAACGCCGGCCCCGCGCCGCGCAGCAGCAGGCTCAGCAAACCTATCCCCACGCCCAGCCCGCCTGTCATCACCAACACCGCCAACACCAGCGGCGACCACATCCCCGGCGGCGCGCGACGCGCATCCATCTCCGCCACGAAGCGATGCATCGCCGCCGACGCAGCCGGTTGGTCCTGATCCGGCAGCGCCGCCTCCAGCTTGCGGCACTGCGCGATCAACGCGTTCAGGCCCGCCCGCGGCGCATCCATCATGCCCTCGCCGCGCCCGGCGCATGTTCCGCCACCGTGCTGCGCAAGGCCGCCATTGCCTCCTGCACCGCGATCGGACGGAACGCATCCTCGCGCCAGTACATCGCCACCGACCCGAAGCCCGACAGACGCACCGGAATGATCCGCATCGCCCGCATCTGCGAAAACCGCAGCGCCGCCCGGTGCGAAGCCACCCCGATCATGTCGCTGTTATTGATCAACGTGAGATTGATGGTCACCGAATTCGATTCGACGTGGTCCGGCGGCGGCGCCTGGCCCGCCGCCGCCAGCGCCGCGTCCACCGCATTGCGGATAGGCGTGCCTTTTGGCCACAGGATCCAGCGGTAAGACAGCAGGTCTGGCCAAGAGGGCTGCTCGATCGCGAACAGCGGATGGCGCGGCCGCGCAACCAGGTGGATGGGTTCCAGGTACAGGGCCTCGAAGCGGATCGCCGGGTCGTGATGCTCCGGCGCCGAACGCCCCACCACGATGTCCAGGTCGCCCTGCGCCAACTGCGCCAGCAACTGGTCGGTCGTACCCTCCACCAGCTTCACGCGGGCCTGCGGCATGCGCTCGAGCAGCTTCATCACCGCCAGCGGCACGGTGTCCGACGCCGACGCGCCCGACGCGCCTATCACCACCCGGCCGCCGCCGCCCTCGCGCAATGCCGCCATGTCCGCGCTGGCGCGATCCAGTTGCGCCTCCACCCGCTGGGCATGCGCGATCAGCACGTCGCCGTGCGGCGTGGGCCGCAGGCCGCGCGCGTGCCGTTCGAACAGCGGCAGCCCGATGTCGTCTTCCAGATCCTTCAGCCACTTGGACAAGCCCGGCTGCGTCGTATTGAGCATCGCCGCCGAATGGCTGATGTTGCGGGTCTGGGCCAGGCTGAGCAGCATTTTCAGATTGCGCAGGCGCAACCGGTGGGTCCAGTCCATGCAGGCCCTCGTCTCGTCTATGTATATTCTTATTGGTATGGATAATAAGATAAATTCATTTCAAAACACATAGCTCCTTACGCATAATCGTCTCCATATCAGGACCAGCCGCGAGCCACGCGGCGGCCACGCGAAGCCGGCGCCAGCCGGACATTCCGGAGACAAGCATGCCCGACGGTCACACCCCCGGCGCGGACCGCGCCGCCTATTACGCACGCATCGCCAGAAAACACATGGCTCCCTTGTGGGAGTCGCTGCACAACCTGGTGCCGCGCGAACCCGCGCCGCGTTGCGTCCCCGCCATCTGGAAGTACGAAGACGTGCGCGACGACGTCATGGCGTCCGGCTCGCTCATCACGGCGGAAGAAGCCGTGCGGCGCGTGCTCATCCTGGAGAATCCCGGCCTGCCCGGCCAGGCCAGCATCACGCAGAGCCTGTATGCGGGCCTGCAGCTGATCCTGCCTGGCGAAATCGCGCCCAGCCACCGCCATACGCAGTCGGCGCTGCGCTTCATCGTCGAAGGCCGCGGCGCCTACACCGCGGTCAACGGCGAACGCACCACCATGCACCCCGGCGACTTCATCATCACACCGTCATGGACCTGGCATGACCATGGCAACGCCGAAACCGCCGAAGGCGGCGAGCCAGTGGTCTGGCTGGACGGCCTGGACATTCCGCTGCTGCGCTTCCTGGACGCGGGTTTCGCCGAAAACTATCCCTCGGCCACACAACCCGTGACCCGCCCCGAGGGCGACAGCATGGCGCGCTACGGCCACAACATGGCGCCCGTGCGCCACCAAACCTCCAGCGGCACATCGCCCATCTTCAACTACCCCTATGAACGCAGCCGCGAAGCCCTGGACCAGCTCTACCGCCACGGCGAACTGGACCCCTGGGACGGCGTGAAGCTGCGCTACCTGAATCCGGCCACCGGCGGCTACCCCATGCCGACCATGGCGACCTTCATGCAGTTCCTGCCCGCCGGATTCCAGGGCAAGACCTACCGCAGCACCGACTCCACGGTCTACAGCGTGGTCGAAGGCCGCGGCACCGCGCGCATCGGCGACCAGGAATTCCACTTCGGCCCGCGCGACGTCTTCGTCGCGCCGTCCTGGCAGCCCGTGCAGCTGGCCGCGCTGGACGACGCCACCCTGTTCAGCTATTCCGACCGCCCCGTGCAGGACGCGCTGGGCGTGTGGCGCGAAGCGCGCGTCGGCTAAAGGCCGGCGCGCTCCCTCCACTTCCGTATCAGGCCGGGGCCGCGCCAGGCCCCGCCCCGCATTCCTCAAAGGTGACCCATGTCTTTCGTCTTCGACCCCGCCGCTCCCATCGCCGTGCCCGTTGCCGGCAGCCAGGACAGCTTCCCCGTGCGCCGCGTCTATTGCGTCGGCCGCAACTATGCCGCCCATGCCCGCGAAATGGGCTTCGACCCCGACCGCGAACCGCCGTTCTTCTTCTGCAAACCGGCCGACGCCGTGGTGCCGGTGGCTGAAGGCAGCACCCTGTCGCTGCCCTATCCTTCCGAGACCGCCAATCTGCACTATGAGATCGAACTGGTGGCGGCCATTGGCAAGGGCGGCGCCAACATCGCCGTCGACGACGCGCTGCAGCACGTCTGGGGCTATGCCGTGGGCCTGGACATGACCCGCCGCGACCTGCAGATGAAGATGCGCGAAGCCGGCCGGCCCTGGGAACTGGGCAAGGCCTTCGACCTGAGCGCGCCCATCGGCCCCCTGCATCCTGCCGGCGCGGTCAAGAACATCGACCAGGCCGCCATCTGGCTGCAGGTCAACGGCGCCGACAAGCAAAGAAGCGACATCGGCAAGCTGATCTGGTCCGTCGCCGAAACCGTCGCCTACCTGTCCAAGTACTTCCGCCTGGAAGCCGGCGACCTGATCTACACCGGCACCCCCGAAGGCGTGGGTCCGGTGGTGCGCGGCGACAAGATGGTCGGCGGCGTGGACGGCCTGGGCACGCTCAGCGTGCAGATGGTGTGAACCTTCCAGGAACCCGCATGCAACTGCACAGCTTCTTCAATAGTTCCACCTCCTATCGCGTGCGCATCGCGCTGGCGCTCAAGGGTTTGCCGTACGAGTACCTGCCTGTGAACCTGCGCAAGCAGGAGCAGCGCGCGGCGGATTACGTGGCCAAGAATCCTTCCGCGGGCGTGCCCCTGCTGATCGATGGCGACACCCAGCTGTCGCAGTCGCTGGCCATCGTCGACTACCTGGACGCCACCCATCCCGAGCCGCGCCTGATCCCCGCCGGCACGCTGGAGCGCGCCCGCGTGCTGGAGCTTTCCGACGCCATCTCCTGCGACATCCACCCCGTCAACAACATGCGCATCCTGCGCTATCTGCAGGACGTGCTGGGCGCCAGCGAAGAACAGAAGAACGCCTGGTATCACCACTGGATCCGCGAGGGCATGACGGCTGTGGAAGCGCTGCTGGCGCGCCACGGCCATGGCGCCTACTGCTACGGCGACGCGCCCACCCTGGCGGACTGCTGCCTGGTGCCGCAGATGGCGAACGCCCAGCGCATGGGCTGCGACCTGTCGGCCTATCCGCGCGCCATGCGCGTCTATGAACACTGCAATGCGCAGCCCGCCTTCCAGCAGGCGGCTCCCACCCAGCAACCGGACTACACCAAGTGAGCAACCAGGAACCCGACACCCAGGGCGCGCCGCTGCGCGAATACACCGATCCCGCCTACCGCCCGCTATGCGCCAACCTGGCGGAAGTGCGCGCCAACATCGACAGGCTGGACGATGAGATCGTGCGCCTGATCGCCGAACGCGCCATGTACGTGAAGGACGCCGCGCGCTTCAAGCGCGACGCCTTCCAGGTCAGCGCCCCGGCCCGCCAGGCCCAGGTCTTCGAAAAGGCGCGCCTGCTGGCCGAACGCCACAACCAGGGTTTCGCCAACCTGGACCAGGTGGTGGACGCCACCTATCGCGCCATGGTCGCGGCCTTCATCGCCAACGAACAAACCTATTTCAACACCATGAAGGATCTCGGAGACACCCATGCATAAGCCCTACGCGCGCCGTATCGCCGCCCATGCCCTGATCCTGGGACTGGCCGCGCTTGCGCCGCTGGCCGCCGCGCAGGCCCAGGCCTGGCCGGCCCAGCCGCTCAAGGCCATTGTGCCCTTCGGCCCGGGCTCCAGCCCCGACCAGGTGGCGCGCATCGTTGGCGAAAAGGCCGGCGCCATCCTGGGCCAGAGCATCGTCATCGAGAACAAGCCGGGCGCCAGCGGCAACATCGGCACCTATGCCATCGCCAACGCCAAGCCCGACGGCTATACCTTCGGCGTGTCCATTACCGGCCCGCTGGTCAACAATACTCTGCTGTTCGACAAACTGCCCTATGCGCCGGCAACCGACCTGGCGCCGCTGACGCTGGCGGTGCACCAGCCCAATGTGCTGGTCGTGCCCGTCTCGGCCGGCATCGACAACATCGGCCAGTTGCTGGAAGCGCTGAAGAAGAATTCGGACAAATACAACTTCCCTTCCACGGGCGCCGGCACGGTGTCGCACCTGGCCGTGGAACTGATGCTGCAGCAGACCGGCGCGCGCGCCACCCACGTGCCCTATCCCTCGTCGCCCGCGGCGCTGACCTCGCTGCTGTCCGGCGACACGCAGTTCGCCGCGCTGCCGCCCATCGCCGTCATGCCCATGGTGAAGGATGGACGCCTGAAGGCCCTGGCCGTCACCTCCTCCAAGCGCTCCGCCCTGCTGCCCGACATCCCGACGCTGGCCGAAGTCGGCGTGCCGGGCATCGAGGGCTCGGCGTGGATCGGCTTCGTGATCTCGTCCAAGGTTCCCGCCGACATCCAGAAGAAGCTGTCCGACGCGCTGATCCAGGCCATCCGTGATCCCGAGGTCACCAAGCGCCTGCAGGCTCAGTTCATGGATCCCGCCGGCACCACGCCCGCCGAGTTCCGCGCCTACATGGACGACGAACTCAAGCGCTGGGAGCCGCTCATCAAGAAGCTGGGCATCAAGGGCCAGTAAACCGGCGCCCGGCCACGCCGCGCAACCCAAACAAGGAGAACACGGGATGCTCATCACCGAACCCGCCCGCCAGGTTCCGCTCTACGGCGAATATGAGGTCGTCGTGCTGGGCGGCGGCCCCGCCGGCCTCTTGGCCGCCGCCAGCGCCGCGCGCAACGGCGCCAGCGTGCTGCTGGTGGAACGCTACGGATTCCTGGGAGGGATGGGCACGGCGGCCGGCGTATCCAACTTCTGCGGCCTGCACGCGAACATCCGGGGCGACATCCGCCAGGTGGTCCACGGCATGACGGACGACCTGCTGGACCGCATGCGCGCCATGGACGGGCTCAACGAGCCTCACCTGATCCTGGGCAAGGTCCACGCCCAGGCTTATGACATCTCGGCCTTCAAGTGCGCCGCCGACGGGCTGGTCCAGGCCAGCGGCGCACAGGTGCTGTTCCATGCGCTGGCCACCGGCCTGGCGCGCGGCGCCGACGGCAACGTGGATGCGCTCTTCCTGGAAACCAAGTCCGGCCGCTGCGCCGTGCGCGCCAAGGTCTATATCGATTGCTCGGGCGACGCCGATATCGCCCAATGGGGCGGCCTGCCCTTCGAGAAAGGCGACGAGCACGGCGGCATGCTCTATCCCACGCTGATGTTCAAGGTCGGCAATGTCGACGGCGCCCGCGCGCAGGAAGCCTGGAAGACCATCCCCCAGCTGATGGACCAAGCCGCGGCCAGCGGCGAATTCACCTTCCCGCGCCGCGGCGCCATCGTGCGCCCGCAAAAGCACGACTACGAGTGGCGGGTCAACGTGACCCAGCTGGCCAACGCCGACGGCAGCGCGGCCGACGGCACCGACGCCGATTCCCTGTCGGCCGGCGAGCTCGAAGGCCGCCGCCAGATCGTTCAATACCTCGCCTTCCTGCGCGCCAAGGTGCCGGGCTTCGAGAACGCCTATGTGCTGGACATCGCGCCGCAGCTGGGCATCCGCGAGACCCGCCGCATCGTGGGCGAGGCCGTTCTGAGCAAGGAAGACGTGTTGGGCTGCGCCGACTTTCCGGACAGCATCGGCGTCAATGGCTGGCCGCTGGAAATGCACACGGCCGGCGACGTGCAATGGCTCTGGCCGCCGATCCCCGAGTCCCGCGGCTATAACCAACTGCCATTCCGCATGATGGTGCCCAAACGCGCCCCGGGCGTGGCGGGCAATGTGCTAGTGGCCGGGCGCTGCGCCTCGATGACGCACGAAGGCCAGTCGGCGGCTCGCGTAAGCGGCAGCTGCTTCGTCATGGGCGAGGCCGCGGGCACGGCGGCTGCCATGGCGCTGCGCGCAGGCATCGCCCCCGGTGACGTGCCCATTTCCGCCTTGCAGGCGCAGCTGGTGAAACAAGGCGTGTTCCTGGGCGGCCAGGACTGAACGGCGCGGAGGCCATACATGAACGCAACGCAAACCGATAAATCCGTGATCGTGGTGGGCGGCGGCATCGGCGGCCTGGCCGCGGCGCTGGCGCTGACCCGGCAAGGCATCGCCGTGCAGCTGCTGGAGCAGGCCGCGCACATCGGCGAAATCGGCGCCGGCATCCAGCTCGGTCCCAACGCCTTCGCGGCGCTGGACGCCCTGGGCGTGGGCCAGACCGCCCGCGCCCGCGCCGTGTTTACCGACCACATCATCATGATGGATGCGGTGGACGCCCGCGAAGTGGTGCGCATCGATACCGGCGAGGCCTTCCGCGAGCGCTTCGGCGGCCCCTATGCCGTGATCCATCGCGCCGACATTCACTTGTCCATCCTGGAGGCCGTGCAGCAGAATCCGCTGATCAGCTTTCGCACCTCCACCCAGATCGCCTCCATGTCGCAGGACGACAAGGGCGTGGAAGTCGTGGACACCCAGGGCAACCGCTATCGCGCCGACGCCGTAGTAGGCGCAGACGGCGTGAAGTCCGTGATCCGCGAACGCATGGTAGGCGACCCGGCGCGCGTGACCGGCCACGTGGTCTATCGCGCCGTGGTCGAACGCGAGAACATGCCCGAGGAGCTGCGCATCAACGCCCCCGTGCTGTGGGCAGGCCCGCACTGCCATCTGGTGCACTACCCTTTGCGCGGCGGCCAGCAATACAACCTGGTGGTGACTTTCCACAGCCGCGAACAGGAAGAATGGGGCGTGCGCGAGGGCAGCAAGGAAGAAGTGCTGTCCTACTTCCAGGGCATCCACCCGCGTCCGCACCAGATGCTGGACCGCCCCACGTCCTGGAAGCGCTGGGCCACCGCCGACCGCGAGCCCGTGGAACGCTGGGGCCAGGGGCGCGTGACCATTCTGGGCGATGCCGCCCATCCTATGACGCAATACATGGCCCAGGGCGCCTGCATGGCGCTGGAGGACGCGGTGACATTGGGCGAAGCCGTGAAGCAATGCGGCCAAGACCTGGAGGCCGCGTTCCGCCTGTACGAATCCGTCCGCATCCCGCGCAGCGCGCGGGTGGTGTGGTCCACGCGCGAAATGGGCAGGCTCTATCACGCGCGGGGCGTCGAACGCACCGTGCGCAACATGCTGTGGACCGGCCGCAGCCAGTCCCAGTTCTACGACGCGTTGCAGTGGCTGTACGGCTGGAAGGTGGAAAACTGCCTCGCGGGGCAATCCTCTCAATAGAACAAATGCAGGCACCCAAGGAGACAACCATGAGAAAAACCGCAATCCGCGGCAGCGCCGCCCTCGTGCTTGCGCTGACCGCGTTCGCGGCCGGCGCGCAGCAAAAGCCGGTCGACATCGGCTTCATCGGCACCCTGTCCACGCCCGCCGGCTACATCGGCGAAGACGAGCGCGACGCCTTCATGCTGGCGGTCAAGGAAGGCGGCGGCAAACTCGGCGGCGTGCCGGTCAATGTGCGCGTGGAGGACGACGCGCTCAAGCCCGCCAACGCCAAGCAGATCGCCGACAAGATGGTGCAGGGCGGCGTGCGGCTGTTCACGGGCATCAACTTCTCCAACGTCATGGCGGCCGTGGGGCCGACCGTGCTGAACGCGGGCGGCTTCTATGTCAGCCTGAACGCGGGCCCCTCCAACTACGCCGGCAAGGCCTGCAACCCGAACTACTTCTCGGTGGCGTTCCAGAACGACTCCTACGCCGACACCGCGGGCCTTGCCGCCAACGAGCTGGGCGCCAAGCGCGTGGTCATCATGGCGCCCAACTACCAGGCCGGGCGCGATGCGGTGGCCGGCTTCAAGCGCACCTACAAGGGCGAGATCGCCGACGAGATCTACACCAAGCTGGAACAGGCCGACTTCTCGGTGGAACTGGCGCGCATCCGCTCGCTCAATCCCGACGCCATCTTCCAGTTCCACCCCGGCGGCGCGGGCATCAACCTGACCAAGCAATTCGCCAACTCCGGCCTGGCCGACAAGATCCGCATGATCACGCCCATCTACTCGATGGACGACCGCATGCTGGCCGCGACCGGCAATGCCGGCAAGGGCTTCTACCTGAGCTCGTTGTGGAGCGCGGATCTCGACAACCCGCAGAGCAAGCATTTCGTCGAAGCCTTCACCAAGGCCTACAACCGCGCGCCCACCGCCTACGCGGCCCAGGCCTACGACACCGCCAACCTGATCGGCTCCGCACTGAAGGCCGTGGACGGCGACATCACCGGCCGCGCTGACGACTTCCGCAACGCGCTGCGCCGCGCCGACTTCCCCAGCGTGCGCGGCAAGTTCAAGTTCGGCCCCAACCAGCACCCGATCCAGGACTGGTACCTGCTGCACATCGAGGCCGGCCCCGACGGCAAGCTGGTCTACAAGAACCTGAAGGTCATCGCCCGCGACCATACCGACGTGCACGCCGCCGACTGCAAGATGTAAGTCCGCACGACGCCCGGCGGATTGCGCGCAGTCCGCCGGGCCCACTCCACGAGGAGTCCCCAATGCTGATGTTTTTGGAGCAGGTCTTGAATGGCCTGCAGTACAGCGCATTGCTGTTCCTGCTGTCGGCGGGCTTGACGCTGGTGTTCGGCATCATGAACGTCATCAACCTGACGCACGGTTCGTTCTACATGGTCGGCGCGTTCTGCGCGGCCAGCGCCGCGGCGGCCACCGGATCGTTCCTGGCCGCGCTGCTGGCGGCGCTGGCGGGCGCGGCGCTCTATGGCCTGGTGGTGGAGTTGCTGGTGATCCGCCATCTGTACCGCCGCGACCACCTGGACCAGGTGCTAGCCACGCTGGGCCTGACGCTGTTCACCAACGAGATGGTGACGGTGCTGTTCGGCCGCAGCCCGCCCTTCATGGACATCCCGCCCTTCCTGTCGGGCTCGGTGGAGATCCTGCCCGGCCTGAACTATCCCCTCATGCGGCTGGCTTTTATCGGCGCTGGCGTGCTGGTGGCGCTGGGGCTGTGGCTGCTGATCTCGCGCACGCGCGTCGGCATGCTGGTACGCGCGGGCGCCGACGACGGCGAAATGGTCGACGCGCTGGGCGTGAACATCCAGCGCCTGTTCACGCTGATCTTCACGCTAGGCGCCCTGCTCTGCGGCTTTGCCGGCGTAATGGCGGCGCCGCTCCTGGCGGTGGAGATCGGCATGGGCGAGCGCATCCTCATCACCACCTTCGTGGTCATCGTGGTGGGTGGCGTGGGTTCGGTGCGCGGCGCGCTGGTCGGTTCTCTGATGATAGGCATGACCGATGCGCTGGGGCGCGCCTACATCCCGTTCTGGATGTCGCGGCTGCTGCCGCCGGAGCTGTCGGACTCGGCAAGTTCCAGCCTGGTTTCGGCCAGCATCTACATCCTGATGGCCATCGTGCTGCTGTTCAAGCCGCGCGGCCTGGTGCCCGCGCAGCGATAGGAACGATACCCATGACCAGAAAAACCATCGTCAACACGATTGGACTGCTGCTGTTCGTGCTGGTGCCGGCCATCGCGTCGGCCACGGGCGAGAGCTTCCTGATCAACCTGATGACCCGCTTTCTCATCTACGCCATCGCCGCCGTCAGCCTGGACCTGATCCTGGGCTACGGCGCCATGGTCAGCTTCGGCCATGCCGCCTTCTTCGGGCTGGGCGGCTATGTGATCGGCATCGCGGGCTTTCACCTGAGCCAGGGCGACACACTGTTCGGCTGGAGCGGCAGCAACGCGGCGCTGGTGATGTGGCCGCTGGCCATCGCTGCCGCCGCCCTCGCCGGCCTGGTGGTCGGCTTTCTGTCGCTGCGGACCTCGGGCGTGCAGTTCATCATGATCACGCTGGCCTTTGGACAGATGCTGTACTTCATCCTGGTCGGCCTGATGGTCTACGGCGGCGACGATGGCCTGTCCATCGACACGCGCAACACCCTGCCCGGCCTGGACATGAACAACCCCACCGCCTTCTATTACGTCTGCCTGGCGCTCATGACGGCCTGGATCCTGGCCTGCCGCCGCATCGTCAATTCGCCCTTCGGCATGGCGCTGCAAAGCATCAAGCAGAATCCGCGCCGCAGTATCGGACTGGGCCTGGCACCGCTGCGCTACCGGCTCACCGCCTTCGTGCTGTCGGCCGCGGGCACCGGGCTGGCGGGCGCCCTGTGGGCCAACTACGCGCTCTTCGTCAGCCCCGACATGTCGTCCTGGCAGAAGTCCGGCGAACTCATGGCCATGGTGATCCTGGGCGGCATGGGGTCCATCTTTGGCCCCGTACTGGGCGTGGCCGTGTACCTGGGCCTGGAACAGGTCGCCACCGCCTGGACCGAACACTGGATGCTGATCCTGGGGCCTGTGCTGGTGCTGGTGGTGCTGTTCGGCAAGCGCGGCGTCTATGGCTGGCTGGTGGGAGGCAAGCACCATGACTGATCATCCCAAGCTGGAAATCCGCGACCTGCAGAAATCCTTCGGCGCCGTGCGCGCGACCCAAGGCGTCAACCTGCAGGTCCGGCCCGGCGAACTGCATGCGCTCATCGGCCCCAACGGCGCGGGCAAGACCACGCTGCTGTCGCAGATCAGCGGCGAGATCCTGCCGGACTCGGGCGACATCCTGCTGGATGGCCGCGACATCACCCGCATGCCCGCCCACAAGCGGCCCGCGGCCGGGCTGGCGCGTTCGTTCCAGATCAGCCAGCTCTACCCCGCCTTCAGCGCCGAGGACAACGTCGCCATGGCGGTGCAGGCGCACAGCCCCGGCGGCTTCAACCTGTGGAAGAACGCCCGCCGCCTGCCGCAACTGCGCCAACCCGCCAGAGAGGCGCTGGAACGCGTCGGCCTGGGCGGCCGCGCCCACGTACGGGTTTCGGAACTGGCCCACGGCGAAAAGCGCCAGCTGGAACTGGCGATGGCCTTGTCGCTGGATGCCTCGCTGTTGCTGCTGGACGAGCCCATGGCCGGCATGGGCGCCGAGGAATCCCAACGCATGACCGCCCTGCTGCAGGAGCTGAAGGGCCGCTACGCCATCCTGCTGGTCGAACACGACATGGACGCCGTCTTCGCCCTGGCCGACCGGATCACCGTGCTGGTCTACGGCAAGACCATCTTTACAGGCACGCCGGACGAGGTGCGCCACCATCCCGACGTGCGCGCCGCCTATCTGGGCGAGGAGGACTGATGCTGCAACTCAAGCAACTGCAGGCCGGCTACGGCGCGAGCAAAGTGCTGTTCGGCGTGGACCTGGACATCGCCGCGCGCCAGGTCGTATCCCTGATCGGCCGCAACGGCATGGGCAAGACCACCACCGTCAAGACCATCATGGGCATGCTGCCCGCCCAGGGCGGCAGCATCCTGCTCGACGGCCAACCCATCGCGGGCCAGGCCCCGCACCGCATCGCCCAGCTGGGCATCGGCCTGGTACCCGAAGGCCGCCGCGTCTTCGGCTCGCTGTCGGTGGAAGAAAACCTGATCGCCACCGCCCGCAACACCCGCGCCGGCTGGCACGTCGGCCGCGTCTTCGACCTGTTCCCGCGCCTGAAGGAGCGCCGCGCCCAATCCGCCCGCACGCTGTCCGGCGGCGAACAACAAATGCTCGCCGTTGGCCGCGCCCTCCTCATCAACCCGCGCCTGCTCATCCTGGACGAAGCCACCGAAGGCCTGGCGCCGCTGATCCGCCACGAAATCTGGAACTGCCTGCGCCGCCTGAAGGAAGAAGGCCAGACCATCCTGGTGATAGACAAGAACCTGAAGGAAATGGCGACGCTCGTCGACCGCCACCACGTCCTGGAAAAAGGCCGCGTGGTCTGGCAAGGCAGCCCCGCGGAGCTCGCCGCGCAGCCCGAACTCGCGCAGCGCTACCTGGGCGTCTAGTCGGATGATTCGCAGAAGCTCAACCGATTCCCGAACGGATCGATGACCGCCATCACCCGCCCCCACGGCATCTCTTCCACGCCGGGCCGCATATAGCCATAGCCCTTGGCGTTCACCTCGGCCTGGAACTCGTCCACGCCCCGCATCCGCACGAACACCGCGGATCCGGGCGTGGCATCGCCGTGGTGTTCGCTCAGGTGCAGCGTCAGGTCGCCGCGATGCACTTGCGCATACAGCGGCATGCCCGGCTCGAAGCGATGCTCCCAATCCCATTCGAACCCGAGAAAATCCAGATAGAACTCGCGCGCCTTTTCGACGGAGAAAATACGCAAGATGGGAATGGCAGCTTGCAGATGCATGACGGCCCCAGATCAATAAGCAAGGACGCTCAGCATAGACCACGAACCGCACTGCAAGGCGCGGAGCGCAAGGCGCAAAACGCAAGACGCAAACACACACCATCCCGACGCAAGACACCGCGTAAGCCCCAAAAGGCCGCCCGCGCGGCCGGCCTGGGGCGGGCCCCGCAAGACACGCCACCAAACACAGATGTCGGCAAGAACCAGAAGAACGCCAATCGCCCCAGCTGACGTCAAGTTTCAACCGCCAGAGCCCGTCGCGTCGGCGGCCCGCGGTGTGCGGGGCGTCGATAAGCCCGAGGGAATCTGAAGGAACCGCCGCAGGCGGTGACGAAGATGACGAAGGGGGGGGCCGCCGAGGCAAGTCCGGAGCGAACGCTCCGGACCGCAATCGCAGCCCCGCACACCGCGGGCCGCCGACGCGACGGGCGTCTAAAGAACCACCCGGCGCTAAACAAACATCAATTCAAACTAGCCCCCGAGATCTTCACAATCTCCTGATACTTCGCCTTCTCCCCCTTAACGAACTCAGCAAACGCCTCAGGCGTCATCGGCGCAGCCTCAGACCCCATCGTCAACAAGCGCTGCTTCACATCCGCCTGCTGCATAGCATCGGCATAAGCCTTGTTCAGCTTAGCCACCACCGGCGCCGGCGTGCCGCCCGTCGTGAACACCCCGAACCAGGTCCCCAGGTCAAAGCCCTTGATCCCCGACTCTTCCACCGTAGGCACATCCGCCAGCAGCGAAGAACGCTTGGCAGTCGTCACGGCCAATGCCTTGACCTTGCCGTCCTTGATCAGCGGCGCCGAAGCCGCCAGGTTGTCGAACATGAAATCCGACTGTCCCGACAGCAGCGCCAACTGCGCAGGCGCCGCGCCCTGGTAAGGAATGTGCTCGACATTGATCCCCGCGCGCGCCTTCAGCAGCTCGCCCGACAGATGGCCCGCGCTGCCGTTGCCACCCGAACCGTAGTTCAGCTTGCCCGGATTCTTCTTGGCGTAGTCGATCAGATCGGCCAGCTTCTCGATCTTGTTCTTCTGCGCGAACTCGACGTTCATCACCAGCACATTGGGCACCGAGGCCACGATGGTCACCGGCGCGAAGTCCTTCACCGGGTCATACGGCAGATTGGCGAACAGCCAGGGATTGATGGCGTGGGTCGCGACCGCGCCCATCACCAGCGTGTAGCCGTCGGCCGGCGCCTTGGCCACCAGGTCGGCGCCGATGTTGCCGCCCGCGCCCGAACGGTTCTCCACGATGACCGGTTGGCCCAGCGAGCCGCGCACCTTCTCGGCCAGCATGCGGGCCATGGTGTCCAGCGGGCCGCCAGGCGGGTAAGGCACGACGAAGCGCAGCGGCTTGGTCGGGAAATCGGTGGCCTGGGCCAGCGCCGGGGCGCCGAAAGGCAGGGTGGCGGCCAGCGCCACGGCGCCTTGCAACAGGGCGCGGCGCACAGCGCTGCGGGGGGTCTGCGTCATGATGTTGTTCTCCTCGCTTCGGATCAATAGCGGTCAGTAGCATACCGCAGCGAGGAATAAGGCGTAACAAAGAGATACCAGCAGAACCCCTGGCTGTTCACGCCGCTGCCCCGTCACGGCAACCCGCCGCCCCAAGAAAAAACCGCCCGAAGGCGGTTTTGAAGCATCAGTGCAGGATCTGGCTCAAGAAGAGCTTGGTCCGGTCGTTCTGCGGATTGTCGAAGAACTCGTCCGGGCTGTTCTGCTCGATGATCTCGCCGCGGTCCATGAAGATCACGCGGTTGGCGACCTTGCGCGCGAAGCCCATTTCGTGGGTCACGCAGATCATGGTCATACCGCTTTCCTGCGCCAGGTTGACCATCACGTCCAGCACTTCCTTGACCATTTCCGGGTCCAGCGCCGAGGTCGGCTCATCGAACAGCATGATCTTGGGGCTCATGCACAGCGAACGCGCGATCGCCACACGCTGCTGCTGGCCGCCCGAGAGCTGGCCAGGGAATTTCTTGGCCTGGTCCGGAATGCGCACGCGCTCCAGGTACTTCATGGCCGTGGCCTCGGCTTCCGCGCGCGGCTTCTTCAGCACCCACATGGGCCCCAGCGTCAAGTTTTCCAGCACGGTCAGGTGCGGGAACAGGTTGAAGTGCTGGAACACCATGCCGACGTCCTTGCGGATGGTCTCGATGTGCTTGAGATCGTTGGTGAGCTCCGTGCCGTCCACGATGATGTGGCCCTTCTGGTGCTCTTCCAGGCGGTTGATGCAGCGGATCATGGTGGACTTGCCCGAGCCCGACGGCCCGCACACCACGATGCGCTCACCCGGCGCGACGTCCAGGTTGATGTTGCGCAGCACGTGGAACTGGCCGTACCACTTGTTCACGTCCTGCAATTTGATGATGGCATCAGACATGCCTGTACTCCCGTAAGTATCGCGGTGCGCGTCCGCACGGGGCGGACGCGCTGCAAAGTTCTAGCGTGCGTGTCCCGTGGCCAGGCGTTTTTCCAGCGCCTGGCTGTACTTGGACATGGAGAAGCAGAAGACGAAGTAGATGAGCGAAATGAACAGGTACGCCTCCACCCCGAATCCGCGCCATGCCGCGTCGGACAAGGCCGCCTTGGCCGCCAGCGTCAGGTCGAAGATGCCGATGATCACCACCAGCGAGGTGTCCTTGAACAGCGCGATGAAAATGCTGACCAGCGGCGGGATCACGATCTTCAGCGCCTGCGGCAGGATGATCTTGCGCATCTGCTGCCAGTAGTTCAGGCCCAGCGAATCCGCGCCCTCGTACTGGCCCTTGGGAATCGCCTGCAAGCCGCCGCGCACCGTTTCGGCGATGTACGCCGCCGCGAACATGATGATCGCGATCTGCGCGCGCAGCAGCTTGTCGATGGAGAAGCCTTCGGGCAGGAACAGCGGCAGCATCACCGAGGACATGAACAGCAGGCTGATCAGCGGCACGCCGCGGATCAGCTCGATGTACACGACGCACAGCGCCTTGATGGCAGGCATCTTGGAGCGCCGGCCCAGGGCCAGCAGCACGCCGATGGGGAAGGCGAAGGCGATGCCGAACGTGGACAGGATCAGCGTCAGCGGCAGGCCGCCCCAGCGCGCGTTTTCCACGTAGGTCAGGCCGAACACGCCGCCCCACATCAGGAGCGCCACGGCCGTCAGGCCCACGGTCCAGATGACGGCGAGCTTCCAGTTCCAGAAGCGCCGGATGCCGCTGCAGACGATCACGGCCACCAGGATGATGGTTGCGATCAGCGGACGCCATTGCTCGTCGTAGGGATAGGTGCCGAACAGGATCAGCCGGTGCTTCTCGATGATGAACGCCCAGCAGGCGCCCCCGGAAGCGCGGCACTCCTGCGCGTTGGCCGCGGAGAAGTTCGCCTTGATGAAGGCCCATTCCACCAGCGCCGGCACTGCCATCAGCAGGAACCACGCCAGCAGCACCGTGATGAGGATATTCAGCGGCGAGGAGAACAGGCGCGACTTGATCCAGGCCCAGGCGCCCACCTGGGTGCTGGGCGGCGGCAGGCCTTCGGCGGGGATATGCGAAGTGCTGCTCATATCAACGCTCCACCAGCGCGATGCGCTTGTTGTACCAGTTCATGAATATCGAGATCGACAGGCTGACCGTGAGGTACGCGGCCATGATGATGAGGATGCCCTCGATGGCCTGGCCGGTCTGGTTCAGCGTGGTGTTCACCACCGACACGATGTCGGGGTAGCCGATGGCCACCGCGAGCGAACTGTTCTTGGTCAGGTTCAGGTACTGGCTGGTCATCGGCGGGATGATCACGCGCAGCGCCTGCGGCAGCACCACCAGGCGCAGCACCTGCTTGCGGCGCAGGCCCAGCGAGCCGGCAGCTTCCCACTGCCCGTTGTTGACCGCCTGGATGCCTGAACGCACGACCTCGGCAATGAAGGCCGAGGTGTAGATCACCAGGCCCGCCATCAGGGCGGCGAATTCCGGCGACAAGGTCAGGCCGCCCGAGAAGTTGAAGCCCTTGAGCTCCGGCATGTCCAGGGTCAGCGAAGCGCCGCTGACCAGCCAGCCGATGATGGGAAAGCCGATGAGCAGGCCGATGGCGGCGCGGCCCAGCGGGAACACGCGGCCGGTGGCCTCCTGGCGCTTCTTGCCCCAGTGGCCCAGCAGGATGATCGCCACGATGGCCAGGCCCAGTCCGGCCAGCATCCAGTCCAGCGAATTGCCTTCCAGCCCCGGCACCTTCAAGCCACGGTTGGAGATGAAGACGCCGGGCAGCGGATTGTGCGCCTGGCGCGGACCGGGCATGTTTTCCGTGATCAGCGCGTACCAGAAGAACAGCTGCAGCAGCAGCGGCACGTTGCGCATTATCTCGACATAGACCGAGGTGATCTTGGCGACCAGCCAGTTCTTGGACAGGCGGCCGATGCCGATGAGCGTACCGAGGATGGTCGCCAGCACGATGCCGATGACGGCTACGCGCAGCGTGTTGAGCAGGCCCACCAGGATGGCGCGGCCGTAGGTGTCCGCAGGGGTATAGGCGATGGGCGTTTCGCCGATCGCGAAGCCGGCCTCGCGGTCCAGGAAGCCGAAGCCCGTGGCGATGTTGCGCACGGACAGGTTGTGCAGGGTGTTTGAAACCAGGAACCACACGGCCCAGGCCACCGCGGCCAGCGCCAGGACTTGATAGACCACGGAGCGCACCCCGGGATCGTTCCAGTTCAGACGCCGGGGAGGTGCCGATGCAGGCGCGCTTTTATTGGGAGTATTCATGAGTAAATCTACAGAAGTCGGACACCGGGCGGCGAAGCCGGTAGGGCCGCGCCACCCACTCCTGCCACCCGCCCGAGGGCGGGAGAGGAAAAACGGAGCGCCGGGCTCCGTTTTTCCAGGCAGCCGTGTGTTAGCGCACCGGCCAGCCGTACATCAAGCCACCATTCTTGTAGGAAGCGTTCAAGCCGCGCTCCAGCTTCATCGCGCTGCTCTTGCCCAGCGTGCTTTCGAAGCTTTCGCCGTAGTTGCCCACGTTCTTGATGATGTTGTAGGCCCACTTGTCATCCACGCCCAGGTTCTTGCCCATGCCCGGGGTCACGCCCAGGATGCGCTGGATGTTGGGGTTGGGGCTCTTGGCCATTTCCGCGACGTTGGCCTTGGTGATGCCGTATTCCTCGGCTTCGAGCATGGCGTTGAGCGACCAGCGCACGATGTTGAACCATTGCTCGTCGCCCTGGCGGACCATGGGGCCCAGCGGCTCCTTGGAGAAGTCTTCCGGCAGGATCACGTACTTGTCCGGATTCTCGAGCGTGGTGCGGGTGGAAGCCAGTTGCGACTTGTCGGTGGTGAAGGCGTCGCAGCGGCCGGCCGAGAAGGCGCGGATGATTTCGTCGTACTTGTCGATCACGACCGGCTTGAATTCGATCTTCTGGCCGCGGAACCAGTCAGCCAGGTTCAGTTCGGTGGTGGTGCCGGGCTGCACGCAGATGGTGGCGCCGTTGAGTTCCTTGGCGCTCTTGACGTTCAGGTCCTTGGAGACCATGACGCCCTGGCTGTCGTAGTAGTTCACGCCCACGCCGATCAGGCCCAGCGTGGTGTCGCGCGTCAGCGTGACGGTGGTGTTGCGGGTGAGGACGTCGACTTCGCCGGACTGCAGCGCGGTGAAGCGTTGCTGCGTGTTCAGCGGGGTGAACTTGACCTTGGTGGCGTCGCCGAACATGGTCGAGGCGATGGCGCGGCACAGGTCCACGTCGATGCCCTTGTATTCGCCCTTGCTGTCAGCGATGGAGAACCCCGGGATGCCCGTCGAAACCCCGCACTGGACAAACCCTTTTTTCTTGACGTTATCGAAGGTTGCGCCCGCATTGGCAGCCGCGGATGCAGCGAACAAAGCGGCGCCGATCGCAGCGAGTTTCAGTACTTTCATCGTGTTCTCCGTGTGGGATAAAGCGAAGTCGCAACGCAGGCCGGGTTGGGCCGACGTATGGGGCGGATGGTAGCGTCCGCGCCGCTCGCGGCGCATCCGGGAATTCCCTTGAAATATAGGGACACTGGGTGAAATGAAACGCTGTTTCCTGTCGAAAATGGGGGCACTGTTTGAGCCAGGACAAACGCGCCCGGACGCCTTGCGCGCAAATATTTGTCCGCGCATCGTCCAGGCGGTTTAGGCCACCTTAGTGTCCCCGAGTTACTATTGCGGCTTCATCTGACAGCCGCCATGATCGAATTCCAGCACGTATTCAAATCATATGGTCGCGGCCGCAATATCCTGGCCGACATCAACTTCCGCGTGAGCGCGGGAGAGTTCGTTTTCGTATCCGGGCCGTCCGGCGCGGGCAAGTCCACCTTGCTCAAGCTGATCGGCGGACTGGAGCCCGCCAGCCGGGGGTCGATCCAGGTCAACGGCCAGCGGCTGGACAAGCTGCCCGCCCGCGCCCGGCCGTACCTGCGCCGCGCCGTGGGCGTGATCCTGCAGGACACGCACCTGCTGTTCGATCGCAGCGCGTTCGAAAATGTCATGCTGCCGCTGGCGGTCACGGGCCACGCCTGGGACTCGGCCGCGGCGCGCGCCCGCGCCGCCCTGGACAAGGTGGGGCTGTCCGGCAAGGAAGACCTGAATCCGATCGAACTGTCCGGCGGCGAACAGCAGCGCCTGGCGATCGCGCGGGCCATCGTGAACCGGCCCGCCATCCTGATCGCCGACGAACCCACCGCCAACCTCGACCACGACAACGCGCAGCGCATCATGAATGTGTTCCGCGACTTCAACCGCGTCGGCGTGACCACGCTGATCGCCTCGCACGACCAGGACCTCATGGCGCGCTACGCCACCCGCACCTTGCGCATCGACCCGGGCAAGTTCGCCGACTCCCAGGGTTCCGCAACGCCGCAGCCTGAGGCCGGCGCGGGACAATCCGGCATTGGACAACAGCCGGGCGCCGCGTCCGGCCGCGCCTATCCGGGAGAGTCCGCATGAACGCCTGGCTGCGGCAACACCGCTACGCGCTGCTGGTCACCCTGCGCCGGCTGGTCAAGCAACCGTTCTCCTCCCTGGCCAACCTGCTGGTCATGGCCCTGGCGCTGGCCCTGCCCCTGTTGGGCAGTGCCATCCTCGTCTCGGTCCAGCCGGTGGCGCGCCAGATGTCGGTCACCCCCGAAGTCACCGTCTTCATGCGCGTGGACGCCCCCTCGGGCGCCGCCGCGGACGTGGCCAAACGGATCCAGGACGAATTCAAGAACGACGTTCGCGCCGTGCGCGTGGTGGGCCGCGAGGACGCCTTGGCGGATCTGCGCGCCAACCCGGCCTGGCAGCAGGCGCTGGCCGTGCTGCCGGGCAACCCGCTGCCGGACGCAGTGGTGGTGACGCTGGCCGATGGCGACAACCTCGCCGGCCGGGCAGACAAGCTGGCCGCCTCCTGGAAACAATGGAACCACGTCGACCTGGTGCAGCTGGACAGCGCCTGGGTGCAGCGCCTGGAGGCGATCCTGCGCTTTGCCCGCATCGGCCTGGCCTTCCTGGCCGCCTGCGTGGCGGTGGTGGTGCTGGCGACGGTCTTCAATACCGTGCGCATGCAGGCGCTGTCGCAACGCGAGGAAATCGGCGTGGCGCGGCTGGTGGGCGCCACCGAATCCTTCGTGCGCCGCCCCTTCCTCTACCTGGGCGCGCTATCGGGCGCGGTGGCCTCGCTTCTGGCCATCGGCGTGGCGGCGGTCGCGCTGTCGCCACTGAACGACGCCCTGGTGGGGCTGGCCCGCAGCTACGGGGCCGAATTCGCCCTGCACCTTCCGGGCCCGTCCGTGCTGATCGGCGCGGTGGTGGCTTCGGCCGCCCTGGGCGCCCTGTCGGCCCGCTGGTCGGTCACCCGCAGCACGCGCTTCTGACGCGCAGCGCCTAAAGCTCCGTATAAAGCCCCTTCTTCCCCGTGATCCGGGGAACGACTTCCGCCCGCCTGTGTAGGATGCTTGCATGCCTGCCTGCGGGCGTCTTCGGCTTTGGGCCGGGCTGCAAAAACAGGACACATTACTGCGCCCGTTACATAGCAATTCACCCGCTGGAAGCTTGAGTATGCAAGAATAAAGCGACATTTTCTTACATACTTTGATACATTTCTGTTCTCGAGCTGCCACCTTCGTGTCCCAATCGTTGTACTTGCCCTTAATCGAGTCCCATGGCCGCCCGTCTTGAAGCCCGTGCGACGCGCCACTATTTCGACAGCGCGTTCCAGTGTCAGGCGGTGAAAGTACTGCCCAACGAGTACTACGTCACCAACGAAGACCTGATGATCTCGACCGTCCTGGGGTCTTGCGTCGCCGCCTGTATCCACGACCCGATCACGGGCGTGGGCGGCATGAACCATTTCATGTTGCCTGAGGGCGACATGCAGTCGCCCGCCTCGGCCACCATGCGCTATGGCGCCTTCGCCATGGAAGTGCTGATCAACGAACTGCTGAAGGCCGGCGCGGCGCGCGACCGGCTTGAAGCCAAGGTATTCGGCGGCGGCGCCGTGCTGTCCGCCATGCAGCAGATGAACATCGGCGAACGCAACGGCCAGTTCGTGCTGAACTATCTCAGAACCGAAGGCATCCCCGTCAAGGCGCAAGACCTGGGCGACGTGCACGCGCGCCGCATCAACTACTTCCCGCGCGACGGCCGGGTGATGGTCCGCAAGATGGCGCCGCATCATCAGCGCGCCGAGGAAATCATCGCCAAGCGCGAACAGGCGGCCGCCCAGAGCGTGCAGGCCAAGACCGAAACCCCGCAGCGCGTCGAGCGCTTCACCCGTCCCGGCGTGG
Organism: Achromobacter sp. K91; assembly: GCF_003576205.1. NCBI lineage: Bacteria > Pseudomonadati > Pseudomonadota > Betaproteobacteria > Burkholderiales > Alcaligenaceae > Achromobacter > Achromobacter sp. K91. The sequence continues at coordinate 390,653 of NZ_QWFB01000030.1, read as the reverse complement.
AGCGTTTCGACCGCCCGGCCCGTCCCGGCGTGGAACGCTTCGACCGTCCAGCCCGCCCAGGCGTGGAACGCTTCGACCGTCCAGCCCGCCCAGGCGTGGAACGTTTCGACACCGCCCTGACCCGCCGGCGCCGCACCGAAACCACAAGCGACTGAAGGGCCGCGCACGCGCATTGCGCCGCATGCGCCCCTACAATCAGCGCATGTCCACCGTCCGCCTGTTCTACGCCTTGTGGCCCGCCCCCTCGCTGGCCGCCCAGCTCGCGACCTGGGCAGAGCAGGCTCGGCCCAGCTGCGGCGGGCGCGCCATGCGCACGGAAACCCTGCACCTGACCCTGGCCTTCCTTGGGCCGGTGGACGCGGCGCTTGCCGATGAGCTGGCCGCGGCGACACCTGAACGCCGCCTCGCCCCCGAGGACATCATGCTGGACCGCTACGGCGTCTTCGGTCGCCAGCGCATCCTGTGGGCCGGTCCCGGCGACACGCCCGAAGGCCTGCAGGCCGCCCACGATGATCTGTGGCTATGGCTGTCGGGTTTTGGCCTGGCCGCGCCGCCGCAGCCCTTCCGCCCGCACGTCACCCTGCTGCGCAACATCGAGCACTCCAGTCCGCCAGCCGAAGCGCCCGCCCCCCTGCCCTGGCGCTACGACCGCATGGTGCTGGTCGCCTCCGAATCGCAATCGGGCGGCAGCCGCTACCGCATCGTGGCGCAGTCCCGGCCGCAAGACTCCTGACGTTCCGCTCTGGCACAATCAGCCGGTTGCCATCACCCGGGACCGCCATGATCATCCTGCTGGACCAAGACGGCGTGCTCGCCGATTTCGAACACGCCTTCATCGACGCCTGGCGCGCGCGCCATCCGGACATCCCGCCGGTAGCGTTCGAGGACCGCAAGTCTTTCTACATCCGCCAGGATTACGCCCCCGAGCTGCGCGGCATGGCCGAGGCCATCTACACGGCGCCCGGCTTCATCCGCGACCTGCCGCCGGTGCCCGGCGCGCTGGACGCCATAAAGGAACTGCTGGCGCTGGGCATGGACGTGCGCATCTGCTCCTCGCCCCTGTCGCAGTTCGAGAACTGCGTGGCGGAGAAGTACCTGTGGGTGGAAAAACACCTGGGCCGCGAAGCGACCAACCGGCTGATCCTGACCAAGGACAAGACCCTGGTGCACGGCCACCTGCTGATCGACGACAAGCCCCTGATCGAAGGCGCGGTCAAGCCGCGCTGGAAGCACATCCTGTTCGACGCCCCCTACAACCGCGAGGTGTCGGACCGCCCCCGCATCAGCTGGCAGAACTGGCGCAACGTGCTGGCCGGAGAGCTGTATACGGCAGACGAGTGAGTCCTGTTCAGTAGCCGCGATTTGGGACTATTCTGTGTTGCAGTACCCCCCACCCCGGAGGAGCCCGCGCCATGAATCTGTACCGCCTGCTGAAGCAGCGAGAAGCCGATCACAAGCCCTTGCGTGTTGCCTTGCTGGGCGCCGGAAAGTTCGGCGCGATGTTCATGAGCCAAGCCCCGCGCACGCCGGGAATGAGGCTGGTCGCCGTGGCCGATCTGGCGCCCGACCGGGCCCGCGCGGCGCTAACCCGGGTGGGCTGGCCCGCCAGCGCGCTCAACGCCAGCAGCACCAATGATGCGCTGAAGAACGGCAAGGTCTACTTCAGCGACGATCCCCACGCCGTGATCGCCAGTCCCGATGTCGATATCGTCATCGACGCCACCGGCCAGGCCGCCGCCGGCATCAGCCACGTGCTGGCCTGCTGCGAATACGGCAAGCACATCATCATGGTCAACGTCGAGGCCGACGCGCTGGCCGGCCCCCTGCTGGCGCGGCGCGCGCGCGAGGCCGGCATCGTCTATTCGCTGGCCTACGGCGACCAGCCGGCCCTGATCTGCGAAATGGTGGACTGGGCCCGCGCCAGCGGCTTCGAGGTCATGGCCGCGGGCAAGGGCACCAAGTATCTGCCGGAATTCCATACCTCCACGCCGGACACCGTCTGGCCCTATTACGGCTTCACCGCCGAGATGGTAGCGGCGGGCGACTTCAACGCGCAGATGTTCAACAGTTTCCTGGACGGCACCAAGAGCGCGATCGAAATGGCCGCGGTGTCCAACGCCACGGGCTTGCTGCCCTCGCCATCCGGCCTGCACTTCCCGCCCTGCGGCGTGGACGATCTGGCGCGCGTGCTGCGGCCGCGCGAAAGCGGCGGCATCCTGCACCATCGCGGCCAGGTCGAGGTGATTTCCTCGCTGGAGCGCGACGGCCGCCCGGTGTTCCGCGACCTGCGCTGGGGCGTGTACGTGACCCTGGCCGCCGACAGCGACTACGTGCGCCGCTGCTTCAAGGAATACGGCCTGGTCACGGACCCCAGCGGCAACTACACCGCCATGTACAAGCCCTATCACCTGATCGGCCTGGAGCTGGGCATCAGCGTGGCCAGCGTGGGCTTGCGCCGCGAACCCACCGGCGCGCCCGCGGGCTGGCATGGCGACGTCGTCGCCACCGCCAAGCGCGACCTGCCGGCCGGCCAGATCCTGGACGGCGAAGGCGGCTACACGGTGTACGGCCGGCTGATGCCGGCGCGCGATTCGGTGGACGAGGGCTATCTGCCGCTGGGCCTGTCGCACCAGGTCAAGTTGAAGAACCCGGTGCGCCAATCGCAGGCGATCCGCTGGGCCGACGTGGAGTACGACGAAAGGTCCACGGCCGTGCAGTTCCGCCGCGAAATGGAACAGACCTTCGCCTAGGACTCACCCGCGCGGCAGGCTGTCCCCGGCGCCCTAGACCGGCGCCGGCCGCTCCGCCTGGAACAGCCGCAAGCGGTCCGCGGCGTTGCGCAGGTGCTGGTCGGCGGCGCGTCCGGCGGCGTCCGGATCGCCTGCGTCGATGGCCGCGAAGATCGCCTGATGCTCGCTCTGCACCGCGGCCATGCGTTCGGTGTACATGCGCGCCGTATTGTTGCGCGCGCTGCGGATGACCCGGCGCACATTGGCTTCCAGGTAATCGTTCAGGGCTACCAGGTGCGGATTATGGGTCGCCTGCACGATGGCATGGTGGAACTGGTAGTCCTCTTCGTCGCCCAGCTTGTCGTTGAGCAGCGCGTATTCCATGCCCACCAGCGCCTGGCGCATCTTCTTCAGATCCGCGTCGGTGCGGCGCTGCGCAGCGTAGCGCGCGGCGGTGACTTCGATGGACAGCATCAGCTCCAGGATATGTTCCAGTTCCTGGTTGTCGCCCGGCGTGGGCGCGGCGATGCGGAACGCGTTCTTCTGGAAGTTCGGATCGACGAACACTCCGCTGCCTTGCTGCGACGTGATCAGGCCTTCGGACTTCAGGCGCGCCAGCGCTTCGCGCACGACGGCGCGGCTGACGGAATAGGTTTCCGTCAGCTGCTTTTCCGTGGGCAGGCGATCGCCGGGTGCGAGCGTCCCCTGGCGGATCTGCTCCGCCAACGCGTCGCCCAGCGCCGCCGAAAGCGAACTCTTGGGCGCGGCGCGCGGCGGATCCTGTTCTTGGTTGGGCTGCATGGTCGAATGGTGGAAACTTGCGGGCGGCGCGCAGACGCGCCGCCTCTTGTTTATGGGAATGCCTGGCGGACCGGACGCGGCATGGGCAGGCGCGCCATCCTGGGACTTTACGCGATATAGATGCCGCCGTTGACCTGCATGACCTCGCCGGTGACGAAACCGGCCAGCGGCGAGCACAGGAACGCGATGGAGCCGGCGATTTCCTCCGCCGTGCCGTAGCGGCGCAGCGGCGTGCTTTCCAGCAGCTGCGCGCCCTTCTGTCCGATCAAGTCCTGCGTCATGGAAGTGGCGATGATGCCCGGCGCGACCGCGTTCACGCGGATCTGCGGCGCCAGCTCCAGCGCCAGGCTGCGCGTGAAGCTCTGCACCGCGCCCTTGGAAGCCGAATAGGCCGCATGCGCATAGCTGCCGCGCTGGGCCGCCAGCGAGGTCAGCAACACGATGGAGCCGTCGTGGCGCAAATGGCGCTGGGCGGCGCGGCATACATAGAAGGTGCCGTCCAGGTTCACGCGCATCAGCGTGCGCCAGGCCTCGTCGCTGGTGTCCTTGACCAGTTGCTCCGGATAGATGCCGGCGCAATGCACCAGGTGGTCCAGCCCGCCGAAATGCTTGGCCGCCGCCTCGAACACGCGTTCGCAGTCGGCCGACGCCGACACGTCCAGCGCCCGCGTGTAGACGCGCTGCCCGCTGGGGTCCAGCTCGGCCGCCACCTCTTCCAGGCGCGCGTTATCGATGTCGGTCAGCACCAGCCGCGCGCCATGCGCCGCCATCAGCCGCGCCGTCGCCAGGCCGATGCCATTGCCCGCGCCGGTGATGGCGGCAACCTTTCCTTCGAACGAAATCATTCTGTCTCCTGTAGCACGCTCGTACGCGGGCTGAGCGCCTTTCCGGCGGTCCCTGGAATTCCGATTGGACTCCCGAAACCGCCGCTTGACACGGGAAAAACGCTTGCCCTATGATTTATCGGACAACTTAATAAAATTGCCTGACAACTTATTCCGAAAGCGTAAAGCAACTGGCGCTTTCAGGCAAGAGAGTCGGGAACGACACGGCGGCAAGCCGCTACCCAGGCAGGGGACAAACAGGTGGAAATCACCGGCAGCACTACCGTTTTCGCGATCGCGGCGGACCCGATCGCGCACGTCAAGACGCCCCAGCGGCTCAACGCCCTGTTGCGCGAGCGCGGCGTGGACGCGGTCATGGTCCCGTTCCATGTGGCCCCCGACGCCCTGCCCGGCCTGTTCGCCGGCATCCGCGGGCTGGCCAATCTGGGCGGCATCGTGGTGACGGTGCCCCACAAGGAAAATGCCGCCGCCCTGTGCGACGCGCTGACGCCCTCGGCCCAGCTAAGCGGCGCGGTCAACGCGGTGCGCCTGCGCGACGGCGTGCTCACCGGCGGCAACTTCGACGGACTGGGTTTCGTCGCCGGCTTGCGCAGCCAGGGCCATGATCCGGCCGGCCGCCACGTCTACCTGGCCGGCCTGGGCGGCGCGGGCAAGGCCATCGCCTGTGCCGTGGCCGACGCCGGCCCCGCCAGCCTGCGCCTGTACAACCGCAGCGCCGACAAGGCGCTCTCCTTCGCCGCTCATCTGAGCCGCCAATATCCCGGCCTGGCCATCAGCGTGGCCAGCGCCGCGCCCCAGGCTTGCGACATCGCCATCAACGCGACCTCGCTGGGCCTGAACGACACCGATCCCCTGCCCTTCCAGCTGGACGCGCTTGCCGCCGGCACCGTCGTAGCCGACGCCGTCATGAGCCGCGTCGACACGCCCCTGCTGCGCGCCGCCGCCGCGCGCGGCTGCCGCACGCATCCGGGCCTGTACATGCTGGAAGGACAGATTGCCGAAATTGCCCGCTTCCTGGGCATAGAAGAGCCGCGCAAGCCCGCCCGCGCGCTTGCCTGATCAACAGATTCACCACACTCCCGTCCCACGGAGGAGACACGCATGAAATTGGCTTTCACCACTGGCCTGCTGTGCCTGGCCGGCATCGCCGCATCGGCCCAGGCCGCGCCCGTCAAGATCGGCCTGATCGAGACGCTGTCCGGCCCGCAGGCCTCGACCGGCCTGATGTTCCGCGCCGCGGTCAAGTATGAGCTGGACCGCATCAACGCCGCCGGCGGCTGGAACGGCCAGCCGCTGGAACTGGTCGAGTTCGACAACCAGGGCGGCCCGGTGGGCGCGTCCGACCGCTTCCGCGCGGCCGCGGCCGAAGGCGTGCAGATCCTGGTGCAAGGGTCCTCGTCGGCCATTTCGGGCCAGCTGACCGAAGACGTGCGCAAGCACAACCTGCGCAACCCGGGCAAGGAAGTCGTGTTCCTGAACGTGGGCGGCGAGGCGCTGGAACTGACCGGCCAGAAGTGCCACTTCTACCACTTCCGCTTCACCACCAACGCCGACCTGCGCGTGAAGGCGCTGGCCTCGGTCATGTCGGCCGACGGCACGCTGGGCAAGCGCGTGTACGCCATCAACCAGAACTACTCCTGGGGCCAGGACATGGAAGGCGCCACCGAGCGCTTTGCCAAGCAGTATGGCTATGAAGTGGTCGGCAAGACGCTGCACGAAGTCAACAAGATCCAGGACTTCGCACCCTACGTGGCGCGCATCCGCTCGGCCACGCCCGACACCGTGATCACGGGCAACTGGTCCAACGACCTGCTGCTCTTGATGAAGGCCACGCAGGCCGCCGGCCTGAAGGTCCGTTTCGCCACCGTGTTCCTGGACCAGGTGGGCAACCTGGCCAATGCCGGCGAAGTCGCGCTGGGCCACTATATCGCCCATCCGTACAACATCGAGGCCGCGGGCGAGGAAGGCGCCAAGTTCGCCGAGGACTACAAGGCCAAGACGGGCCACTACCCCAGCTATACCGAGCCGCAGACCGTGATCGGCATCCGCTTCCTGGGCGAAGCGCTCAAGCAGGTGAAGCCGCAAGACGGCAAGCTGTCCGTGCCGCAACTGGCCGGCGCGCTGGAGAAGGTCACCTACACCTCGTCGCTGGGCACCTACACGATGCGCGCGGAAGACCACCAGGTGCAGTTGCCGATGGTGGTGTCCAAGGTCGGCAAGAACGCCAAGTACAAGGCCGACGGCACCGACATGGGCTTCGAGCCGGTCAAGGTGCTGGCCGCGGCCGTTGTATCGGCGCCGCCGCAAGCCACTTGCAAGATGCAGCGGCCGAACTGATGGGTTGCAAGCGCGTCCGTCGCCAGCTTGCGCATGGCGCCACGGACGCGCTTGCCCATCCATTCGTCGCAGATCAATAAGCGCACCCCCGGCGCGGGCCGGAAAAACCCTGGTGCGCATCGCTCGCAAGACGTCCGTCGTCTTAGCGCAAGAATCCTGGAGCGGACATGGAATACTTTACCGTCTCGCTGTTGAACGGCGTGATTTACGGCCTGCTGCTATTCATGGTGTCGGCAGGCCTGACACTGATTTTTGGAATGATGGGCGTGCTCAACTTCGCGCACGCCTCGTTGTACATGATAGGCGCGTATGCCGCCTACACCCTGACGCCCGTCACCGGCTTCTGGACCGCGCTGGTCCTGGCCACCATCATCGCCGGCCTGCTGGGCATGGGCGTGGAGCGCTACTTCCTGCGCCGCGTCCACAAGTTCGGCCATGCGCAGGAACTGCTTGTGACTTTCGGCCTGGCCTTCATCGTGGCGGAGCTGATCAAGCTGTTCTACGGCGACTTTCCGGTCGACTACCGCGTGCCGCAGTTCCTCAACTTCGCGGCCTTCCGCGTGTTCGACGCGGACTACCCCTTCTACCGCCTGCTGATGGGCGGCGTGTCGCTGGCGATGTTCGCCGTTATCTATCTGCTGCTGTCGCGCACCCGCGTCGGCATCGTGGTGCGCTCGGCCATTTACCGCCCGCGCATGGCCGAAGCGCTGGGCCATAACGTGCCGCTGGTGTTCATGAGCGTGTTCGGCGTGGGCGCGGCCATGGCCGGCCTGGCCGGCGCGGTCGCGGGCGCTTTCTACACCACCAATCCGAACATGGCGTTGGAACTGGGCGTGCTGGTGTTCGTGGTGGTCGTGGTGGGCGGCCTGGGCTCGCTCGAAGGCGCGATGATCGCCTCGCTGCTGATCGGTCTGATCAGCTCGTTCTCGGTCGGCATCGACGCCAGCCTGGCGACCCTGTTTGGCCTGTTCGGCGCCGGGGAATGGGCCGAAAGCGTGGGCGGCCTGATGACCGTGAAGATTTCCAGCCTGGCGGCCACCCTGCCCTTCCTGCTGATGCTGGTGGTGCTGCTGGTCAAGCCTTCGGGCCTGAAGGGAGAACAGGCATGAGCCAGACCCGCCGTACTTCCGTCCTCCTGCTCCTCGTCCTGTGCGTGGCCGCGCTCTGCGCGCTGCCCTGGCTGCTGCCCCCGGGCCAGCTGGTGGCGGCCGTGCAGATGCTGATCGCCGCGCTGTTCGCCTGCGCCTTCAACCTGCTGGCCGGCCAGGGCGGCATGCTGTCCTTCGGCCACGCCGCCTACTTCGGCGTGGGCACCTTCGCCACCATCCATGCCATGAACGCGCTGGGCGGCGCGGGCCTCTTGCCCACGCCCCTGATGCCGCTGGCAGGCGGCGTGGCCGGCCTGCTGTTCGGCCTGGTCGCGGGCTGGTTCGCCACCATGCGCGCCGGCGTCTATTTCGCCATGATCACGCTGGCGCTGGCCGAGCTGCTGCATGCGCTGGCGCCGCACCTCAAGGGCGTGTTCGGCGGCGAGGCGGGCGTGTCCGCCATGCGCATGCCGGCCTGGGGCTTCACCTTCGGTTCCGACATCGAGGTCTATTTCCTGGTGCTGGCCTGGGTGCTGGTGTCGCTGGCCGCGCTTTACGGCCTGACCCGCACGCCGCTGGGCCGGCTGACGCTGGGCCTGCGCGAAAACGCCAACCGCCTGCGCTACCTGGGCTATCGGCCGCACACGCTCAAGACCCTGGTGTTCGCGCTGTCCGCCATGTTCGCCGGCATTGCCGGCGGCCTGCAGGCGCTGAACATCGAAGCCGGCAACTACGTGCTGTTCGACGTCAAGCTGTCCACCGACGCGGTGCTGTTCGCCTACATCGGCGGCGTCAACGCCTTCCTCGGTCCGGTGCTGGGCGCGTCCATCCTGACCTTCCTGTCGCAGACGCTGGCCGACATCACGCGCTCCTGGCTGCTGTACCAAGGCATCCTGTTCGTGCTGGTGATGCTGTTCGTGCCGGACGGCCTGGTCGGCCTGGTGCAGGGCGCCGCCCGTTCGCTGCGCGAGCGCGGCCTGGGTAACTGGCTGCCGCGCGCCGCGGTCTCGGTGGCAGGCGGCCTGCTGCTGACCTGCGCCACGGTCTTCACGGTGGAGCTGCTGCAACGCATGTTCGCCCGCGACTACCGGTCGCTGCTGGCCATGAATCCCGAGGCCGGCTGGCCCGACATTCCGCTGTTCGGCCACGACTGGGCGCCGCTGGCGCTGTCGACCTGGCTGATTCCGTTGGTGTTGTTCCTGGCAGGCCTCGCTGCCTGCCGCTGGGCGCTGGCCCTGTGGCGCGACGACGAACAAGCCGCTCCCGCGCTGGAGGCTGCACAATGAGCCACGAAATCCTGACCCTGACCGACGTGCGCAAGTCCTTTGGCGACGCGCAGATCATCCGCGGCGTGAACCTGAAGGTCGAGGCCGGCGAACGCCATGCCGTCATCGGCCCGAACGGCGCCGGCAAGTCCACGCTGTTCCACCTGATGTCGGGCTCGTTCGCGCCGACCTCGGGCGACATCAGCCTGCGTGCGCGCTCCATCGGCGGCCTGCCGCCGGAGCGCATCAACCGCCTGGGGCTGGCGCGCTCGTTCCAGATCACCAACGTGTTCCCGCGTCTGTCCGTGCGCGAAAACCTGCGACTGGCGGTGCTGCGCATGCACGGCCTGGTCTACAACTTCTGGCGTCCCATCGCCCGCAACCGCGCCGTCAACGAAGACGTCGACCGCCTGCTGGAGAAAGTGCGCCTGGCCGCCAAGCAGGACACCGCCGCCGGCGACCTGAACTACTCGGAACAGCGTTCGCTGGAAATCGGCATGACGCTGGCCTCGCACCCCAAGGTCATCCTGCTGGACGAGCCCATGGCGGGCATGTCCCAGCACGAGGTGGACTACACGGTCGAACTGATCAAGGACGTGACCCGCGACTGCACGCTGCTGATCGTGGAGCACGACATGCAGGTGGTGTTCTCGCTGGCCGACCGCATCAGCGTGCTGGTCTACGGCGAGATCCTCGCCACCGGCACGCCGGCCGACATCCGCGGCGACGCCCGCGTGCGCGAAGCCTACCTGGGAGAGGAAACGGTATGACGACGCAATCCCCCTTGCTGAGCCTGCAAGGCGTGCATGCCCACTACGGCAAGAGCCACATCCTGCACGGCATCGACCTGACCGTGGGCCGCGGCGAGGTCGTGAGCCTGCTGGGCCGCAACGGCGCCGGCCGCTCCACCACCATGAAAAGCATCATGGGCCTGGTGGACGTGACCGGCGGCAGCATCGCCATCGAAGGCCGCGACATCACCAACAAACGTCCCTTCGAGATCGCCCGCGCCGGCCTGGGCTTCGTACCGGAAGAGCGCGAGGTGTTCGCCAACCTGACCGTGGACGAAAACCTGCGCATGGGCGAACAGCCCAAGCGCGACGACGCGCCCTACTGGTCAACCGAGCAAATGTTCGACTACTTCCCCCGCCTGAAGGAACGCCGCGGCACCAAGGCCGGCAATCTGTCGGGCGGTGAACAGCAGATGCTGACCATGTGCCGTTCACTATTGGGCAACCCCAAGGTCATGCTGATCGACGAACCCACCGAAGGGCTGGCGCCGAAGATCGTGGAAGTGATCGCCGACGTGATCCGCGACATCCACAAGCGCGGCGTGTCCGTGGTGCTGGTGGAGCAGAAGCTGACCATCGCGCTGAAGGTCTCCACCCGCGTCAGCGTGATGGGCCATGGCCGCATCGTTTTCGAAGGACCGCCCGCGCAGCTGCATGAGCGCCAGGACGTGGTCCAGGAATGGCTGGCGGTCTGAGCGCCGGCATATACATCGCTAAGAGGCAAACATCTTGGACCAAACTCCGGAAGTCATCCATCCCGACCTGCGCGGCCAGAGCGTCGTCATCACCGGCGGCGCCAAGGGCATCGGCCTGGCCACGGCGCAGGCCTTCGTGCGCCAGGGCGCGCGCGTGGCGCTGCTGGACATGGACGCCACGGCGCTGGACGAAGCCGTCGCCGGCCTGACTGCCCTGGGCGGCGAGGCGCTGGCCGTGCAAGCGTCGGTCACCGACGCCGACGCGGTCGAGCAGGCTTTCGCACAGGTCGAAAAGGCCTGGAGCCGCATCGACGTGCTGGTCAACAACGCCGGCGTCTCCGCCAACAAGCCCACGCTGGAAGTCACCGTGGACGAGTGGCGCCGCGCCGTGGACATCAATCTGACCGGCGTGTTCCTGTGCGCCCAGGCCGCCGGCCGCCGCATGGTGCCCGCTGGCGCCGGCAGCATCATCAACCTGGCCTCCATGTACGGCGTGGTGGCCGCGCCCGACCGCGCCGCCTATTGCGCCACCAAGGGCGCGGTGGTGCTGCTGACCGAGACCCTGGCCGTGGAATGGGGCCCCATGGGCGTGCGCGTGAACGCGCTGGCGCCGGGCTACGTGGAAACGGACCTGGTGCGCGACCTGGCCGCGCGCGGCCGGCTCGACCCCGAACGCCTCAAGCAGCGCACGCCGCTGCGCCGCCTGGCGCAACCCGCCGAAATGGCGGACCTGGCGGTGTTCCTGGCCTCGCGCCAGGCCGCCTATGTCAACGGACACACCCTGGTGGCCGACGGCGGCTGGAGCCGCTACAGCTACCTCTAATCGCAAGAACGCATACACACATCTCTGGAGATTCACTCATGGCCACCCACCAACCGCTTGAGTCCCAAGCGCCCTGGCGGCAACTGACGGTAGACGCCAAGGACTGGCAACAGGCGGACCCGGCCCTGCTGGGCACCATGCTGACCCAGCTGCACTGGATCCGCGCCTTTGAAGAAGCCGTGCTCGACCTGGCCGCCGAAGGCCTGGTGCACGGCCCGGCGCACTCGTCCGTGGGCCAGGAAGGCGGCGCGGTCGGTTCCGTGCTGGCGCTGGGCGCCGGCGACCAGATCAACGGTTCGCACCGCGGCCACCACCAGTTCCTGGCCAAGGCGCTGCAGCACGTCGCCCCGCTGGGCCTGGACCCGCTCGATCCGCTCACGCCCGCCATCGATGAAGTCCTGCAGAAGACGCTGGCCGAGATCATGGGCCTGGCCCAGGGTTACTGCCGCGGCCGTGGCGGCAGCATGCACCTGCGCTGGCTCGAAGCCGGCGCGCTGGGCACCAACGCCATCGTCGGCGGCGGCGTGCCGCTGGCCGCCGGCGCGGGCTGGGCGCACAAGCATGCCGGCACCGACCGCGTCGCCGTGACCTACTTCGGCGACGGCGCGGTCAACATTGGCTCGGTGCTGGAAACCATGAACCTGACCGCGGCCTGGAAGACGCCGCTGTGCTTCTTCATCGAGAACAACCGCTACGCGGTGTCCACCACGGTCGAAGAGTCCACCGCCGAACCGCGCCTGTCGGCGCGCGGCCTGGCCTTCAACATCCCGTCGTGGAAGGTGGACGGCATGGACCCGCTGGCGGTCCACCTGGCCATGTCCGAAGCCGTGGCGCACATGCGCGCGGGCAACGGCCCCACCATCGTCGAAGTGGACGTGTACCGTTTCTTCCACCAGAACGGCCCGTTCCCCGGCAGCGCCTTCGGCTACCGCAGCAAGGACGAGGAAGCGCAATGGCGCCGCCGCGATCCGCTGGACAAGATCGCCACGGAAATGATCGCCCGCAAGCTGATCACGCAAGCCGAAGTGGATGCCCTGCGTCAGCGCTGCAAGGACGTGATGAAGGACGTTTCCGGCCGCCTGACCGAAGCCGCCGACGGCGGCAAGCGCCGCGTGCGCGCCGACCTCTGGCCCAGCCCGGATTTCCGCGACGTGGGCCTGCGCAGCGACGGCTCGGAACTGGCCGGCCTGCGCTACCAGGAAGCCGCCGACCACGCCGGCCAGTCCGCCGAGCGCAAGTTCGTGGACGCGGTGGCCGACGTGCTGGACCGCCGCATGGAAACCGACCCCGGCGTGGTGGTGCTGGGCGAAGACGTGCACCGCCTGAAGGGCGGCACCAACGGCGCCACGCGCGGCCTGAAGGACAAGTATCCCGACCGCGTGCTGGGCACCCCGATCTCCGAGAACGCCTTCGCCGGCCTGGGCGGCGGCCTGGCCATGGACGGCCGCTACCGCCCTATCGTGGAATTCATGTACCCCGACTTCATGTGGGTCGCGGCCGACCAGATCTTCAACCAGATCGGCAAGGCCCGCCACATGTTCGGCGGCGACATCGACGTGCCCTTCGTGCTGCGCACCAAGGTCGCCATGGGCACGGGCTACGGCTCGCAGCACTCGATGGATCCGGCCGGCATCTTCGCCACCGCGCCCGGGTGGCGTGTGGTCGCGCCGTCCACGCCTTACGAGTACGTCGGCCTGATGAACACCGCGCTGGCCTCCAAGGACCCGGTGCTGGTGATCGAGCACGTGGACCTGTACGCCTCCTCGGGCGAGGTGCCCGCGGACGACCTGGACTATGCGATCCCGTTTGGCAAGGCTCGCGTGCGCCGCGAGGGCGGCAAGGTCACCATCCTGACCTATCTGTCCATGGTCAGCCGCGCGCTCAAGGCGGCGGAAGCCGCCGGCGTGGACGCCGAGGTCATCGACCTGCGCACGCTGGACCGCGCCAGCCTGGACTGGGACACCATCGGCGCCAGCATCATGAAGACCAACAACGTGCTGATCGTGGAGCAAGGCGCGCGCGGCACCTCCTACGGCGCCATGTTGGCCGACGAGATCCAGCGCCGCTACTTCGACTGGCTGGACCAGCCAGTCAAGCGCGTGACCGGCGGCGAAGCCTCGCCCAGCATCTCCAAGGTGCTGGAGCGCGCCGCCTTCGCGGACACCGAGGAAGTCATGGCCGGCCTGGCCGACGTGCTGGCCGACCTGGGAGAACAGGCATGAGCGCATCCCTGCACATGACCGTGCCGATGGAAGTCGGCATCTGCTGCGCCGACCTGGACGCGCTGCTGGCCTTCTATACCGGGGTCCTGGGCCTGAAGCTCGTCAACCGCGTGAGCGTGCCGGCAGACAAGGCCCAGGCCACCGGCCTCACGCGCCATGGCTACGACGTGGCGCGCCTGCAGACCAGCTATGGCGAACGCATCAAGCTGCTGCAACCCGCCGCCGCGCCGGAGGCCGCCGCGCGCGGCGCGGCCATCCTGGACCGCCAGGGCGCAACCTACCTGACCTTCATCGTGCGCGACCTGTCCGGCGTGGTGCGCGAACTGGAAGCCCGGGGCGTGGTTTTCGACAGCAAGCCCGCGCCGATGGAAGTGCGCCCCGGCACCTGGCTGGCGTTCTTCCGCGACCCGGAAGGCAATGTGCTGGAACTGGTCGAATACGACGATCCCGCCACCTATCGGCCAGACCTGGCCGGCGCCGCTGAATAGGACGAACATCGTGGCACACCTTATCAAGCTCCCCTCCGTTGCGGCCGACACCTCGGGCGGCACGCTGCACCAGTGGCTCAAGAAAGAAGGCGACACCGTCGCCGTGGGCGACGCACTGGCCGAAATCGAAACCGAGAAGGCCATTGTCGAGATCAATGCCGAGCAGGCCGGCGTGCTGGGCCGTATCGTGGTCCAGGCCGGCGCCGCCTCCGTGCCGGTGAACACCGTGATCGGCGTGCTGCTGGCGCAGGGCGAGGACGCTTCGGCCATCGACCGCGCGCTGGCAGAGGCCGGCGCCGCCGCGCAGCCCGCGGCCGCGCCAACCGCCGAACCCGCGCCTGCGGCCGCCGCCCCTGCCACTGCGGCCGCGCCGCAGGCAGCCGCTGCCGCCAGCAACGCCCCGATCCCCGGCGGCCGCTTGTTCGCCAGTCCGCTGGCGCGCCGCCTGGCCGCGCAATGGCATGTGGATCTGCTGGGCGTGACCGGCACCGGCCCGCACGGCCGCATCGTGCGCCGCGACGTGGAAGCGGCGCGAGACCGCGCCCCGGCCGCGGCAGCCGTGCCGCTGGCCGGCCGCCCGGCCGCACGCCGCGTGCCGCATACCGGCATGCGCCGCGCCATCGCCCGCCGTCTCACCGAAAGCAAGCAGAACGTGCCGCACTTCTACCTGACGGTGGACTGCCGGATGGACGCGCTGTTGGCGCTGCGCGCCCAGGCCAACCAGGGCGGCGCGGTGAAGCTGTCGGTCAATGACTTCATCGTGCGCGCCGCCGCGCTGGCCCTGCGCGAGGTGCCGGAGGTCAATGCCAGCTGGCACGAGGACGCGGTCGAATACCATGCCGGCGCCGATATCTCGGTGGCAGTGGCCACCGACGGCGGCCTGGTCACGCCCATCGTGCGCGATGCCGACGTGAAATCCTTGTCCGCCATTGCCGGCGAAATCGTCGAGCTGGCCAGCCGCGCCAAGATCAACCGGCTCAAGCCCGAGGAATTCACCGGCGGCTCGCTGACCGTCAGCAACCTGGGCATGTACGGCATCAGCCAGTTCGCCGCCATCATCAATCCGCCGCAGGCCGCCATCCTGGCGGTGGGCGCGGCCGAGAAGCGTCCGGTGGTGGACAGCGACGGCCAATTGGCCGCCGCCACCGTCATGACCGTGACCCTGTCCGCGGACCACCGCGTGGTGGACGGCGCGGTGGGCGCGCGCTGGCTGGCCGCCTTCCGCACGCTGATCGAAAACCCCGTGCGCATCCTGCTGTGAGTCCCGCCATGACCAAGACTACGTTTGATCTCGTCGTGGTGGGCGGCGGCCCCGGCGGCTATGTCGCCGCCATCCGCGCCGCCCAGCTGGGCATGTCGGTCGCGCTGGTGGAGCGCGCCGAACTCGGCGGCATCTGCCTGAACTGGGGCTGCATCCCCACCAAGGCGCTGCTGCACAGCGCCACCGTGCTGCGCGCCTGCCGCGAGGCGGCGCACTATGGCGTGGCGGGCGCGGGCGAAGCGCGTCCGGACCTGGCCGCCATGGTGGCGCGTTCACGCAAGGTGGCGGGCCGCCTGGGCCAGGGCGTGGCGCACCTGATGAAGAAGAACGGCGTGACCGTGTTCGCCGCCAGCGCCAAGCTGGCGGGCGGCGGCCGCCTGGCGCTGGACAACGGCAGCATGCTGTCGGCCAAGCACATCATCCTGGCCACGGGCGCGCGCGCCCGGGAGTTGCCGGCGCTGCCCCTGGGCGAACGCGTCTGGGCCTACCGCCAGGCGCTGGTCCCGGCCGAGATTCCGAAGTCGCTGCTGGTGGTGGGCGCAGGCGCCATCGGCGCGGAGTTCGCCAGCTTCTACCGCGCCGTGGGCGCGGAGGTCACGCTGATCGACATGACCGCGGAAATCCTGCCGCAGGAAGACGCCGAGATCTCGGCGCTGGCCCGCAAGGCTTTCGAGAAGCAGGGCATCCGCGTGCTGACGCAATGCGCCGTGACCTCATCGTCGCTGACCGCGACCGGCGTGAAGGTGACGCTGGACCGGCAAGGCAAGCGCAGCGAGCTGGAAGTGGACCGTGTCATCGTCGCCGCCGGCATCGTCGGCAACGTCGAGAACCTGGGCCTGGAGCAGACCCGCGTCAAGGTGGAGAGGACCCACATCGTCACCGACGGCCTGTGCCGCACGGCCGAGCCCGGCGTCTATGCCATCGGCGACGTGGCCGGCGCGCCGTGGCTCGCCCACAAGGCCAGCCATGAAGCCGTGCTGTGCGTGGAGGCCATCGCCGGCAAGCCCGCGCATCCCATCGATCCGCTGCGCATCCCGGCCTGCACCTACTCGTATCCGCAGGTCGCCAGCATCGGCATGAGCGAAGCCCGCGCCCGCGAACACGCCGCCAAGACCGGCGGCGACATCCGCGTGGGCAAGTTCACCTTCGCCGGCAACGGCAAGGCGATCGCCATGGGCGAGGACCAGGGGCTGGTAAAGACGGTGTTCGACGCCAAGAGCGGCGAGCTGCTGGGCGCGCACATCATCCACCCGGAAGCGTCCGAGCTGATTACCGGCTACGGCGTGGCGGCCTCGCTGGAAGCCACGGAGGAAGACCTGATGCACACCGTGTTCGCGCACCCGACCTTGTCGGAAACGCTGCATGAATCGGTGCTGTCGGCCTTTGGCCGCGCCTTGCACGCCTAGGCGTCATGCCAAACGCGGCGCGGGTTCAGATCCGCGCCGCGAAGAAATCCAGGAAACAGGCGATGCGCCGCGAGAGCTGCGTGTTGCGGTGATACACCGCGTGCATGGGCTGTAGATAGTCCGTGTGCACGTCTTCCATCAGCTTCACCAACCGGCCGGCCTTGACGTCCTCGCGCACCACGAAATCGGACAGGCAGGCGATGCCCACGCCGCGCACCGCCAGTTGCCGCTGCGTCTCGCCGCTGGACGTCGCCAGCGTCGGCACCGCCAGATAGCTGGACCCGCCAGCGTGGCGCAAGGGCCAGACGTTCAGGCTTTCAGGCTGGGTGAAACCCAGCACTTCATGCGTCGCCAGGTCCTCCACCGTCTGCGGCGCGCCGCGCCGAGCCACGTAATCCGGGCTGGCCATCACCCAGCGGGGCGACGGCCGCAGCGTGCGCGCATACAGGGTGGAATCCGTCAGCGGTCCCATGCGCAGCGCCACGTCGGTGCGATGCTCCATGAGATCCACGATGCGGTCGTTGCTGGTGAGTTCGAGCGCGATCGCCGGGTATTCCCGCCGGAACTCCGCCACCAGCGGCACCACGCAATGCAGCATGACGGGCACCGACGCGTCCACCCGCAAGCGGCCGGCCGGGCGCTGATGCACCATGCGCATGCAGTCCTCGGCTTCGTCCAGCGACGCGACGATGTGCCGGGCCTTGGGCAGGAAATGCTTGCCCTCCTCGGTCAGCTCCATGCGCCGGGTGGTGCGGTTGATCAGGATGACACCGAGGTCTTCCTCGAGCCGCGACAGGCCGCGGCTGACGCCCGACGCCGTGTGGCCCAGCAGCTCGGCGGCGGCGCTGAGGGAGCCGGCATCCACCACACCCAGGAACAGGCGTACCGCGTCAGAGTTCAGGGACATGAGGCTGGCTCCTTGGTTTATGGGTCGATTGTATAGAGCCCACAGCACGCAGAGCCTGCAAAAAAACGCCGAAGGCCGGACGACAGCCGGCCCTCGGCGCTCAGGAGCAACCGGCGGTTACTGCGCCGGCACCACGGCAGTAACCTCGATCTCCACCTTGGCGCGGTCCTCGACCAGGTCCGCGACCTCCACGGCCGTCATCGCCGGGAAATGCCGGCCGATGTACTCGCGGTAGTGCTTGCCGATGGCCGGATACGCCGCCACGTACTCGTTCTTGTCCGTCACGTACCACGTCATCCGGACGATATGCTCAGGCTTGGCGCCGCCTTCGGCCAGAATCGCAACAATGTTCGCCAGCGTCTGGCGCACCTGCTCCGCCAGATCGTCGGTCTCGAACTGCTGCTGGCCATTCCACCCCACCTGTCCGCCCACAAATACGAGCTTGCTGCCCACCTGCATCTCGGTGAGCACGCCATTCGAATAGCCCCGGGGCGCCATCCAATCCGGCGGTTGCAGAATCTTCATAACGTCATCCTATATTTAAGAAAAGCAAACGATCCCCGCCGCTTACGCCGCGGGAACCAGATAAGCCTGCATGCGTTCCCGCAGATCCGCAGGCAGCGGCATGGACTTCATCGTCCGCAAATCCACCGTCACGATCGTCAGCGTCGCCGACAAGCGCAACTGGCCATCCGGCCCCTCGAAACGCACCAGCGCCTTGAACGACGCTCCGCCGATGCGCTGTACTTCCAGCACCTGGCGCAAACGCTCGTGCCAGCGGCTGGGCGCGCTGAAATCGCACTGCACCGACGCCATCGGCGTGCCGATGTGCCGCTCCACGTGCAGCGCATGGAACGGCAACCCCATCCCCTTGTCGAACCACTCCTCGACAAAGTCGTTGATCATCTCGAAATAGCGAGGATAGAAAACAATGCCCGCCGGATCGCAATGACGGAAGCGGACTTCGACCTGGCTGATGAAAGGGGCTGCCATGGAATTTCCTTGTTGCCGGTTCAGGCCATCTTGCGCAGCGCAAAGCGCTGCAGCTTGCCGGTTTCGGTGCGCGGCAGCGCATCGACAAACTCGATGGCACGGGGATACTTGTAGGGCGCGATATTGGCCTTCACGAACTGCTGCAGCGCCGCGACCAGCTCGCTGCCGGCCTCATAGCCCGGCTTGAGCACCACGAAAGCCTTGACCACCTGGCCGCGCTCGTCGTCCGCCGCGCCCACCACGCCGCACTCCGCCACGGCTTCGTGGCGCAGCAACGCGTCCTCGACCTCGGGGCCGGCAATGTTGTAGCCGGCCGAAACAATCATGTCGTCATTGCGCGCCTGATAGAAGAAGTAGCCGTCGTCATCCTGCAGGAACGTATCGCCCGGCAGGTTCCAGCCGTTCTGCACGAAGCGCCGCTGGCGTTCGTCCGCCAGATAGCGGCAGCCGGTCGGCCCCTTGATCGCCAGCCGGCCCACCGTGCCGTTGGGCACGGGATTCATGTCGTCATCGACGATCTGCGCCACATAGCCCGGCACCACCCGACCGATGGCGCCGGCCTTGACCGACTCCGGCGGGCTCGACACGAACACGTGGATCATTTCCGTGCCGCCGATGCCGTCGATCATCTCGATGCCGCTGGCCTTTTTCCAGAGCTGGCGCGTCGCGTCCGGCAGCGCCTCGCCCGCCGACACGCTCTTCTTCAGCGACGACAGGTCGAACTTGCCCACCAGCGCCGCCATCTGGCGGTAGAACGTGGGCGCCGTAAACACGATGGTGGCGCGGAAATCCTGGATCAGCTGCAGCAGGCTTTCCGGCGACAGCTTCTCGGCCAGCACCGTGCTCGCGCCCACGCGCAGCGGGAAGCACAACAGGCCGCCCAGGCCGAAGGTGAAGGCCAGCGGCGGCGTGCCGCAGAAGATGTCGTCCGGACCCGGCTTGATGACGTGCTTGGGGAACAGGTCGCACATCGCCAGCACATCGCGGTGGAAGTGCATGCAGCCCTTGGGCGCGCCCGTGGTGCCGCTGGTGAAGGCGATCAGGCACACGTCGTCCGCCGCCGTATCGCAGGCCTTGAAATCGTCCGGCTTGGCCGCCGCCAACGCATCCAGCGCATCGGGCGCCTTGTCGTTGAAGTACATGACCTTCGTCAGGCCGGGGCAATGATGCTCATGGCTGGGCTGGGTGCAGAACTCCGCCTCGTCCTTCAGGCGGGCATCGCACAACACGGCCTGGATCTGCGCCTTGTCGATGATCTGCTTGAGTTCCTTGGCGCGCAACAGCGGCATCGTCGGCACCGTCACCAGACCGGCCTTGATCGCTGCCAGCCACGAGGCGGCCATCATGGGATTGTTCGGCCCGCGCAGCAGCAGGCGGTTGCCCGGCACCAGCCCCATGTCTTCGGCCAGCACCCGGGCGATGCGATTGGTCAGCGCGGCCAGCTCGCGGTAAGTCATCGTGGCCTGCTTGCCGTCCTGGCTCCAGCGCAGCGCGACGCGCTCGCCATGGCCGCGCTCGACCATGGCGTCCACCAGTTCGACCGCGCAATTGAAGCGTTTCGGATAGGCCACGTCGGGGCCGTCGAGCAGGAACTCTGGCCATTGTTCGCCCGGGGGCAGATTGTCCCGGGC
Organism: Achromobacter sp. K91; assembly: GCF_003576205.1. NCBI lineage: Bacteria > Pseudomonadati > Pseudomonadota > Betaproteobacteria > Burkholderiales > Alcaligenaceae > Achromobacter > Achromobacter sp. K91. The sequence continues at coordinate 370,371 of NZ_QWFB01000030.1, read as the reverse complement.
GAAAGTGTCGATGTGGGCGGATGCTTCCATGGAATTCCCCTTGCTATTGCGGTGTAGTTGCTGTGCCGGGACGACGGAGCTCGATGGCTGCCTTACGCCTTCAGCAGTTCACGGGCAATGATCAACTTCTGCACTTCTGTCGCGCCTTCGTAGATCCGCAGCGCTCTTATTTCCCTGTAAAGCTTCTCCACCGGCATCCCCGACACCACGCCCGCGCCGCCGAACATCTGCAGTGCGCGGTCGATCACGGTCTGCGCCGATTCCGTGGCCGTCATCTTGGCCATGGCCGCTTCGCGCGTGGTGCGCTGCTTCAGCACGTCGCGCATCCAGGCCGCGCGGTAGGTCAGGAGCGCAGACGCGTCGATGGCGGTCGCCATGTCGCCCAGCGCGGCCTGCGTCAGTTGCAGGTCCGACAGCGTCTGGCCGAACATGCGGCGCGACTTGGAACGCGCCAGTCCTTCGTCCAGCGCGCGGCGCGCAAAACCCAGCGCGGCAGCGGCCACCGAGGCGCGGAAGATGTCCAGCGTCATCATGGCCAGCTTGAAGCCCTGGCCAGCGTCGCCCAGCCGGTGCGACGCCGGAATGCGGCAGTTGTCGAACGTGATGGTCGCCAGCGGGTGCGGCGCGATCAGGTCGATGCGTTCGCTGACCTCGAAGCCCGGCGTGTCGGCATCCACCACGAAGGCGCTGATGCCGCGCGCGCCGGGGGCTTCGCCGGTGCGCGCGAACACGCAATAGAAATCCGCGATGCCGCCGTTGGAAATCCAGGTCTTGGCGCCATTCAGCACGTAGTGGTCGCCTTCCAGCCTGGCTTCGCAGGCCAGCGCGGCCACGTCGGAGCCGGCGTCGGGTTCCGACAGCGCGAACGCCGCGATGGCCTCGCCGCGAGCCACGCGCGGCAGATAGCGTTGGCGCAGTTCGTCCGAGCCCATCAGCGAAATCGCGCCGCTGCCCAGCCCCTGCATGGCGAAGGCGAAATCGGCCAGCCCTTCGTGGCGCGCCAAGGTTTCGCGCAGAATGCACACGGCGCGGGAATCCACTTCCGGCAGCGCGCCGCCCCAGGCGCCGCCAGGGCCGCCCGCGACCGCGTAGCGCAGCCAGCCGGCCTCGCCCATGGCGCGCACCAGCTTCTTGCAGGCGCCGTCGGCGTCATGGTGATCCACGTCCCCCAGGGACGCCTCGCACCAGGCGTCGACTTCGTGCGCCAGCTTGCGGTGCGCATCGTCGAAAAAAGGCCAATCCAGCCAGCTTGCGTCGCGCATGCTCAGTCCCCTTGGAACACCGGTTTTTGCTTGGCCACGAAGGCCTCGTAGGCGCGGCGGAAGTCGCGCGTCTGCATGCAGATGGCCTGGGCCTCGGCTTCGGCCTCGATGGCCTCGTCCACGCCCATGTTCCATTCCTGGTGCAGCAGCTTCTTGGTCACGCCGTGGGCGAAGGTCGGGCCCGCGGCCAGCTGCGCGGCCAGCGTCTGCGCGGCATCGGCCAGCGCGCCGGGTTCATGCAGGGCATTGAAAAAGCCCCAGCTGGCGCCTTCTTCCGCCGTCATGGCGCGGCCCGTGTAGAGCAGTTCGGACGCGCGGCCCTGGCCGATCATGCGCGGCAACAAGGTGCAGGCGCCCATGTCGGCGCCGGCCAGGCCGACGCGCGTGAACAGGAAGGCGGTGCGCGCGGCGGGCGTGCCCAGGCGCATGTCAGAGGCCAGCGCCACCATCGCGCCCGCGCCAGCGCAGATGCCGTCGACCGCCGCCACGATGGGCTGCGGGCAAGCGCGCATGGCCTTGACCAGATCGCCCGTCATGCGGGTGAAGTCCAGCAGCTCGGGCATGCTCATCTTGGTCAGCGGACCGATGATCTCGTGCACGTCGCCGCCCGAGCAAAAGTTGCCGCCCGCGCCCGTCACCACCACGACCTTGATGTCGGTGGCGTACACCAGCGCGCGGAACAGATCGCGCAGCTCGGCGTAGGAGTCGAACGTCAGCGGGTTCTTGCGCTCGGGGCGATTCAGCGTCACCGTGCCGATCTTGCCGTCGGCCGACACCTGCCACAGGAACGTCTTGGCCTGGTAGCCGGCAAACGGACGCTTGTGGTGTTTCATGGTGTGCTCTTCGGGCTGGGTGCTCATGGTGTCTCCGTTCGTGAATTGGGGTGGATGGGGCGCCGGCTTCAGCCGGTCATCACTTCGCCGCCGTCGACGGCGATGGCCTGGCCATTGACCGAGGCCGAGGCCGGCAGGGCCAGCCAGGCGACCGTCTCGGCCACTTCCTCGGGCTGCACCAGGCGGCCCTGGGGGTTGCGCTCGGCCAGCTTGGCGCGCGCGGCGTCCGGCGTCATGCCGGTCTTCTCGACAATGTTCGACACCGCGCCGCGCACGATGTCGGTTTCGGTGTAGCCGGGGCACACGGCGTTGACCGTGACGCCCTTTTGCGCGGTTTCCAGCGCCAGCGAGCGGGTCAGGCCGATCACGCCGTGCTTGGCCGCGCAATAGGCGCTGACATAGCCGTAGCCGATCAGGCCGGCCGTGCTGGCCACGTTGATTACCCGGCCCCATTTTTCCTGCAGCATGCCGGGCAACGCGGCCTGGATGCAGTGGAAGGTCCCGGTCAGGTTGACGTCCAGCATGGACTGCCACAGCGCCGCGTCGGTACGGTCAAATCGCTGGCTGACGGCCTGGCCGGCGTTGTTCACCAGCACCAGCACGGGGCCGAACTCGGCCTCGGCCTGGGCGAAGGCCGCCCGCACCGAGGCTTCGTTGGCGATGTCGGCGCTGACGGCCTGCACCTGACCCAGGCTGGCCAGGCTGTCGGCCGCGGCGTCCAGGGCCGCACCATCGCGGCCCAGCAGCGTGACGCGCGCGCCGCGCTGCAAGAGCGCCCGGGCGCAGGCCAGCCCGATGCCGCGGGCGCCGCCCGTCACCAGGGCGTGGCGTCCGGCCAGCGGGAGCGGAGTTGCGTTCATTTGATATCCAGTTGCGCCATGGCGGCGGCGCGTTCGAAGTTGGTTTCCAGTTGGCGCTTGCCGGCGAAGTACTGGCTCGGCCATGAAACATCACGGTAGCCCACTCGCGCCGCTTCGCGTAGCGTCCAGGAGGCGTCAGCCAAATGGGGACGCGCCAGCGCGCAAAGGTCGGCGCGACCCGAGGCGATGATGCCGTTGGCGTGGTCGGCCTCGAAGATGGCGCCCACCGCGATCGTCGGAATGCCCGCCTCGTTGCGCACGCGGTCCGCGAACGGGGTCTGGAACATGCGGCCGTAGACCGGCTTTTCTTCCTTGCTGACCTGGCCGGACGAGCAGTCGATCATGTCGGCGCCGGCTGCCTTGAAGTGGCGCGCGATCTCCACCGCGTCATCGGCCGTGATGCCGCCTTCCACCCAGTCGCTGGCGGAGATCCGCACCGACATGGGCTTGTTCTCGGGCCATACCGCGCGCACGGCATGGAACACCTCCAGCGGGAAGCGCAGGCGGTTCTCCAGGCTGCCGCCGTATTCGTCGCTGCGGTGGTTCGTGAGCGGCGAGATGAAGCTGGACAGCAGGTAGCCGTGCGCGCAGTGCAACTCCAGCCAGTCGAAGCCAGCCTGCTCGGCGCGGCGGGCGGCGGCCACGAAGTTGTCGCGCACATCGTCCATGTCGGCGCGCGTCATGGCGCGCGGCGTCTGCGACACGCCTTCGATGTAAGGCAGGGCCGACGCCGACAAGAGCGGCCAGTTGCCTTCGGCCAGCGGATAATCGATCTTCTGCCAGCCCAGCTGCGTGGAACCCTTGCGGCCGGCGTGGCCCAGCTGCAGGCCGATGCGGGCATCGCTATTGCCATGCACGAAGCCGACGATGCGGGCGAACGCGTCGCGCTGCTCGTCGTTCCAGAGGCCCGGGCAGCCCGGGGTGATGCGGCCGTCCGGCGACACGCAGGTCATCTCGACCATGACGAGGCCCGCGCCGCCCATGGCGCGCGCGCCCAGGTGCACCAGGTGGAAATCGCCCGGCACGCCATCGGTGCACGAATACATGGCCATCGGCGACACCAGGATGCGGTTCTTCAGCCGCACGCCGCGCGCCTGATAGGGCGTCAGCATCGGGATCGCAGGCCGCTGGCCCGGCGCGGCGGCAGCGCCGGCGCGTTCCGCGATCCAGCGCTCGAAGCCTTCCAGCCAGGCGGGGTCGCGCAGGCGCAGGTTTTCATGCGAAATCCGCTGCGAGCGGGTCAGGAGCGAATAGGCGAACTGCTCAGGCTCCAGGTCGGCATAGCGCTCGACGTTCTCGAACCATTCGGTCGAGTTGCGGGCGGCGTTCTGGATCTTCAGCACTTCGACGCTGCGCACTTCCTCGTAGTGCTTCAGGCCGGCTTCCACGCTGCCTTCCGCGCCGCTCAGGCAGCGCGCCAGCTCGATCGCGTCTTCCAGGGCCAGCTTGGTGCCGGAGCCGATCGAGAAGTGCGCGGTGTGGGCGGCGTCGCCCATCAGCACCACCGGCACGCGGCGCTCGCCGCGGGCGGTGTCAAGCTTGTTCCAGTGCACCCAGGTATTGCAGATGACGCGCGGGAAGCGGATCCAGATGGCCGAGCCGCGCAGGTGCGTAGCGTTGCTGATCAGCGGATTGCCATCCAGCCAGGGCGCGAACAGCTTTTCGCAGTAGGCGATGCCCTCTTCCTGGCTCATCTGCTCGATGCCGGCGGCCTGCCAGGTTTCCTCGGGCGTCTCCACAATGAACGTGGACATGCCGTCTTCGTAGCGGTAGGCGTGCGCCTGGAACCAGCCGTGCTCGGTCTGGACGAAGGCGAAGGTGAAGGCATCGAACACCTTCTTGGTGCCCAGCCACACGAAGCGGCAGCGGCGCTGGTCGATGTCCGGATGGAAAGTGTCGGCGTAGCGGGTACGGACCTGGCTGTTGATGCCGTCCGAGGCGATGACCAGGTCGGCGTCGTATTCGCGGGCGATGGCCTGGTCGTCCTGGATGAACTGTTCGAACACCAGCTTCACGCCCACGTCCTCGCAGCGCGCCTGCAGGATGTTCAGCAGCTTCTTGCGGCCGATGCCGATGAAGCCGTGGCCGCCGCTGCGGATGCTGCGGCCCTTGAAGTTGATGTCGATGTCGTCCCAGTGGTTGAAGGCGTCGCCGATGGTCTGGGCGGAAACGGGGTCGGCTTCACGCAGGTTCTGCATGGTGGCGTCGGAGAACACCACCCCCCAGCCGAAGGTGTCGTAAGGGCGGTTGCGCTCGATCACGGTGACTTCGTTGGCGGGGTCTTGCAGCTTCATGAGCAGACCGAAATACAGGCCGGCGGGGCCCCCGCCGATGCAGACTATTTTCATTGCCGTAGCGCTCCGTGGTAAGCGACATCCGCTCTGAATTCCTGGAGCTGGCGGCCGCAGATATTTAAACCTGGATAGTTTAGGCTTGAAATATATACCTGAAGGTCCCGAGGCGCAAATGGGGAAAGTATCTAGATACTTTGGACCTAAATAGGGACGCGCTTGCCGCCCCACCGCATTCGCGCCAGCGAACACAATAGCAATGAAAGCAATCACGTATGTCATTGTCGGCCGCCTGCGCGGCCGACAATGACGGGCAACACAAGCCCCGCCCCCGACCACGGACGCAGCAGCGCCACAAACCAAGACTCAAGTAGCCCGTCGGCGCCGGCGCGTGGGAGGCGAGCAACCTCGATGCGCCCGAGGGAATCTGAAGGGAAGGCCGAAGGCCTGGACGAAGATGACGAAGGGGCAGTCCGGAGCGAAGGCTCCGGACCGCAATCGTGGGCGCTCGCCTCCCACGCGCCGGCGCCGACGGGCGGCCTACGAAGCACTACGGCACCGGCACCGGCACCGGCACCCGCACCCGCACGCACGCACGACGTCAACACCAACCAGCACTCACCAGACGCCAAAAAAAAAGCGGCGCTAAAAAGCGCCGCCCTCTTACCCAACAGCAAGCAAAATCAACGCTTGCCCTTCTGCTTCAGCTGCGACAAATCCCGCACAGCCCCGCGATCCGCCGAAGTCGCCAACGCCGCATACGCTTGCAGCGCCTGCGACACGACACGTTCGCGACCGACCGGCTCCCAGCCATCGGCACGAGCATCCATCGCCGCCCGGCGGCGCGCCAGTTCCTCGTCGGACACCGCCAGATGCATCTTGCGGTTCGGGATATCGATCTCGATCACGTCGCCCTCTTCCACCAGGCCGATCGTGCCGCCTTCCGCCGCTTCCGGCGAAGCATGGCCGATCACCAGACCCGACGAACCGCCAGAGAAACGGCCATCGGTAAACAGCGCGCAAGTCTTGCCCAGGCCCTTGGACTTCAAGTACGACGTCGGGTACAGCATTTCCTGCATGCCCGGACCGCCCTTCGGGCCTTCGTAGCGGATCACCACCACGTCGCCAGGAACGATCTTGTCGCCCAGAATGCCTTCCACCGCATCGTCCTGGCTTTCAAAAACGCGCGCACGGCCGGTAAAGACCCATTGCGACTCGTCCACGCCCGCCGTCTTCACGATGCAGCCCTTTTCAGCCAGGTTGCCGTAAAGCACGGCCAGGCCGCCGTCCTTCGAATAGGCGCTTTCCTTGCTGCGGATGCAGCCCGTCTTGCGGTCGGTATCCAGCGTCAGGAAGGTTGCGTCCTGGCTGAACGCCACCGTGGTCGGAATGCCGCCCGGAGCCGCCCGGTAGAACTTCTGCGCCTCTTCGCCAGCGCCGCCGGCCACGTCCCATTGCTTGATCGCATTGCCCAGCGTGCCGCTGTGCACGTTGCCGCAGGACAGATCGAGCAGGTCCGCGCGCGCCAGTTCACCCAGGATGCCCAGGATGCCGCCAGCGCGGTGCACGTCTTCGATGTGGTATTTGTCGGTGGCGGGCGCCGCCTTGCACAGGCACGGCACCTTGCGCGAAATGCGGTCGATGTCGGCCATGGTGAAGTCCACGCCAGCTTCCTGCGCCGCGGCCAGCAAGTGCAACACGGTGTTGGTCGAGCCGCCCATGGCCACGTCCAGCGCCATCGCGTTCTGGAACGCGCTCTTGGTGGCGATGCTGCGCGGCAGGACCGACGCGTCCTCTTCCTGGTAGTAACGACGGCACAGGTCCACCACCAGGCGGCCGGCCTGTTCGAACAGACCCTTGCGCCAGGCGTGCGTGGCAACGATGGTGCCGTTGCCCGGCAGCGCCAGGCCGATGGCTTCGGTCAGACAGTTCATCGAGTTGGCGGTGAACATGCCGGAACAGGAGCCGCAGGTCGGGCAGGCGCTGCGTTCGACTTCCGCCACTTCCGCATCCGACACCTTGGGGTCGGCGGCCTTGATCATGGCGTCGATCAGGTCGATCTTGGCGATGACCTTGCCGTCGGTGGGCGACTTGACCTTGCCCGCTTCCATCGGACCGCCCGACACGAACACGACCGGGATGTTCAGGCGCATAGCGGCCATCAGCATCCCCGGGGTGATCTTGTCGCAGTTCGAGATGCAGACCATGGCGTCGGCGCAGTGCGCGTTGACCATGTATTCGACCGAGTCGGCGATCAGTTCGCGCGAGGGCAGCGAATACAGCATGCCGCCGTGGCCCATGGCGATGCCGTCGTCCACGGCAATGGTGTTGAATTCCTTGGCGACGCCGCCTGCGGCCTCGATTTCCTTGGCGACCAGCGCGCCCAGGTCGCGCAGGTGCACGTGGCCCGGCACGAACTGCGTGAACGAGTTCACTACCGCGATGATCGGCTTGCCGAAGTCGCCGTCCTTCATGCCGGTGGCGCGCCACAGGGCGCGGGCGCCGGCCATGTTGCGGCCGTGGGTCGAGGTGCGGGAGCGGTAGTGCGGCATGGTTTGTCTCTGGCTGTAGCTGTTAGCGTAGGCGGCAAAACGTTAAATAATACGCTGGTTCGGGCCGCCCTCGCCCGTCGGCCGCCCCCGGGACGCGGCCGCGGCCATCAGGCGGACGCCATGCCGCGGGCCGCGAAGGCGCTGGGCGGCTCGCCCACGGCCTTGCGGAACATGGCCGCGAAAGCGCTGGGGCTTTCGTAGCCCAGGTCCAGCGCCACCTCCAGCACACGTTCGCCGCGCGCCAGCCGCTCCATTGCCGCCAGGAGCCGCGCCTGCTGGCGCCACCGGCCAAAGGTCATGCCGGTGTGCCGCAGGAACAGCCGGTGCACCGTCTTCGGGTCCACTCCCAGCTCGCGCCCCCAGTCGGCCGCGCCGTCCTGGCGTTCCGGGTGGCGCACGATGGCGCGGCAAATGCGCGCCAGGCGGGGTTCGGAAGGCTGCGGCAGGTGCAGCGGCAGCACCGGCTCCTGGCGCAATTCGTCCAGCAGCAACATCATCAGCCGGCCGTCGCGCGTGTCGGGCGCCCAGTCCAGCGGCACCTCGGCCGCCGCGACCATCAGCTCGCGCAGCAAAGGGGAAATCGACAACACACAGCAGCTGGACGGCAAGTGCGCGGCCGCGCCCGGCTCCACAAACACGGTGCGCATGCGTGGCTCGCCACTCATGCGCAGGCCGTGCGACACCCAGGCCGGCACCCAGACGCCGCGCGTGGGCGGCACCACCCAGATCCCGGCGTCGGTATCCACCACCATGACCCCGGAGATGGCGTACAGCAACTGGGCGCGGCGGTGCCGGTGGCGGCGCACGCGGTGGCCGTCTTCGTAATCCACCGCCAATCCGGCCACCGGACGCCGCGAGGACTCATAAGGAAACAGGTCCAGCTCTGCGGGCTTATAGGGCTTGCGGGCAGCAGGCTTGTCCATTTTGCGATGATTGCGATTCAAGTGGCGTGGAATGGTCTGCGCCAGTGTACCCACGTCCTTGGGTTCATCCACGCAACGCCAGCAGCGAGTCCTGCAGATGCCGCAATCCCCGGCTGAGCGGTTTGTCCCTTCGCAGCACGATGGCCAGGCTGCGCGACAGGCGCGGCGCCAGCGAGCGCACCTCCAGCGCCTGGCGCTGGCCCGCGCCCGACACCGCCAGCCTGGGCAGGATCGCGCAACCCAGGCCCGCGGCGACGATCTCCTTCATGGCCTCGGTGCTGCCCAGCTCCATCACGGGCTTGGCGGCCAACCCGGCGTCCTCGAACCAGTCGTCCACCAGGCGGCGGGTGCGCGCGCCCGGTTCGAACAGCACCAGCGGCAGCTGCGCCAGCGCCTGCGGCGTGGCGGCCGCGGGTATGGCGGCCGGATCGCGGGCGGGAAAAATCGCCACGAACTCGTCATCCAGCACCGGCATGACCTGGAACATGCGTCCCGGCGCGGGCAAGGTGACCAGGCCGATATCGAGCGTGTTGTTCTCCAGCCCGCGCAGCATGTCCGCCGTATTGCCGGTGCTGGCCACGATATCCAATGCCGGGAAGCGCCGCCGCAGGTCCGCCAGGATCGGCGGCAGCAGATAGGTGCAGGCGGTGGCGCCCGTGCCCAGCCGGATGCGGCCGGACACCTGCGACGCATGCGCGGTCATGGCAAGTTCGGCCTGCGCCAGCGCCGCGTCGATGACGCGCACGTGCGACAGCAGCTCCAGCCCGGCCGCTGTCGGGCCGGCGCGGCGGCCGATGCGTTCCACCAGCTTCAGGCCGAAGCGCCGCTCCAACTGGCGGATCTGCAGGCTGACGGCGGGCTGCGTCACGCCGCCCCGCTCCGCAGCGGCGGAAAAACTGCCCAGTTCGATCACCTGCGCAAAGGTGCGCAGATGATCCAGGTTAAGGCCACGCATCGCTGAATCCAAAGTTTTACTTATACAAATCATAATGGACCAAAGCTTTATTAATAAATAAGCTTGCGCGACACTGGCGGCTTCTGTTTTCCTTTCCTGTTCACGGCCCGCCCATGTCGTCCCCCCGCCCCACCGTCCTCATCCGCGACAGCGCGGAAGCCGATCTTCCCGCCATCAAGACCATCTACGCCCACCATGTACAGCACGGCACCGCGTCGTTCGAGCTGGAGCCGCCGTCCATCCAGGAAATGCGCCAGCGCCGCGGCGCCGTACTGGAAAAGGAAATGCCCTATCTGGTGGCCGAGATCAACGGTGAGGTCGTGGGCTACGCCTACGTCACGCCTTACCGCCCGCGCCCGGCCTACCGCCACACGGTCGAAGATTCGGTGTACGTAAAGGCGGGCCGCTCCGGCCTGGGCATCGGCGGCAAGCTGCTGGCCGAGCTGATCGAACGCTGCACCGCCGCCGGCTGGCGCCAGATGCTGGCCGTCGTGGGCGACAGCCGCAACGCCGCATCGCTGGCGCTGCACGCCAGCCAGGGCTTCCATCCAGCCGGCACCCTGCGTTCGGTGGGCCACAAGCATGGCGAATGGCGCGACACGGTGCTGATGCAGCGCGCGCTGGGCGAAGGCGACGCCACACCGCCGCAACGGCCGTGATTGCGCCGCGCGCCATCGTCTGCCTGGGGCTGACGCAACTGGTCGGCTGGGGCGTGACGTACTACTTGATCGGCGCCCTGGGACCCGCAATGGCCGCCGACCTGGGCTGGAACGCCGCCACCGTCTACGGCGGTTTTTCGGCGGCCATCGTGGTGATGGCCCTGGTGTCGCCGCTGGCCGGCATGGCCGTGGACCGCTGGGGCGGCCATCGCGTCATGCCGCTGGGCGCGCTACTGGGCGCGCTGGGCTGCGCGGGCCTGTCGATCGCGCACGCCATACCTTGGTACTTCCTGTCCTGGGCCGTGCTGGGCGTTGGCATGCGGCTGAGCCTGTACGACGCGGCTTTCGCCTCGCTGGCGCGCGCGGCCGGCCCCTTGGCGCGCCGGCCCATGTCGCAGATCACGTTGTTCGGCGGACTCGCGTCCACGGTGATGTGGCCGGTAGGCCATGCGCTGTCGGGCTGGCTGGGCTGGCGCGGCGCGGCGCTGGCCTATGCCGGTTTGGCGCTGGCCACGGTGCCGCTTTACCTGGCGCTGCCGCGTGCACGCTATGCAGCGGCCCCCGGCGGCAAGGACAAGGCGCCCGCCGGCCTCACCCGCAACGCCGCCGAGCGCCGCCTGGCGGGCGGACTGTACGCGTTGGTCGCCATGCTGACCAACTTTCTGGCGGCGGGCAACGCGGCCCATCTGATTTCATTGCTGTCGGGCCTGGGCTTGGCCGCGGCCGCCGCGGTCAGCGTCGCGGCCCTGTGGGGCGTCGGCCAGTTCGCGGCCCGTCTGGCCGACGTGGCGTTGGGCTCGCGCCTGCATCCGCTGACATTGACACTGGCGGTCGGCGCGCTGCTGCCCCTGTGCTTCCTGCTGGCGCTGCTGTCCGGCGGCAACCTCTATGCCACCGCCGCCTACGCGCTGCTTTACGGCGCCTGCAATGGCCTCTTGACCATCACCCGCGGCACCCTGCCGCTGGCGCTCTTCGATTTCCGCAGCTATGGCACGCTGGTGGGTTCATTGCTGATCCCCAGCTTCCTGGTCACCGCCGCCTCTCCGGTCGCCTATGCCTACATCGTGGACAGCTACGGCGCACGCGGCGCGATGGCGCTGTCGGTGGGCTTGGCCGCGGCTATCGGTGCGGCAGCGTTCGCGCTGCGGTGGAAGTTCATCGCCAGGACGCGCGCGGCGTTTGCCTGAAGCGCCCACCGCGCGATGGCGGCGGCCGGCGTCTCAACCCTCGGCGGCGGAGGCCACCACCCATTTTTCCCAACCGATCTTGCGCAGCTTGCAGGCGGGACACTCGCCGCAGCCGTAGCCCCAGTCGTGGCGCGCGCCGCGCTCGCCCAGATAGCAGGTGTGGCTTTCCTCGACGATGGTTTCCACCAGCGCGTCGCCGCCCAGCCGATGCGCCAGCGCCCAGGTCTCGGACTTGTCGATCCACATCAGCGGCGTCTCGATCGTGACCCGCGAGCCCAAGCCCAGGCCCAGCGCCACCTGCTGCGCCTTGATGGTGTCGTCGCGGCAATCCGGATAGCCGGAAAAATCGGTTTCGCACATGCCGCCCACCAGCACGTCCAGCTGACGGCGGTAGCCCAGCGCGGCGGCCAGCGTCAGGAACAGCAGGTTGCGCCCAGGCACGAAAGTGTTGGGCAGGCCGTTGGCCTGCATTTCGATGGCGCGGTCGCTGGTCATGGCGGTATCGCCCACCTGGCCCAGCACCTTCAGGTCCAGCAGATGATCCTCGCCCAGGCGCGGCGCCCAGTCGGGGAAATTGCTGCGGATCTCGCGCAGCACGTTCAGCCGCGCAGTCAGTTCAATGTGGTGGCGCTGCCCGTAGTCGAACGCCACGGTTTCCACATGGGCGTAGCGGTCCAGCGCCCAGGCCAGGCAAGTGGTGGAATCCTGGCCGCCCGAAAACAGCACGAGCGCGCGACGTTGATGATTTTGCATAAATGGGGGCTTCTGGAAAGACGAAGGGACTGAAGGCTTGTACGCACAGGTGACGGCCTGCCTTTAGTGTAAACATGCTGCCTGGCGGACTTTAAACCGACGCCAGCGGCTGGCGTAAAAAGTCTGCGTAAAATCTTCCAGATTCTCTTTCCCGGTTTACCTGCAACGCCTCTTCTTTCCTACTCCTTCCCCTCTCTCAGCAGCCTCGACGGATCCCCGCCAGATGAATGCCATGCGCCCGCAGTCCGATTCAGCAGAACCCTTGCGTCACGATATCCGGCTATTAGGCCGATTACTGGGCACCGTCATCGAGGAATGTGAGGGCAAACGCGTCTTCGACACCATCGAAACCCTGCGCCGCACGGCCGTGAAGTTCCGCCGCGAAGGCAACGACGCCGACGGCAAATTGCTGGAGCAGCGCGTCAAGCGCCTGCAAGGCAGCGACCCCAACTCGGTGGCGCGCGCCTTCAGCTACTTCCTGCACCTTTCCAATATCGCCGAAGACCGCGACCAGAATCGCCGCCAGCGCGCCCGCGCCATCGCCAGCGGCGCGCCCGAGCGCGGCAGCCTGCGCGACGCGGTGCAGACCCTGGGCCGCCAGGGCGTGGGCGTAGCCCGCATCCGCCGGCTGCTGGCCGAAGCCTGCGTCATGCCGGTGCTGACCGCGCACCCCACCGAAGTGCAGCGCAAGAGCACGCTGGACGTGCACCGCGAGATCGCCGGCGCGCTGACGCAGCGCGAAGGCACGCTCACGCCGGAAGAGCTGGCCGACCTGGACGCCTCCCTCCTCGGTCGCGTCGCCACACTGTGGCAGACCCGCATGCTGCGCTACACGCGCCTCACGGTGGCCGACGAAATCGAGAACGCGCTGTCGTACTACCGCAGCACCTTCCTGCAAGTCATTCCGCGCGTGTACGGCGACCTGTCCAAGCTGCTGAGCCGCGAATCCGCCAAGCCCTTCGCCGCTCCGCCCGCGCCGCTGGAGCCCTTCCTGCGCATGGGCAGCTGGATCGGCGGCGACCGCGACGGCAACCCCAACGTGGATGCCAGCACCCTGGAACGCGCGCTGCTGCGCCAGGCCACCGTGCTGTTCGAACACTATCTGCAAGAGGTCCATGCGCTGGGCGCGGAGCTGTCCGTCACCACCTTGCTGATTGGCGTGGATGCCGAACTGCTGGCCCTGGCCGATGCCAGCGGCGACGATTCGCCCCACCGCCGCGATGAGCCCTATCGCCGCGCGCTGGTCGGCGTGTACGCCCGCCTGGCCGCCACCGCGCAGCGCCTGACGGGCCAGGACCTGGCGCGGCGCAGCACCGTCGCGGCAGCCCCCTACGAAGGTCCGCAAGAGCTGTCCGCCGATCTGGCCGTGATCGCCGCGTCGCTGGCCGCCCACCATGGCTCGCCCATCGCCAAGCTGCGCCTGGCCGGCTTGCAGCAGGCCGTGGAAGTATTCGGCTTTCATCTGGCCACGGTGGACCTGCGCCAGAGTTCCGACGTGCACGAGCGCGCGCTGGCCGAGCTGTTCACCCTCGCCGGCACGCAACGCGACGGCAAGCCGCTGGACTACCTGGCGCTCACCGAAGAGCAACGCGTCGAACTGCTGCGCGCCGAACTGGCGCAGGCCCGTCCGCTGGCCTCGCCCTGGATCGCCTATAGCGAAGACACCACGCGCGAACTGGCGGTGCTGCGCGCCGCCGCCGCCGGCCGCGCGCGCTACGGCAAGCAGGCCGTGCGCCAGACCATCGTGTCGCACACCGAAACGCTGAGCGACCTGCTGGAAGTCATGGTGCTGCAAAAGGAAGCCGGCCTCATCGCCCCGGCGGGCCAGGAGATCCAGCCCGAGGACGGCCTGATGGTCGTGCCGCTGTTCGAGACCATTCCCGACTTGCAGCGCGGCGCCGAGATCATGGCTGCCTGGCTGGACCTGCCCGAAATCCGCCAGCGCGTGAAGCTGGCGCAGAACGGCGCGCAGGAAGTCATGCTGGGCTATTCGGACAGCAACAAGGACGGCGGCTTCCTCACGTCCAACTGGTCGCTCTACCAGGCCGAGCGCGCGCTGGTCGACGTGTTCTCGGCCCGCAACGTGCGGCTGCGCCTGTTCCATGGCCGTGGCGGTTCGGTAGGCCGCGGCGGCGGCTCCAGCTTCGACGCCATCCTGGCACAGCCCCCGGGCACCGTGGCCGGCCAGATCCGCCTGACCGAACAGGGCGAAGTCATCCAGAGCAAGTACAAGGACGCCGAGGTCGGCCGCTGGCACCTGGAACTGCTGGTCGCGGCCACGCTGGAATCCAGCCTCGCGCCGCGCGCCGAAGCCACCAGCGCGGAAGACGCGCACATGGCCCAGCACGGCCCGGCCATGTCCTTCATGTCCGAAACCGCGCAGCGCACCTACCGCGGCCTGGTCTACGACACCCCGCGCTTTGCCGATTACTTCTTCGCTGCCACGCCCATCAGCGAAATCGCAGGCCTGAACATCGGCTCGCGTCCCGCCTCGCGCAAGAAAGGCCAGCGCATCGAAGACCTGCGCGCCATCCCCTGGGGCTTTTCCTGGGCGCAATGCCGCCTGATGCTGACCGGCTGGTACGGCATGGGGTCGGCCATCGAGGCCTATCTGGAAACCGGCGCCCCCAACGCGCCCCGCTCGCGCCGCGGCCGCCTGGCCCAGCTGCGCGAAATGGCGCGCGACTGGCCCGCCTTCCGCACGCTACTGTCCAACATGGAAATGGTGCTGGCCAAGTCCGACCTGGCGATCGCCGCGCGCTACGCGCAGCTGGTGCCGCAGCGCGGCGTGCGCGAACGCATCTTCGGCGCCATCAGCGCCGAGCACGGCCGCACGCTGGCCATGCTCAAGCTGCTGACCCAGCGCGAACTGCTGGCCGACAACCCCACGCTGCAGGCGTCGTTGCGCGAGCGCTTCGCCTACATCGACCCGCTCAACTACCTGCAGATCGACCTGATCCGCCGCCACCGCGCGGCGCAGAAGCATCCCGAGGCCGAGGTCGACAAGCGCGTGCAGCGCGCCATCCACCTGACGATCAACGGGATTGCGGCGGGGCTGCGCAACTCGGGCTAGCGATTGCTGGTGAAATGGCGCGCGGTATAGAATGAGTCTGATTCTCATCCTTTACCCGCGCCATTTTTGCCGCCTTCGCGCGTTGCAGGGGCCCGCATGTCGACCAACCAATCCGCAGCGCAGCAGGGCATCGAAGGCCTGTATGCCGATCATCACAGCTGGCTGAGAAGCTGGCTGCGTCGAAGGCTGGGCAATGCGTTCGACGCGGCGGATCTGGCGCACGACACCTATCTGCGCATCCTGCACACTGGCCGGCTGCCCGAACCGCACCAGTCGCGCCAGCATCTGGCGCAGGTCGCCCGCGGCCTGGTGATCGACCTCTACCGCCGCCGCCAGATCGAGGCCGCCTATCTCGAAGCCCTCGCCGGTCTGCCGCAGGCGCATGCGCCGTCGGAAGAAGCCCGCGCCATGGCGGTACAAGCCCTGGTCGAGATCGACGCCGTGCTGCAGAGCCTGCCAGCCAAGGCGCGCGAGGCGCTGCTGCTGCGCAAACTGGACGGTTTGAGCTACCGCGACATCGCGTCGCGGCTGGCCGTGTCGGTGTCGTCGGTGGAGAAATACGTGGCTTCCGCGCTGCTGGCCTGCTACCAGGCCCTGCACGCGCCCCCTGGCGGCTGACCGGGCATGTCCGCCACGCCCGGCATTCCGTCAAATCCCCAGGGCTTGAATCGGGCCATCGACCCCGCCATCGTGCAGCGGGCAGCCGAATGGATGGCGCGCTTGTGGTCGGAAGACGTCAACCCCACCGACCAGTCCGACTGCGCCCGCTGGCGCGCGCAACATGCCGACCATGAACTGGCTTGGCAACGGCTGCTGGAATTCGAGGACAAGCTCGGCAGCGTATCGCCGCAGGCCGCCAGCCACGCTCTGCGCAAACGCCCGGCTGGCGTCTCGCGGCGCCGCGCGATCAGCCTGCTGGGGCTGGGCGCAACCATCGTGGGCGTGGGCTACATCCTGCGCGGCACCGACTCCTGGCAAACCGCAACGGCCGACTACCGCAGCGGCACTGGCGAAATCCGGACCATCACCCTGCCGGATGGGTCCAGCGTGACGCTGTCCACCGCGACCGCCATCGACCTCAGGTTCACCGCGGACGAACGCGTGGTGGTGCTGCACGCCGGAGAAATCCTGGTAGCAACCGCGCCAGATCTCGCAGCCATGGCCCGGCCGTTCCGGGTGCGCAGCCGCCACGGCTCCATCCAGGCCCTGGGCACCCGATTCTCGGTCAGGGACGATACCGAAACCTCCCGCGTGGCCGTGTTCGAAGGCGCCGTGGAAATCCGTCCCCTCGGCGCACCGGAACAGGCAGTCCTGCTTCAAGCCGGCCAGGGTTCGCGCTTTTCGTCAGGCGGCGCCGCGGCACCTAGTCCTGCGCAGGAAAGCGCGGCGGCCTGGAGCCGCGGGGTATTGGTGGCCGATGCCATGCGCCTGGACGAATTCCTGGCAGAACTGGCCCGCTACCGGCCAGGCCTGCTGCGCTGCGATCCCGAGGTTGCGGGCCTGCTGGTGAGCGGCGTCTTTTCCGTACGCAACACGGACCGGGCGCTGGACAACCTCACGCGGGCTCTGCCGGTGGCGGTTAGCTACCGGACGCGCTACTGGGTGACAGTGCAGGCAGCGCAATGACGGCCAATCGGCTGTCGCCGTTACAAACTTTTCGAGGCGGCAATTGCGGATTCGGCGTTCTTGCTCGGGATATAGGGTGACCCCCTTTCATCTCCAGCACGAACCGCAAGGCATCACCCAATGTCCCGTCACCCGCAGCCCAGGTCCCATTCCCACGCGCCAGCCACGCCAGCGCTCCGCCCCGCGATTCCCCGCCTGATGCGCCTGGCGCTGTTTCTCAGCGTGGCGTTCTGCGTCATCCCTGGCGCGACCGCCACCGCGCAGGCGCAGAGCGTCGAGACCAGGCGCAGCTACGACATCGCCGGCGGCCCGCTGAGCCAGGTGCTCAATGCCTACGCCAGCGCGGCCGGCGTAGAACTGAGCATGGACGCCGCGCTGCTACATGGAAAGCGCAGCAACGGCCTGTCAGGCAGCTATTCGGTGCGCGAAGGCTTCGGTGAATTGCTGCGCGACCAAGGCCTGCAAGCCCTGCCGGAAAGCAACGGCAGCTACACGCTGCGCCCCGCGCCGGCGTCGCACCACGACGCCACCACTCTCGAAGCCGTGACCGTCACCGCGCAGGCCGCGGAGACCGCCACCGGCCCCCTGCATGGCTACGCGGCCCGGCTCAGCGCGACCGGCACCCGTACCGACACGCCCATCATCGAAACGCCGCAATCGATCTCGGTCGTGGGCGCGGAGGAAATCGACACCCTGAAATCGCAGAGCATTCAAGATGCGCTGGGCTACGTGGCGGGCGTCAGCCGCGCTGAAGGCATGGACCGCACGTCTGACAGCCTGTTCCTGCGGGGCTTCCGCAGCAACCTGGGCAACTACTACCGCGACGGCATGCTGTACACCGTGAACATCTACAACGGGCGGCAGGAGGTGTATGGGCTGGAGCGCATCGAGTTCCTCAAGGGCGCATCCTCCGTCCTCTACGGCTCCGCGTCGCCCGGCGGCATCATCAATACGGTCAGCAAACGCCCCACCGTGGAGCCGCTGCGCGAACTGAACGTTGAAGCGGGCAACTACAGCCGCAAGCAGATCTCCGGCGATTTCGGCGGCGCGCTCGATGAAGATGGCAAGTGGTCGTACCGATTGACCGCCTTGCTGCGCGAGAGCGATACGTTCATCGACCATGTGCCTGACGATCGGACCTACATCGCGCCTGCCATCACGTGGCAGCCAAGCGCCGCCACCTCGCTGACCCTGCTTGCGGAATACCAGAAGGACCACACCGTCTACGTTTATGGCCTGCCGGCGCAAGGCACGGTGCTCCCCAACGTCAACGGCCGGATCCCACGCAATCGTTTTACCGGCGAGCCTGGTTTCGACAAGTTCAACATGGAACGCTATTCGATCGGCTATCTGTTCGAACACGCCTTCAACAGCCAGCTTAAGCTGCGCAACAGTGCACGCTATTTCCATGCGGACAGCACCTATCACTCCACCGACATCTGGCGGCTCGCGCCCGACCAGCGCTGGACCGCCGATCGCGGCGCCATGCCACGCTGGGATCGCTCCTCCGCCCTGATCTCCGATACGTCCTTGCAATACGAGGTGGGCAGCGGCATGGTGCGCCACACGCTGTTGGCGGGCATCGATTACTCGCTGCCCAAACACGAAACCGAACGCTATATCCGCAGCAACAACAACATTGACCTCTACGATCCTGTGTATGGCATGCCGCTAGGCCCCGTCGCGCCGTTCCCCGGGTCCTCCTCCGTCACCGACATGAAGCGCCTGGGCATCTACGTTCAGGACCAGATCAAGATCGCCGACAAATGGGTCGTCCTGCTGGGCGGACGACAGGATTGGGTCACGGTCGACGAGCACAACTTCTTCACCGACGAAAAATATGCGGACGGCGAAAAGAGCAAGGCCTTCACCGGCCGCGCCGGCCTGGTCTACCTGGCCGACAACGGGCTGGCGCCGTTCCTGAGCTATAGCGAATCGTTCGAGCCTACCAGCGGCCAGGACCGCCAGGGCAGCCGCTTCCAGCCCACCACCGGCCAGCAGTACGAAGCCGGGCTGCGCTACCAGCCCGCCGGCTCGGACACCATGCTCTCGGCGGCGGTCTACCAGCTGACCCGCAAGAACATGACCGTGACCGACCCCTTGGACACGTCCTACCAGATACAGGCCGGCGAGGCGCGCACCCGCGGCCTGGAACTGGAGGCGCGCACCCGCATCGGCCGCAATGCCAACCTGATCGCCGCCTACGCCTACACCGACGCGCGCACGCTCAAGGCCAGCCCCTTGCAGCCCGACGAGGAAGGCAAGCGCCTGAGCTCGGTCCCCTACAACCAGTTCTCGCTATGGGGCGACTATGGTTTCGGCGACTTCGGCCTGCCTGGCTTGAGAATCGGCGCTGGCCTGCGCTATGTGGGCAGCACCCGCGGCATGGCGCACGGCATGCCGGTGGAGGTGCCATCCTTCACCTTGTTCGACGCCATGATCAGCTACGCGACGGGGCCATGGAAGTTCGCGCTGAACGCGTCCAACCTGACCGACAAGACCTATATCGGCAGTTGCACCTACGGCTGCTTCTACGGCGAACCGCGCCGGGTGATCGGCACCGCCACCTACCGCTGGTGAGGTCAGGCCGGCCCGCGCTCGCGCCAGAGCGCGGGCCGGCGTCCCCTGCCTGCGCACCGTCCACCAGCCGGACACCCAAAATCCCCCATTTGTCCGCCCCCCGCGACTTTTAGTACTATCTCTTTCAGAAATTCTATATACGCACAAATGTTCGTATATAGAACATAAAGATTTTTCTGGCCAGGCGCACAGGAAGGCACACCCGGAAGAGACAGAAAGCATCCTGGTTCCGCACGTGCCCGCCCGCAAGCCCGGCGTGTCAGCACCGAGCGAACCATCATGGATACTCCCCTCAAGAATCTCGCCATCGTCGGCGCAGGCGCCATGGGCAGCGGCATCGCCGCGCTGTTCGCCTCGAAGGGATTGAACGTCGTCCTGATCGACCCGATGGAAGGCGCGCTGGACCGCGCGCTGCAGACCATAGACCGCCAGTTGAATGTCTATGCCCCGGGCAACGTCCAGGAAGCGATGCAGCGCATTCAAGTCGCACCGGGGCTGGAAGCGGCCTGCAACAGCGACCTGGTGATCGAGGCCGTGCCCGAGAACCTGGAGCTCAAGCGCGGCATCTTCGCCAAGCTCGATTCCCTGTGCCCCGCGCACACCCTCTTCGCCACGAACACCTCCGGCCTGTCCATCAACGCCATCGCCAGCGCGGTAGTGCGGCGCGACCGTTTCGTGGGCACCCATTTCTTTACGCCCGCCGACGTGATTCCGCTGGTGGAAGTGGTGCGCAACGACGGCACCTCCGAGGACACGGTCGCCCGGGTGATGGCCACGCTGCGCTACGCCGGCAAGCGTCCGGTGCTGGTGCGCCAGGACATCCCCGGCTTCATCGCCAACCGCATCCAGCACGCCCTGGCACGCGAGGCCATCTCGCTGCTGGAGAAAGGCGTGGCCAGCGCCGAGGACATCGACGAAGTGGTCAAGTGGAGCCTGGGCATCCGCCTGGCCCTGTCGGGACCGCTGGAACAGCGCGACATGAACGGCATCGACGTGCACTACGCGATCGCCAGCTATCTCTACAAAGACCTGGAAAACCGCACCGAACCTTCCGAACTCCTGAAGAGCAAGGTCGAAAGCGGCCAGATCGGCGCCAAGAGCGGCCAGGGCTTCTACACCTGGAGCCCCGAACGCCGCGAGCGCGTGCTGCGCGAGAAAAGCGCCGCGCTAGGCGAACTGGCTGACTGGCTCAACGGCAAGGCCAGCAGCTCCTGACGGCCGGGCAAGCAAAGCATTCACACCATAAGGCGCGGGGCATCCCGCCACCAGCGCCAGCGGGCCACAAGCCCAACCACACAAAGAAAGCAATCGTCCCCCCCGCCCCCGCCGACACCCGGCGCCGGGCGGCGCAAGACGCGAGAAAACTTAGCCTTATCGGAGTTTGTAGGAGGCACCATGAATAAACTGGCTTCATTCTTTACGGAGCTGATGCGCAAGTATCTGCCCGACCCCTTCGTCTTCGCGATCGCGCTGACCCTGCTCACCGTGCTGCTGGCCATGGGCGTCGAGGGCAAGGGCATCGGCGACATCACGCGCGCCTGGGGCAACGGCTTCTGGAGCCTCCTGGCCTTCACGACCCAGATGGCCGTGATCCTGGCGATGGGCTACGTGCTGGCCACGGCGCCGCTCACCGACCGCATGCTCAACCGCATCGTCAGCCACGTGCACAAGCCGCATACCGCCATCATCGTGGCGACGCTGGTCGGCGGCATCGGCAGCTACCTGAACTGGGGCTTCGGCCTGGTCATCGGCGGCATCGTCGCCAAGAAGCTGGCGCTGAAGGTCAAGGGCGTGCACTACCCCCTGATCATCGCCGCGGCCTACAGCGGCTTCACCATGTACGGCCTGGGCCTGTCGGCCAGCATCCCCGTGCTGGTCGCCACCCCCAATCACCCCACCGCCAAGCAGATGGGCACCATCCCGCTGTCGGAAACCATTTTCTCGGTGCCGATGCTGATCACCAGCCTGGTGATCATCGTGACGCTGCCGCTGCTCAACGCCTGGCTGCACCCCAAGAAGGGCGAGAAGATCGTTGAAGTGGACCCGGCCATCGACCGCGACGCCAACACGTCCAGCGCCGCCGAAGACATGCTGGAAAAAGGCACCATCGCCTCCAAGCTGAACAACAGCCGCATCCTGAGCCTGCTGATCGGCGCGCTGGGCATCGCCTACGTGACCTTCCACTTCATGGACGGCGGTTCGCTGGACCTGAACCTGATCAACTTCATCATCCTGTTCCTGGGCATCATCCTGCTGGGCACGCCGGCCGCCTACGTGGCCAAGCTGACCGAAGGCATCAAGACGATCTCCGGCATCATCCTGCAGTACCCCTTCTACGCCGGCATCATGGCCATCATGGCCGCCTCCGGCCTGGTCACCACGATCTCGCAAGTGTTCGTCGACGTGGCCACGCCCGAGTCGCTGCCGTTCTGGGGCCTGATCAGCTCGTTCGTCATCAACTTCTTTGCGCCTTCGGCCGGCGGCCACTGGGTCATCCAGGGTCCGTTCATGATCGACGCCGCCAAGGAAATCGGCAGCGCGCTGAACCAGACCACCATGGCCGTCATGCTGGGCAACGCCTGGAACGACCTGGTGCAGCCCTTCTGGATCCTGCCCGCGCTGGCGCTGTCCAAGCTCAAGCTGCGCGACGTGATGGGCTATACCGTCATCATGATGCTGTGGGTCGGCGTGATCCACATCACCGCCGTCCTCCTTTGGGGTTATCTGACCCACTGACCGGCGCGCTTACTCTAGGAACGGAACCGATATGAGCAAACCTACTGCGTATCTCGTGACCGGCGGCAGCGCCGGGATCGGGGCTGCGATCATCCGCATGCTGCTGGATGCGGGACACAAGGTCGTCAACATCGACTACAAGCTGCCCGAGAATCCGCCCGCGGGGCTGGTGTCTTATCAGGCCGACCTGACCGACGAAGCGCGCACCAAGGAAGTGGCCCGCGAAGTGACCGCGGCCTACAACATCGTGGGCCTGGTCAACAACGCCGGCGCGACCCGCCCGGGCACGGCCGACACAGCCACGCTCGCGGACCTGGACTACGTGGTCAACCTGCACCTGCGCACCGCGCTGATCCTGGTGCAGGCCGCGCTGCCCGCCATGCGCGAAGCCGGCTTCGGCCGCATCGTGAACATGTCGTCGCGCGCCGCGCTGGGCAAGCCGGACCGCGTGGTCTATTCGGCCACCAAGGCCGGCCTGGTGGGCCTGACCCGCACGCTGGCCATGGAACTGGGCGGCGACGGCATCACCGTCAACGCCATCGGTCCCGGCCCCATCGCCACCGATCTGTTCACCAAGAGCAATCCGGCAGGCGCGCCGCAGACCGAACGCATCATCAACAGCATCGTGGTCAAGCGCCTGGGCACGCCCGAAGACGTGGCGCGCGCCGCGATGTTCTTCCTGTCGCCGGACAACGGCTTCGTCACCGGCCAGATGCTGTACGTCTGCGGCGGCACGACGCTGGGCGTCGCGCCCATCTGAGATCCGCCGTGCGCACGCCAGCCGCCCTCGTCTCTCCCCTGCCCCGCCTAACGGCGAAGCAGGGCGTGGTTGATCTGGTCGGCCGCGCGGCGCAATGGCGGCAGAAACGCCGCCAGCATTTCCTCGCGCGTAAAGCGGTTGGCATGGCCGCTGACGTTCATCGCGGCGATCACGCGGCCGCTGCGGTCCATGATGGGCACGGCCACCGACTGCAGCCCCGGCTCCAGCTCCTGCGCGACGCAGGCGTAGCCGTCGGCGCGCACGCCGGCCAGCACGCGCTTCAACTCCGCGATGTCCGTGACGGTGTGCGGGGTGTAGGACTGGATCTGGCTCAGCGCCAGCACCCGGTCCAGCTCCGGCTCCGTCAGCCCCGCCAGCAACACGCGGCCCATCGAGGTCGCCCAGGCCGGCAGGCGGCTGCCCACGGCCAGGTTGATGGTCATGACCTTGTGCGTGGACAGGCGCAGGATGTAGACGATGTCCGCGCCTTCCAGCACCGAAACGGAACACGACTCCCGCGTCTGCTCGGCCACTTCTTCCATGTACGGCAACGCCAGGTTCCACAGCGGCGTGCCGGACAGGTAGGCGTAGCCCAGCTCCAGGATGCGCGGGGTCAGCGAGAACTTGCGGTCGTCGACGGTGACGTAGCCCAGGTGCTCCAGCGTCAGCAGGATGCGGCGCGCGCCGGCGCGAGTCAGCCCGGTCACGGCCGCGACCTCGGACAAAGTCATCTCGGAACGGTCGGGACCGAAGGCCCGGATCACGGACAAGCCGCGCGCGAAGGACTGCACGTAGCTGTCGCTGGGTTGCTGGGTATCTTGCTCGGCCATCCGTCTACCGCAAAAAGAGTAAATGGGGATGACGCCGCGCCGGCTCGCCTTGACGCCCGGCTCATCCCCATGAAACGATGTTCTTCAGAAGAACGAAAGTTCTAATTAAGAACAAATTATGACACGCCACCTATGAGCAAACATCATGATTTCTAAGCTTGTTGCAAGCGCGGCGGCCGCCCTGGCGGACGTACCCGACGGCGCCACCGTCATGATCGGCGGCTTCGGCACCGCCGGCCAGCCCATGGAACTGATCGACGCCCTGCTGGAGCAGGGCGCGAAGGACCTGGTCATCATCAACAACAACGCCGGCAACGGCACCACCGGCCTGGCCGCCCTGCTGGGCGCCAACCGCGTGCGCAAGATCATCTGCTCGTTCCCGCGCCAGGTGGATTCGCAGATCTTTGACGGCCTGTACCGCAGCGGCAAGATCGAGCTGGAACTGGTGCCCCAGGGCAACCTGGCCGAGCGCATCCGCGCCGCCGGCGCCGGCATCGGCGCGTTCTTCACGCCCACCGGCTACGGCACCCCGCTGGCCGACGGCAAGGAAATCCGCGAGATCAACGGCCGCCAGTACGTGCTGGAGTATCCGCTGCACGCCGACTACGCGCTCATCAAAGCCGAACGCGGCGACCGCTGGGGCAACCTGGTCTACCGCAAGACCGCCCGCAACTTCGGCCCCATCATGGCCAGCGCGGCGCGCGTGGCCGTGGCGCAGGTGCGTGAAGTGGTCGAACTGGGCGAGCTGGACCCGGAAACCGTCGTCACCCCCGGCATCTTCGTGAAACGCGTCGTGCAGATCGCAGCCACCCCGGCCGCCAAGGAGCAGCAATGAGCACCAAACTGACCCGCGACCAGATCGCCGCCCGCGTGGCGCAGGACATTCCTGAAGGCGCCTACGTGAACCTGGGTATCGGCCTGCCCACGCTCGTCGCCAACCATCTGCCGGCGGACCGCGAAGTCATCCTGCACACCGAAAACGGCATGCTCGGCATGGGCCCCGCCCCCGCCAAGGGCGAGGAAGACTACGACCTGATCAACGCCGGCAAGCAGCCCGTGACCGAACTGCCCGGCTGCTCGTTCTTCCATCACGCCGACTCGTTCGCGATGATGCGCGGCGGCCACCTGGACATCTGCGTGCTGGGCGCCTTCCAGGTTTCGCAGCACGGCGACCTGGCCAACTGGCACACCGGCGCGCCCGACGCGATTCCCGCCGTGGGCGGCGCGATGGACCTGGCGATCGGCGCCAAGGACGTGTTCGTGATGATGGAACTGCAGACCCGCGAAGGCCAGAGCAAGCTGGTCGAGGCCTGCACCTATCCGCTGACCGGCGTGCGCTGCGTGTCGCGCGTGTACACCGACGTGGCCGTGTTCGACATCCGCGCCGACGGCGTGACCGTCATCGACATGTTCGGCGACACCAGCGCCGACGAGCTGCTGCGCCTTACCGGCCTGCCGCTGAAGTTTTCCCGCTGAGTTTTGTGCGCGCTCCGGCATCGCCGGAGCGGCTTTACAGGAGAGAGTCATCATGTTGTTCATGGTTCAAATGCAAGTCAATCTTCCCGTCGACATGCCCGCCGACCGCGCCGACAAGCTGAAGGCCGACGAAAAGGCCCTGGCGCAGCAACTGCAGCGCGACGGCAAGTGGAAGAACCTGTGGCGCGTGGCCGGCCGCTACGCCAACGTCAGCATCTTCGACGTCGAAAGCAACGACGAGCTGCACACGCTGCTGTCCTCGCTGCCGCTGTTCCCGTACATGGACATCAACGTCACGGCACTGGCGCGCCACCCCTCGGCAATCTGACCAGGAGCGGCTGATGCCCTACATCATCGAAACCTTCGACAAGCCCGGCCACCAGGAAGTGCGCCAGCAGCATCGCGCCTCGCACCTGGAATACCTGGACGCGAACAAGCAGCTGCTGCTGGCCTGCGGCGCCAAGCTGCAGGACGACGGCAAGGACGCCGGCGGCGGCCTGTACATCGTGGCCCTGGAAACGCGCGAAGCCGCGCAGCAGTTCATCGACGCCGACCCGTTCTCCCAGGCCAATCTGTTCGAGCGCGTGACCATCACGCGCTGGCGCAAGGCCTATGTCGACGGCGTCTGCCACCTGTAAACGCAAGGAATAAACCCGCATGTCTTACGCCGATCTCAGCCAGGCACGGCTGTACTACGTCATCGATGGCCCCGCCGACGCGCCGGTGCTCGTGCTCTCCAACTCGCTGGGCACCTGCTCCGACATGTGGGCCCGCCAGATTCCCGAACTGAGCAAGCACTTCCGCGTGCTGCGCTACGACACCCGCGGCCACGGCAAGTCGTCGATCCCCGAGGGCGAATACAGCTTCGAGCAGCTGGGCAACGACGCCGCCGAACTGCTGGCGCACCTGAACATCAAGCGCGCGCACTTCTGCGGCCTGTCGATGGGCGGTCCCACCGGCCTGTGGCTGGCGCTGGCGCGTCCCGAACTGCTGGACAAGCTGATCCTCTGCAACACCGCCGCGCGCATCGGCTCGGCCGAAGGCTGGAGCGCCCGCATCGCCGCGGTCGCCGAACAGACCCTGGAAAAGATGGCGCCCACGCTGGTCGAACGCTGGCTCACCGACAGCTACCGCGCGGCCGAGCCTGGCCTGACCCAGGTGCTGATCGACATGCTGCGACGCACGCCGGACGCTGGCTACTCGGGCAACTGCGCCGCGCTGCGCGACGCCGACTTCCGCGAACAAGTGGCCTCGATCAAGGCGCCCACGCTGGTCATCAGCAGCACGCACGACCTGGCCGCCACCCCGGCCCAGGGCCGTGAACTGGCTGAGGCCATCCCCGGCGCGCGCTACTTCGAAATGAACACCTCCCATATCTCGAACTGGGAGCAACCCGAAGTCTTCACCCGCACGGTCGTCGACTTCCTGAAGGGGTAAGCGGCATGCAGCGCTGGAAAAACCGGCCCGAAGGCTCCAACTGGGGCGACTTCGGGCACGACGACCAACTCGGCCGCCTGAACCTCATTACCGAAGAACAAGTCCTGAAAGGCGCGCGTGAAATCCGCGCCGGCAAGACCTTCTGCCTGTCGCTGCCGCTGGACCTGCCCGGCGGCAACGTGCTCAACCCGCGCCGTCATCCGCCGCAACTGAGCCCCACGCGCCTGGCGGACACGCCCTACCTGAACTTCCCGCTGCGCAACGTCAACCCGGACGCGGTGGACGTGCTCAGCGATGACCAGGTGCTGCTGTCGATGCAGTATTCGACGCAATGGGACGCGCTGGCCCACGTGGGCGCCTTGTTCGACGCCGACGGCGACGGCAAGCCCGAACTGCGCTACTACAACGGCTACCAGGCCGGCGTGGACGTCGTCGGCCCGGCCGACGGCGACCATACCGGCTGCGGCTGCAACAGCGGCGGCCCGTCGGCGGCGCTGAAGCTGGGCGTGGAAAACCTGGCGCAGAAGGGCATGCAGGGCCGCGGCGTGCTGGTGGACCTGTTGCGCCACTACGGCCCCGGCCGCACACTGATCGGCCACGCCGAACTGATGCATGTACTGAAGACGGACGGCATCAGCGTCGAAACCGGCGACATGCTGGTGCTGCGCACCGGCTACGCCGAAGCGGTGGTCGCCATGAACGGCACGCCCGACGCCGAGACGCTGCACACCTACGGCGCCGCGCTGGACGGCACCGACCAGGCGCTGCTGCAATGGATCACGGACAGCGGCATCGCCGCCATCTGCGCCGACAACTACGCCGTGGAAGCCTATCCCGCGCGCGAGAAAACTGGCCCGCGCGCCATGCTGCCGCTGCACCACCATTGCCTGTTCAAGCTGGGACTGCCGCTGGCGGAACTCTGGTACCTGAAGGACCTGGCGGACTGGCTGCACGCCAACGGCCGGCACCACTTCATGCTGACCGCCCCGCCCCTGCGCCTGCCGCATGCAATCGGTTCGCCGGTCACGCCGATCGCAACGGTGTAATCGCCAGCAACCCGGCGCCATCGCGCAAATGAAAAGAGCTCCAGACCTGGAGCCCTTTTTTTTGATGCGGCGATCGCTACTTCATGCCTTCCCAATGCGGTCCGGGCACGATGATGTCGAACAGCTCCAGCACCCGCGCCACGGTATGGTCCACCATCTCTTCGATGGAGGCGGGCCGGTGGTAAAACGCGGGCAGCGGCGGAAACACGATGCCGCCCATTTCGGTGACGGCAGTCATGTTGCGCAGGTGCGCCAGGTTGAAGGGCGTCTCGCGCACCATCATCACCAGGCGCCGGCGCTCCTTGAGGGTCACGTCGGCGGCGCGGGTAATCAGGTTATCCGACAGGCCGTGGGCCACGGCCGCCAGCGTGCGCATGGAGCACGGCACGATGACCATGCCGGCCGTCTGGAACGCGCCGCTGGCTAGCGTAGCGCCCACGTCGCGCACGCTGTGCACGTGGTCGGCCAGGGCATAGACATCATGGCGGCTGACGTCCAGCTCGTGCTTGATGTTCAGCACGCCGGAGGCCGACACCACCAGATGCGTTTCGACATCGTCCGCGCCGCGCAATGCCTGCAGCATGCGCACGGCGTACAGGGAGCCCGTGGCGCCCGTGATGCCGATGACCAGTCGCCGCATGGGCTGATCAGGCCGTTGCGCCGGACTGGTCCAGCAACGTCTTCAGTTCGCCGGATTCGTTCATCTCGTTCATGATGTCCGAGCCGCCGATGAACTCGCCGGCCACGTACAGCTGCGGAATCGTGGGCCAGTTGGAGAATTCCTTGATGCCCTGGCGGACTTCGTCGTCCTCCAGCACATTGACGGTGACCAGCTTCTTCACGCCACAGCCCTTCAGGATCTGAATGGCCTTGCCGGAAAAGCCGCATTGCGGGAACTGGGCGGTGCCCTTCATGAACAGCACGACGGGGTGCTGGGTCACGGTTTCGCGGATGAATTCTTGAACGTCGCTCATGGTGGTCTCTTGGACAGGCATAACGGAATACGCCAATTATAGGTACAGCGGGAAAATTCGCCCGGATACCCCGGGCGTCCCGCCGGGAATGCGGTCAGGCGGGCAGCCGGCCGCCGGAAATACGCTCGATGCCGGCCAGGTCCTGGCGGCTGTGCACGTCCTGGAATCCGGCCGCGGCCAGCAGGTCCCGCACGGCTTGTGCCTGGTCCCAGCCATGCTCCATCCACAGGGATCCCCCCCGTTTCAGGTGACGGCCGGCGCCCTGGACGATGCGGGCCAGGTCTTCCAGACCGCCCGCGCCGTCGGTCAGCGCCCCGCGCGGCTCGAAACGCACGTCGCCCTGGTCCAGGTGCGGGTCGTCGCAGGCTACATAGGGCGGATTGGACACGATCAGGTCGAAGCCCTCGCCGGCGGGCACGGCCTCGTACCAGCTGCCTTCGACCAGGCGCACGGACGCGGCCAGATCCCAGGCGTTGCCGGCGGCGACCGCCAGCGCGGCGGCGCTGACGTCGGATGCCATCACCCGGGCGTCACGGCGCGCCAGCGCAATCGAAATGGCGATCGCGCCGCTTCCCGTACCCAGGTCCAGCACCGCGGGCGCGGCCAGGCCGGCCAGGCATTCCAGCGCGGTCTCCACCAGCACCTCGGTGTCCGGGCGCGGAATCAGCACGTCCGGGGTCACGCGGAAGCGGTGACCCATGAATTCGCGGTGGCCCAGCAGATAGGCCATGGGTTCCCCGGCCAGGCGCCGCTGGGCCAGGGCCTCGTAGGCCGCGGCCGTTTCAGGCAGCAAGGGGTCGGTATCGTGCGCCAGCAGCCAGGCGCGCGGCTTGGCCAGCACGTGCTCCAGCAGCATGCGCACCTCCAGGCGGGGCAGGCGCGTGTCGAGCAGCAGGCTTTTCAGCTGGGGCGGCGTCATGGCCGGGCTCAGATGTCGTCGCCCAGGGCCGCCAGCTGCTCGGCCTGGTGTTCGGAGATCAAGGCGCCGGTCAGCTCTTCCAGATCGCCTTCCATGATCTGCTGCAGCTTGTACAGCGTCAGGTTGATGCGGTGGTCGGTCACGCGGCCCTGCGGGAAGTTGTAGGTGCGGATGCGCTCGGAGCGATCGCCCGAGCCGATCAGGCTCTTGCGCTCGGCGGCTTCCTTGCTCTGCCGTTCGCGGGTTTCCTTGTCCTTCAGGCGCGCGGCCAACACCTGCATGGCCTTGTCCTTGTTGCGGTGCTGGGACCGGTCATCCTGGCATTCCACCACCAGCCCCGTCGGCAAGTGGGTAATGCGCACCGCCGAATCGGTCTTGTTGATGTGCTGGCCGCCCGCGCCGCTGGCGCGGAAGGTGTCGATGCGCAGGTCGCTGGGGTTGATGACGATTTCCGACATCTCGTCCGCTTCAGCCATGATGGCCACCGTGCAGGCGGAGGTGTGGATGCGGCCCTGCGCCTCGGTGGCAGGCACGCGCTGCACGCGGTGCGCGCCGGACTCGAATTTCAGGCGGCCATAGGCGCCATCGCCGTCGATGCGCGCGATCACTTCCTTGTAGCCGCCCAGCTCGGATGCGCTTTCGGACATCAGTTCCACGCGCCAGCCGCGCTGTTCCGCGTAGCGCGTATACATGCGCAGCAAGTCGCCCGAGAACAGCGCGCTTTCATCGCCGCCCGTGCCGGCGCGGATTTCCAGGAACACGCTGCGCCCGTCGTTGGGGTCGCGCGGCAACAGCAGCAACTGCAATGCGCCTTCCAGTTCCTCGAGCTTGACGCGGCCGGACTTGATCTCGTCCTCGGCCATGGATTTCAGGTCCGGGTCGGACAGCATTTCTTGCGCCGCGGCCAGATCATCCTCGGTGCGGGCAAAGGCGGTGAACGCCTCAACCACGGGTTCCAGTTCAGCGCGTTCACGCGAGAGCTTGCGGAAACGGTCCATGTCGGACGCGGTTTCCGGTTCGGCGAGCAGCGCGTCGACCTCGATCAGGCGGTGACACAGGTGCTCCAGCCGGCTGCGCATGGAAGATTTCATGGGGAATGACCAAAAAGAAAAGCGGGAAAGCGGATAGCGGGCGCCCAAAAGACGAACGCCCGCCAGGAGGCGGGACGTGGGGCAGAGTCGCTAACGGCGGGAGTCGCGGCCGGGGAACAGGCGCGGCATCCAGGCAAGCAGTTGCTTGCGGTCGTCGCCTTCGCTGCGGTTCAGGGCCGCCAGCGGGCCGTGCAGGTACTTTTGAGTCAGGCCGTGGGCCAGTTGTTCCAGCACGGCTTCCGGCGATTCGCCCCGCGCCAGCAGGCGGCGGGCCCGTTCCAGCTCGGCGCTGCGCACGTCCTCGGCGGCCTGGTGCAGGTCGCGGATGACGGGCACCACTTCGCGGGACTGCATCCAGTGCATGAAGCCCTGGACGCGGGTTTCGATGATGGCTTCGGCCTGCACCACGGCCGCGCGGCGCGCGTCCGTGCCGGTCTGCACCAGCCGGCCCAGGTCGTCCACCGAATACAGATAGACGTCGTCCAGGCGGCCGACCTCGGGTTCGATGTCGCGCGGCACGGCCAGGTCGATCATGACCATGGGGCGGTGGCGGCGCAGGCGCGTGGCCCGTTCCACCATCCCCAAACCGAGGATGGGCAGGGAGCTTGCCGTACAGGAAACGATGACGTCGAACTCGGACAGACGGTCGGTCAGGTCCGACAGCTTCATGGTGCTGGCGGCAAAGCGGTTGGCCAGGACCTCGGCGCGTTCGGCCGTGCGGTTGGCCACCACCATGCTGCGCGGACGCTGCGCGGCGAAGTGCGTGGCGCACAATTCGATCATTTCGCCCGCGCCGATGAACAGCGTGCGGGCCTGGTCCAGATTGCCGAACACGCGTTCGGCCAGGCGCACCGCGGCGGCGGCCATGGACACCGACTGCGCGCCGATGGCGGTCTGCGACCGGACTTCCTTGGCCACCGAGAAGGTGCGCTGGAACATCTGGTGCAGCAAGGTGCCCAGCGAGCCGGCTTCGCCGGCCGCGCGCACGGCGTCCTTCATCTGGCCCACGATCTGGGTTTCGCCCAGCACCATGGAATCCAGGCCGCTGGCCACGCGGAAAGCGTGGCGCACGGCGTCGTCCTGATGATGGCGGTATAGATGCGGGCGCAGCGTGCCGGCGTCCAGGCGGTTGTAATCAGCCAGCCAGGCGGGCAGTTGATCGGCCACGTGGCCGTCGGCGGCGCAATAGATTTCGGTGCGGTTACAGGTGGACAGGATGGCGGCTTCGCGGACCGAGCCGCCGAATGCCGAGCGCAGGCCTTCCAGCGCGGGCTTCACCAGATCAACGGGCATGGAAACACGCTCGCGGACCGAAACCGGCGCGGACGTGTGATTCAGACCGAAGGCAAGGACAGCTACCGACATGTGGGAAGGATGGCCGGGCCATCCGCGCGTAAGCGTTAAGTACTGCCACTAAGAACGAGGCGCCGCACCGGGATATTCAAACCTGGATGCAGCGTCAGACCGCTAATCATTATACCCCTGCGGGTTATCCCCAGGCCATTTCACCCCCGGGGCGCGACCCTGGGTCGCACCTTTCGTGCCGTCTGACCAACAGTCAGCCCATGAT
This sequence comes from Achromobacter sp. K91, assembly GCF_003576205.1. NCBI lineage: Bacteria > Pseudomonadati > Pseudomonadota > Betaproteobacteria > Burkholderiales > Alcaligenaceae > Achromobacter > Achromobacter sp. K91. The sequence continues at coordinate 337,978 of NZ_QWFB01000030.1, read as the reverse complement.
TCATGCGGCGGCCCGGCCGGGAAACGACATATCTCAGGATTTTCGCCTCCGACTGGCGCAAGCCTCAAAAATTGTGTATAGTTGCGGACTTCGTTGGCCTGGTAGCTCAGTCGGTAGAGCAGAGGATTGAAAATCCTTGTGTCGGTGGTTCGATTCCGCCCCAGGCCACCAAAAGATTCAAGCACTTAGCCCCGCGAAAGCGGGGCTTTTTGCTTTGGTCTGTCGCGACGGCCAGTTCTGCGCCCAGTTCCCCACGCCCATCGATGATGTTCAACACATCTTCCAGGTCATGGCTGTTCATGAAGTCGCCGCCCCCTCGGCTGGCGAAAGCTCCAAGTTTGGTGACAAGCTCACGCTCGCGGGCGCGCCCGGTGCGCAAGGCATCCAACAACGCGAGCAGGCGGTGCAGCGCCGGGTCCGATAGAGCAGCCTGCGGTGTTGTGCGGTAGAGCGGCGAAAGCGTGGGCCCTTTTGATGAGCCCGTGGGGTATGCCCAGACGGGCGCCTCTCCTGGAGCTGCCGTCAATTGGCTGGCCAGGGGGTCGCTGCCGACAGCTATCGGGACGCCACTCTTGACCGGGCCCAGTGTGGCCGGCCAGACGTAGCGCACGCCGTACACGACAAACTCTAGAAGGTTGGCACGTACCGGTGACCATTGGCCGCGTGCCGGCGCCACCGCCAAGCCCGAAGCCACGGAACGCTTCACGCTCGCATGGGTTTCCGAAGCGCTCATGGACAGCGCTGCGCCCAGCGCGGCATAAGTCCAGCGCTGCGGCGGATGGGCGGCCACCTTTAGCAATACCAGCAGGTCTTGGGGTTTTAGTTCCATCTCAGGGTGATATTCGCTATTCGCGAATAGCGAATATCACCGACGAGACAGTTTTTGTGCGAGTGTCCTACCTTCTATCCGAGGCCAAAAAAAGCCCAGCCCTTATGGGCTGGGCTTTTTGCTTTCCGGACGGCCCTTTCCCTCAAGCGCGCTTCCGCGATATCGTAAGACGCCATTTTTTTTTGTAGCCCGCCGCATCCATCCACCGGAGCCGCGACATGCGCGCCCAAGCAACAGCAAGAGCAAAAGCGCTTTTCGGTCTGATTGCACTGCTGGCCAGCCTGCTCGGTTCCCCCTACGCGCAGGGCGCCGCGCCGGCGCCGACCTCCCCCGCCCCGGCTTCCACGCAAGCCCACGCGATCCTGGTGGCAGAGATCCCGCTGCGCGCGGACACCGACCACCGCTATGCCGAAAGCGTCATGGAGCGCATCACGGGGGCCGACCCCACCGACTCGCTGGCGCCGCGCCTGGAATCGATTTCCCGGTCCGTGGACGAAAAGCTCCAGCAATTCCTGCCGGCCCAATTGCGCACCCTGCCGATCATGCGGCTGGAAAGCCTGGAGCGGCACTGGATGTTCGATGCGAGACGTTTCGCCGACTGGCAGGAGGACATGCGCCAGGCGACCGCCGCCTACGCCAGCGATGCCGCCGAGCTGGCGCGCCGCCGCGAAGCCTGGCAGGCGCTCAAGGGAGCCCCCGGCGCCGCCGATCTGCCGCCGGCCCTGACCGCGCGGATGGACTCGGTCATCGCGCAATTGGCTCGGGCCGAACAGGCGTTATCGGTGCCGCTGGGCCGCCAGATTGCGCTGGGCCAACGCGCCAACTCCGTCGAAGAGCGCATCCAGGCCGGACAGCGCTCGGTGGCCGACGCCATCCGTTACATCGATGCCCGCCTGCTCGAACTGGACGGACCGCCGCTGTGGGCCGCCACCTTCACGCCCACCGCCCGCAGCGATGCAAAGGCCTACCTGCGCAGCGGCCTGGACATGGAATTGCGCTTCGCCCGCCAGTACGCGGCGGCCGATACCGGCAACCAGCTCGCCCTGCACGTGCTGCAAGTGGTGCTGCTACCCCTGTTGCTATGGCTGGCCTGGCACAGCCGCCACGCGATCCGGGCCGGCGAAATGAGCGAGACGGCCGCGCGGGTGCTTGGGCGCCCGCTGTCAGCCTGGCTGCTGCTGGCCATGATGGGCGTGCAGCTGCTGGAGTCGGACGCGCCGCTGATCGTGCTGCAGATCGCCCTGCTGCTGGCGGTCGTCCCGGTACTGCGCCTGCTGCCGCCAACCGCGCGCGAGCAGTTGGACCTGTGGCCCTATGCCATCACCGGCCTGTATCTGGCCGAGCGGCTGGGCATTTTCTTCCTGGCCAGCGAAACGCTGTACCGGCTGCACAACCTCGTCATCACCCTGCTGGCCCTGGCCACGGCGCTGTGGCTGCATGCCCGGGCCAAGCGCCGCGGCAGCGCTGCCCAGGCTCCCGGCCGGCTGCACCGGGCCGTGCGCATCGGCGCCTGGGCCGCGGTGGCGCTGCTGGCCATTGCCGGCGTCGCCAACCTGATCGGCAACCTGTCGATGGCCGAGATGCTGACCAGCGCCGTCATCAGCAGCGGCTATTTCGGGCTGATGCTCTACGCCGGGGTCACCATCATCGTCACCCTGCTGCAACTGATGCTGGCGCGGCCCGGCGTGTCGCGCTTTCGCATCGCGCGCGAGCATGCTCCTCCGCTGGTGCAATTGTTGATCCGCCTGGTGATGGCCAGCGCGGTCGCGGGGTGGGCCATCTACACGATGGACCGTTTCCGCATCCTGCGCGCGACCTACGCCTTCACCACGAAGGTGCTTTCGTACACGCTGGCGCTCGGCGACATCACCATCAGCCTGGGCAACATCCTGGTGTTCGCGATCTCGGTGCTGATCGCGTTCTGGGCCGCGCGCGCGATCCGCCTGGTGCTGCACGACGAAGTGCTGGCGCGCATGCCGCTGCCGCGCGGCGTGGGCAACAGCATCGCCTCGCTGACCTACTACTCGGTGCTGCTGCTGGGACTGGCAGTGGCGCTGTCGGCCGCCGGAGTCAGGACCAGCCAATTGGCCCTGGTGCTGGGCGCCCTGGGCGTGGGCATCGGCTTCGGCCTGCAGAACGTGGTCAACAACTTCGTGTCGGGCCTGATCCTGATGTTCGAGCGCCCCATCCAGCCCGGCGATGTGGTGGAAATCGGCGAAACCTCCGGTCAGGTACGCGAGATCGGGATGCGCGCGACCCGCATCAGGACTTTCGAAGGCGCCGACGTGGTGGTCCCCAACGGCACCCTGCTGTCGGAAAAACTGACCAACTGGACCATGCTGGACCGCAACCGCCGCATCGAGATCAACGTGGGCCTGGCCTACGGCACGGACCCGGCGCAGGCCATCGAACTGCTGGGCTCCGTGGCGCGCGGCACCCTGGGGGTCTCTACCCAGCCGGCTCCGATCGCGCTCTTCATGGGATTTGGCGCCAGCACGCTGGATTTCAGCATCCGCGCCTGGACGCCGGATTTCGATCAGTGGATGTCCATCCGCAGCGACATGCTGTCGCGGATGTACGAGGCGCTGACGCAGGCCGGCATCGAGATCCCCTATCCGCAGACCGACCTGCACCTGCGCAGCATTTCCCCGGAAGCCGGCGCCGTCCTCGCGCAAGCCCGCCGCGCGGCGCCCGATGGCGGGCCGCCGCCCACGTGACGCGGATATTGTGTATAGTGGCGGACTTTCGCGTTGGCCTGGTAGCTCAGTCGGTAGAGCAGAGGATTGAAAATCCTTGTGTCGGTGGTTCGATTCCGCCCCAGGCCACCAATGAATTCAAGCACTTGGCCCCGCCTTTGGCGGGGCTTTTTGCTTTGGAGCGCGGTGGCGCCTGTCGGATAGCATAATCATGCCGTGCCCCCCCTGACTTCCCCTCCACGCGATGAAGCCTGATTCTTCTTCCCCCTCTTCCTCCGTCGGCATGGGCCGCGCGGCGATCGTGCTGTGTCGCGCGCTCTGGCACTATGCCGACGGCGCGCGGCGGCAGCTGATGGGCGCCATCGCGCTGCTGTCGGGCGCGCAACTGGTCAAGCTGACCCTGCCCTGGCTGGCCTCGCACGCCATCAATGCCTTGCAGCAGAACGACATGCCCACCGCCGGCTTGTGGATCCTGTTCCTGGTTGGCAGCTACATGATGTCCTGGGTATTCCACGGCCCCGGACGCGTCCTCGAAGGCAATGTGGGCGTGCATGTCCGCGAACGGCAGGCCGACGATCTTTATGCCCGCATCGCTGCCGCCCCGTTGACCTGGCGCGACGGCAGGCATTCCGGCGACCTGCAGCATCGCGTATTGCAATCCAGCCGCGCACTGGCCGCTTTTGCCCGCAGCATGTACGGCTACCTGCACAGCGCCTTGAACTTCATCGGCCCGCTGGTGGCGCTGACCTTGCTGTCCCACGTCAGCGGCATCATCGCCGTAAGCGGTTACCTGATCATCGCCCTGGTCACCTTGCGCTTCGACCTCGCGCTGATGCGGCTGGCCCGCGACGAAAACGACCAGGAACGCCGCTACGTCGCGGCGCTGCTCGATTTCGTCAGCAACGCCGGCACCGTGATCGGCCTGCGGCTGCAAGCCGCCTCGCGCAAGATCCTGGGCCGCCGCCTGCAGGCGGTCATGAAGCCCCTGCGCCGTGCCCTGTGGATCAACGAAGTGAAATGGTGCGTGGTGGACCTGGCGGGCATGTGCCTCACCTGGATCCTCGTCGTGGAGTACGTGCTGCGGCACCGCGAGCCCGGGCAGGCGCTATTGCTAGGCACCATCTTCATGATCTACCAATATGCCCAGCAGGCCGCGTCCGTGGTCAGCGCCATCGCCTCCAACTTCCAGAGCTTCGCGCGCATGCACACCGACTACAGCAGCGCCGAACCCATCTGGCAGGCCCCGGGCAACCCCAATGCCGCCGTCCCCGCGGTCCAAGCCGACGCGCCTTGGCAGACCCTGGAGTTGCGCGGCGCCACCTGGCGCTATTCGGACGAAGGACGCGGCGGCCTGCATGGCGTCGACCTGGTGCTGCGGCGCGGCTCGCGCGTCGCGCTGATCGGCGCCAGCGGCGGCGGCAAGAGCACGCTGCTGCGCACCCTTGCCGGACTCTATCCGCCGCAACACGGCGAACTGCTGCGGGACGGCAAGCCGGTGGACTGGGCAGAACTGCGCACGCTGGCCACGCTGATTCCGCAGGAAGCTGAAGTCTTCGAAGCCAGCGTGCAGGAAAACCTCACCTTCGGCGAACCCGCCGACGCGGCCGCGCTGCAAGCCGCCGTGCATACCGGCGTGTTCGACGAAGTGCTGCAACGCATGCCCGAGGGTCTCGCCAGTCCGATGAATGAACGGGGCAGCAACCTGTCCGGCGGGCAACGCCAACGCCTGGCCCTGTCGCGCGGGGCGCTGGCTGCGCAGGGCAGCTCCTTGCTGCTGCTGGACGAGCCCACCAGCGCGCTCGACCCGCAAGCCGAAGGCCGGGTGTTCGACCGCATGTACGCCGCGTTTCCGACCGCTTGCATCGTGGCCTCGGTGCACCGGCCCAGCCTGCTCAGCCGTTTCGATACCATCGTGGTGATGGAAGCCGGACGCGTGGTGGATGCGGGCCCCCGCGACGAAGTGCTGGCCCGGCATCAGCCCTGATGAACTCCCTCTGCCGACCAGGCGTCTACACTCAGCATCCATGACACAGCCGCCCGCCACCCCAACTGCACAGCGCCAGCCCAGTCGACGGCTCGCGAATCTGCTCTTCTATGTCTGCCTGGCGATCAGCCTGACGTTCGTCTACCTGGGCTCGCAAATGATCCGGGACGGCGCCGATGCAGGCATTCCCGTCACGCTGTTCTTCGGCGTCTGCGCCGCGACTGCCGTCCTGCAGATCTGGCCGCAACTGCTGCAGCGCGACTCGCGCTCGGCCGCAACACTGCTGGCGCGGTACCCAGGCCCCCTGGAACTCAAGGCCGCGAAAGGCAAGCTGCTGGCGTTCTCGCTGCTGTCCGCGGGCTTCGGTGGCGTGATCCTGTGGATGCTGCTGCAGGAATCGCTACCGCCTCTCAAGCAATTGATCCTCTGGCCGGGCGCCGCATTCTTTCTGCTCGGCGCGGTCATGCTGCTGGTGCGCGCCGCCAAGGACGACATCGGCCTGCGCCTGGGGCGCGACGGCTTTCAAGCGCGACAGGTGTGGAACGGCAGGACAATACGCTGGCAAGACACCAGCGAGTTCAACGTGATCAGAGCCAGCCGCGCGGTGCCCAAGCTGATTGTCTTCGACGATGCTGCTGTCGAACGCAGCGGCACTGCCGGGCTCAACAAGCATTTCGTCGGCCGCAATTCCAGCCTGGGTGAAACTTACGGGCTGACCCACGAAGCTTTGGCCGACCTGCTCAATGCTTGGCGCAAGCGCGCGCTGGAGCAGGATGCGATTTTTACGCGATGGCCTGATATCCAATGACCGCCACATCGTGTCGGATGTACGCCCGCCTGCCCCGCAACATTACAAAAAAGTAATCCGCGCGTAACCTCCTCGCCCCGGTCAGCACTCCAAACTGGAGTTAATGCACTTCCAGACCACAGAAAGGAGCTGACCATGAAGACCCCGACCACCTTGTTCAGCGCGTGCGCGTTGAGCCTGGGATTGCTCGGCGCGGCCCACGCGCAGGCGGGGAACGGCGACCATGCCACGCATCATCCCGCGTCGCCTGCGGCGGGCGAATCAGCCACGAAGCCGCAAATGGCGCCGGACGCCGGCATGATGAAGAACATGGAGGCGCATATGCAGGCCATGAACGGCATGCACCAGAAAATGGCCGCCGCCCAGACGCCCGAAGAGCGCCAGGCCTTGATGGCCGCCCACATGAAGTCCATGCCCGCCAATGGCGCCGACATGCAAGGTTGCCGCCAGATGATGGGATCGATGATGAACCCGGCGGGTGATGCACCCTCGGCGGCGGAACCCGCGACTTCCCCGGCGGCCAAGGGCTGATCGCCATGGGCCATCGCTGCGGCCGGCTCCGCAGCGATACCACTGCGGCCAGCGGTTGCACCGCAAACACCCCAGCCTGGGCATAATAGGCGCACGAAGGATCACACCAGTACTCGAAAGGGATGGGTATGAATCACTCTCGTCACGGCGACGCGGCATCGAAAGACGGCACGCCCTACGTGTGTCCCATGCACCCGGAAATCCGCCAGAACCATCCGGGACGCTGTCCGAAGTGCCAGATGCATCTGGTGCCGCAGGGACAGCCAGGGGATCAGGCTGCGCATGCATACGGCGGCCATGATGCGCACCAGCATCACGATCACGGCAAGCGCCACGCGGGCCACGACGATGCCACCGCGCTCCCAGCCGCGCCCGCCGATGCCCCCACCGATGTCCCCGCGGGCACGATCTACACCTGCCCCATGCACCCGGAGATCCGCCAGGATCACCCCGGGAACTGCCCCAAATGCGGCATGACGCTCGAACCGCTCATCCCGCTGGACGAGGAAGACAACAGCGAACTCAAGGACTTCCAGCACCGCTTCTGGTGGACGTTGCCCCTGACCCTCATCGTCGCCGTGATGGCCATGTTTGGCCATCGTCTGGGCTGGTTCGACATGGCGACCCAGAGCTGGCTGGAGCTGGCGCTATCCCTGCCGGTGGTGTTCTGGACGGGTTGGCCCTTCTTCGTGCGCGGCTGGCAATCCCTTGTGCATCGCAGCCCGAACATGTGGACCTTGATCAGCCTGGGCACGGCGGCGGCTTTCATCTACAGCGTGGTCGCCACGCTGGCGCCGGGCGTATTCCCGGATTCCTTTGTATCGATGGGCCGCGTGGCGGTGTACTTCGAAGCCGCCGTGGTCATCATTTCGCTGACCATGCTGGGACAGATCCTGGAGCTGAAGGCGCGTTCGCAGACGTCCGCCGCGATCAAGGCCTTGCTCGGCCTGGCGCCCAAGACGGCGCGGCGTATCAACGCTGACGGCAGCGAGGAAGACGTGCCGCTGAACCATGTGCATGTGGGCGACCTGCTGCGCGTGCGGCCCGGCGAGAAGATCCCGGTGGACGGCATCGTCACCGAAGGCCGCAGCGCCGTGGACGAGTCCATGCTTACCGGCGAGCCCGTGCCCGTCAGCAAGCGCGAGAACGACAAGCTGATCGGCGCCACCCTCAACACCAGCGGCACCCTGGTGATGCGATCGGAGAAGGTCGGCGCGGCCACCATGCTGGCGCAGATCGTGCAGATGGTCGCCAACGCCCAGCGCTCCAAGGCGCCCATGCAGCGCATGGCGGACGTGGTGGCGGGCAAGTTCGTCATTGCCGTGGTGCTGGTGGCGATCTCCACACTGCTGGTGTGGGGCTTTTTCGGGCCGGAGCCTAGCTGGGTGTACGGCCTGATCAACGCGGTCGCGGTGCTGATCATCGCCTGCCCCTGCGCGCTGGGGCTGGCCACGCCCATGTCGGTCATGGTGGCCACGGGCCGCGCCGCGGCGCAGGGCGTGCTGTTCCGCGACGCTGGCGCGATCGAGAAAATGCGCGAGGTGGACACGCTGATCGTGGACAAGACCGGCACCCTGACCGAGGGCAAACCGGCCTTCGACACCGCGATCGCGGCCCCGGGATACACCCCCGACGAAGTGCTGCGCCTGGCGGCCAGCCTGGACCAGGGCAGCGAACACCCGCTGGCCGACGCCATCGTCAGCGCGGCGCGCGCCCAGGGCCTGGCGCTGGCCAAGGCCGGGGACTTCGATTCCGGCAGCGGCATAGGCGTGCGCGGCACGGTGGAAGGCAAGCGCCTGGCGCTGGGCAACACCGCCCTGATGGAGCAGGAAGGCGTGCGAGTGGACGCGCTGCGCGCGGACGGCGAGCGCCTGCGCGGCGAAGGCGCCAGCATCATGCATTTGGCCGTGGACGGCCAGTTCGCCGGCATCCTGGCGGTGACCGACCCGATCAAGCCCAGCACGCATGAAGCCATCCAGAACCTGCACGACAGCGGCCTGCGCATCGTGATGGCGACAGGCGACGGCCTGACCACCGCCCGCGCCGTCGGCGCCGCGCTGCGCATCGACGAGGTGCACGGCGAGGTCAAACCGGCCGACAAGCTGGCGCTGGTGGAAAAACTGCAGAAGGACGGCCACGTGGTGGCGATGGCGGGCGACGGCATCAACGACGCCCCCGCGCTGGCGCGCGCCGACGTGGGCGTGGCCATGGGCACGGGCACCGATGTAGCCATGAACAGCGGCCAGGTGACCCTGGTCAAGGGCGACCTGCGCGGCATCGCCGCCTCGCGCCAGATCTCGATCGACACCGTGCGCAACATGCGGCAGAACCTGATGTTCGCCTTTGTCTACAACGGCATCGGCGTGCCGATAGCGGCGGGCGTCCTGTATCCGTTCACGGGTTGGCTGCTGTCGCCGATGATCGCGGCGCTGGCGATGAGTTTGAGTTCGGCTTCGGTGATATTCAATGCGTTGAGGTTGCGGGGTGCGAAATGAGCGGTCCAGGACAACCGCAGCCGCGCGATATCAAGGTTACTTTTTCAGTGCTGCCAGCCATAGCGGCCGTATCGCCCCCACGGCTTCGTTCAACGACACTTTCGCCAACCCATTCTTGCGCAGAAAGGCATCCCACTGTTGCACCTTTCTTTCGTCTTGGACGAATTCGTCAGCCAATCCCAAAGGGAAATCTGTCGGAAGCGGTGTTTCGCGGCGTGCAAACGTCGCGCGCACCGCGCGTGCGAGCATCCCATCATCGAGTTCTGCGCGCCGCGCCATCACCCAAAGATCGAAGTAATCCTTCATGCGTGTATTGCCCATGCCCAGTGAAACGATAGCCTCCAGCTTTTCTGCGACAACTGTGTACTGGGGATAAACCTGCAGGCGTGGCGCAGGCATGTCGCCGAAGATGACGGGATACTGCGCCTCTTCCGGCCCAGGAACGACCGCATCTCCAAAGCCTATATCGATCTGTACCGGACATCGTGCGCCGTCCAGAGAGCCGGCCAGATTTACGCGTATGCCCGCATAGTTGGCTTCTTTGCGAATTTCGGCAGCCCTTACCGACTCAGGCCGAAAGGTCATGCCGTCCTCGCAGGCGATGGCGCTGATCTCTTGAAACACGGCCATCAAGTGCGGCACTTCCGCGAGCGTGAATCCGAGAAGATCGGCATCGTGCGTCGGACGATGCGGCATGTCAAACCACAGGTCAAACAGCAACGAACCCTTCAACAAGAACTGCTCGCGGTAGGGTGAGACACTCAGGCGATACAGAATGCGCTCCAACGCATAGCGGGTGAGCAGCAGGTTGAAATTCTGCTTGTCCGCGCGCGCCTTGTTGAGCAGCCGCGCCCGCACCGATGCCGCGATATTGCGAGCGACAGTCATTCCAGACTTTCAAGATAGGGGCGCATTACGTTGGCCACCCTGCATAGCTTCGCATAGCGCCACATTTCATCGCTGGTCATGCGTTTTTCGCGCCACGCTTCACGCAACGCCTCCAGGGCAACGTCCAGGCCAATCTTATTGCGGAACTTGAAGCAATCTGCCACGGTCTTGGCGACTCCCGTGACGTGGATGAGTACACCATCAACCACATGCTCCTCTACCCCTGCGGCCAGCGCAATTGTGGAAAACCGCAGAACACGCAATGGCGGATAGTCAAGCTTCGGGGCCGCCGCTTTGTTGCCGATGGCAAGCCACACTTCACTCGGCGCCTGGGTCGTAAGGCCATGAAAGCGGAGTGCCGACAGCAGACAAACGACTCCCTTGGGTACGCGCCGGGCCGTCTCGGCCAGTGTCGCGTGCTCGGAAATCCGGCGGGATGACAAGCCATACAGTCCACGGCCTATGCGCTGCAATTGGCCCTGGCGCACGGCACGGGTAAGCGTCACGCGGGCAATGCCTTGCGGGACCAAGTCCCGGGCGCGGATCAGCCCCTCGTCGCGGGCCAAGGCCAGAAGTTTTTCAGTGGCGCTCGTCATCCGGCGATGATGTTCCAATAAATAGGTATATGTCAATAATTACCGATTTTTTGGAACACCAACACCCCCGCCCAACCGCGCCAGCGTCCTCGCCACCACCCTGTCGCAATCATCCCCATCGAACTCGAACAAGCTCTTCTCCGCCACCCCGATATCCCGCGACAGCGCCTCGCGCAGCAGCGCATTGGCCCGGAAATGGCGGCTGCGGACGGTGGCCTCGGGAATGCCCAGGCAGTGCGCCGTTTCCTCGACGGACAGTTCCTCGACCGAGCGCAGCACGAACACGGTCCGGAACGAGACCGGCAAGGCGTCCAGCCGCGCTTCGAGCAGGCCCCTGAGCTCGGCTCGGGCAGCGGCGTGGTAAGGCGGGTTGAAGTCGTTGATGGTCATCGCATCAACCTCTTTCTCGATGTCGTCGGCGATGGGCAACAGCGCCTCGCGGCGGCTGTGCTTGCGCAGCCGGCCGTAGCATTCGTTGAGCAAGAGCCGTGTCAGCCAGGTGTACAGCGTCGACTCGCCTCGGAACGCGGCCATGTTCCGATAGGCTGCCAGGTAGGCTTCCTGCAAGGCATCTTCGGCGTCGGCATCGTTGCGCAGGGTGGCGCGCGCCAGGCGGTAAAGCCGCCGGTTGTGCCGCCGCATCATCAATTCGAACGCGGTCTGCTCGCCTGCCGCGATACGGTGCGCGAGCGCCAGGTCTTCATCCTCGGCCCGCCGTAACGCCAGCGCCGCAAGTGCAGTCATGAGTCTGACCTCCGCCATGCGTCATTGCGCAATCAAGGTGCCCTGCATCGTCGGATGGAACAGGCAGACGTAGGCGCTGCTGCCCTCCTCCCGGACAGTGTAGGTCCAGGAGGCGCCGGCGGCGATAAGCCCTGAGTCGAACGCCTTGGAAACGGCGGTGGCGGTATGCGGGACCAGGTCCTTGTTGATCCACGTCACCTTGTCGCCCCGCTTGACGGCCAGCGTCGCGGGCGTGAACTGCATCCCTTCGATGGTCACCACATGTTCGGCCAGCCGGGTGCCGGCTGGGTTCTGTTGGGCGGCGGCCAACCCGCCCGCCAGCAACAGGCCCGCAGCCAGCGCGGCCAGGCTTGCGCGTCCGGACCCGCGCGCTCCGGGGGTCGTTCTTTCAGCCACCGTTGAGCCTCTTTTGCAGGGATTTGGCATGCTCCAGGTGCGCGATGAACGCGGGCCGCACCTTGACCAGCAAGGCCTTCAACTCCGCGTTGTGGGCGCCCGGAATCAGGGTCGTGTCCAGCGCCTGGATCACCGCCTCGTGATAGGCCACTTCGTGGTCCACATAAGCCTTGTCGAAGGCGGCGCCGCTCATGCCCTTGAGCGCGGCAAGGTTCTTGTCGCCGCCCTGCTGCAGGCTGTCGCTGGTCGGGTTCGGTTCGGGGGTGACCTTCAGCTTCTGCACCAGTTCGCCGGCCGACTTGTTGACGGCGGCATGGTCGGTCACCATCAGCGTGGCGAACTCGCGGACATCCTTGTTGCCGGTCTTATCCTGCGCCAGCTTGCCGGCGTCGATGTCGACCTGGTTGGCCACCACCACGATCGCCGCGATCTGCGGATCCGTCGGCCCGTTGCCATGGGCAAATACCCCGCAGCTCACCAGGGTCAGCGCATAGAACCATCTTGCTTGAATCGCTTTCATCTCATCCCCCAAACCCTCGATGCAGGCGCGGCCGGAATGGCCAGGAATCTTGCCTGCTTATGGGGTTGGATGTCGCGAAAACGCGCCGCGTTCCGGCGCAGAAAACATACGGGGAAATCAGCCCACCGGCACCGCCATGCCGTACTTGGCGCGGTTCAGCACCACCAGCGTGGAAAAGCGCTTGACGTTGGGATTGCCCCAGAAATTGCGCTGGGCGAAGGCCTCGTATTCGGCCATGTCGCGCATGGTGATGGTCAGGACGAAATCCACCTCGCCCGTCACCGACAGGCACTGCATGATTTCCGGCGCGGACTGCATGGCGCGCTTGAACTGGTCGAGCTTGTCGGCGCGTTCGCTCTCCAGCGTCACCAGCACGACCATCATGATGCCGCGGCCCACGGCGGCGGGATCGACCACGGAAACGTCACCCAGCACCACCTTGGATTCGCGCAGCCGCTTCATGCGGCGCAGGCAGGAAACCGGCGACAGGTTCACGCGCTGCGCGACTTCCTGGCTGGTGCGCTGGTTGTCTTCCTGCAGGCTTTGCAGGATCTGGAGGTCGAAATCGTCTAGTTCCATAAGGGTCTCGGAACGGCTGGAAACGGGCTGGAAAGGGCTCGCCAACAGATTCTAAGCCCGGCCGCGCCGGAATCCGGCCCCATTTTGACGGGAAACTTCATTTCCGCGTCCCGCGATGCAGGAATTATTCAGCAGGCTTGCTTACACTGAGAGCCCTCTGCCCGCGCCGCGGGTACGTCCGCCCCTCGTATCATGCCGTCACTCCAGCTTTTCCTGCTGTTCCTCGCCGCCGACGCGGCGCTCAAGCTCACGCCCGGCCCCGACATGGCGCTGACCCTGTCCCGAGGCATGACGCAGGGCTTCCGGCCCGCCTTCCACAGTGTCCTGGGCAACGTCGCCGCCGGATTCATCCAGGTGCCGGCGGTGGTGCTGGGCCTGGCCTCGGTGCTGCAGGCGTTTCCGTCGCTGTTCATGGGCATCAAGGCCGCTGGCGGCCTGTACCTGGGCTACCTGGGCATCAAGGCCATCGTCCGCTGCGCGCGCTCGGCCGACGTATCGCTGGCCGCACGCCCCGGGGATGCGCGCGACGCCTTCTGGCAAGGATTCACGACCAATCTGCTGAACCCCAAGGTGTTGCTGTTCATGATCGCCTTCCTGCCGCAGTTCACCACGCCGGACAACGGGCCGGTCTGGGTGCAGATGCTGGTGCTGGGCGTGACGATGAAAGTGTTGAGCCTGCCCTACGGCAGTTTCTTTGCCTACGGCGCCTCGCGCATCCGCGGCTGGGTGGGGCGCAATCCCTGGTTCCTGCGCATGCAGCAAGGCCTGCTTGGCGCCGTCATGCTTGGGCTGGCGCTGTATGTGCTTTACTCCACCGCCGCACACCTGACGCCCTGAACCTGCCGCCGTTCCCTACGCATTCCGCTTTTCCGCCATCGCCATGACCGCCGCAACCCTGAATACCGGACGCAACGCGTCGTCCTCCACCCTGCTCCCCATCCTGTCGTTGATCGGCGCGATGGCCTCGCTATGCGTCGGCACCTCGTTCGCCAAGTCCCTCTTCCCGATGGTCGGCGCGCAGGGCACGACTGCCTACCGCATCGCCATCGGCGCGCTGATCCTGGTGGCGATCTGGCGCCCGTGGCGCTTTCCGCTGACGCGCCAGGCGGCGGCCAAGATCGCGCTGTATGGCGTGACGCTGGCCTGCATGAACCTGCTGTTTTACATGGCCTTGCGCACGCTGCCTCTGGGCGTGGCCATTGCCATCGAATTCATCGGCCCGTTGACCCTGGCGGTGGCGCTGTCGCGTCGCGCCATCGACTTCGTCTGGATCGGCTGCGCCATCGCCGGCCTGGTGCTGCTGATTCCCACGGGGCAATCGGTGCATGACCTGGATCCGGTCGGCATCGCCTTTGCGCTGGGTGCGGCGGTGTGCTGGGCGCTCTACATCATCTTCGGCAAGATGGCCGGCAACGTGCATGGCGGACAGGCCACGTCGCTCGGGCTGACCGCGGCGACGCTGGTGGCGCTGCCCATAGGTGCAGCGCATGCCGGCGCCGCCCTGCTGGATCCGACCCTGATCCTGGCCGGCATCGCGGTGGGCGTGCTATCCAGCGCCTTGCCCTATTCGCTGGAAATGGTGGCGTTACGGCGCCTGCCGCAAAAGACCTTCGGCGTGCTGCTCAGCATGGAGCCCGCCATGGGCGCGCTGGCCGGCGTGATCGTGCTGAACGAGCAGCTGTCGCAAACGCAATGGCTGGCCATCTGCGGGATCATCGTCGCTTCCGCAGGCTGCGCGGCCACCGCCCGCCGGCAAAACACCGCCCCCACGCCCGCGCCGGACTGAGCGCGGACGCGCGCCGCCGCCCGAGGCTGCTTCAGCCGAATCCGATCTCGCGGCGGGGCGGCGCCAGCGGATCGAAGTCTTCCCAGTGGTTGTTGCGCCAGCGGCCGTTGGCGTGTTCCACGTCCGCGCCGCCGGCATCGCGCAGGATGCGGCACGCCAGCATTTCGCGCTGCGGCCGCGTGCGCACGGCAACCATCACGCCGGCCTGCCGGATCTCGGCATGGGAATCAGGATTGAAGTGGCCATGCTGGGTGCTGCCGTGGCCCGTCACCCAAAGCGCGCCGAAGAGCGATCCCAGATAGGCGCCGACCCCGGCCGCGGCCAGGATCAGTGGCGTGGAATCGCTGATCTCGGACATCACGAACCCGCCAAACACCGCGAAACCTGCGCCCACCCCGCCCGCCCCCAGAAAAGCGCCGATATCGGCGCGTCCCGAGTCCGGGTCGGAACGGCGGTCGCCGCCCAAGGGGTAGCGGCCGTGCTCGCCGGCCGGATTGACGTAGAAGGTATGGATGTCCCAGTCTGGAAAACCGCTGGCGGACAGGCGCTCGGCCGCGGCGTTCGCCGCTTCGAAACCCTCGAACCGGGCTGCTACGATCAGAGACATGATGTGCTCCTTGCCCGGGCTGCCGGGCAGGATATACGTGTCTTTATCGTACGCCCGCGGCGCGGGCGCGAACGCGCCGGTTACACCTTGCGGCGGCTGTTACCGTCCGCCGTCAGTTGGCGGAAATGTTCTTGCTCCGGATCACCGCGCCCCAACGCTCGTATTCCTTGCGCGCATAGTCCGCGAAGGCCTGCGGCGTGCTGCCCGTGGGCTCCATGCCCTGCAGCTTCAATTGCTCGGCCACCTCTGGCGAACGCAAGGCCTGCTCGATGGCCTGGCTGAGTTTCTCCACCACCGGCGCCGGCGTGCCCGCGGGCGCCACCACGCCCTGCCAGGCAGCAGCCTCGAATGCCGGGCCGCCCGCCTCGGCGAAGGTCGGCACCTGGGGCAATTGCCCGGAGCGCTGCGCGGCCGGCACCGCGATAGCGCGCAGCTTGCCCGCCTGGATCAGCGGGCGGGCGGCGGCCAGATCGGCCATCATCATCGGCACCACGCCGGACGCCACGTCCTGCAGGGCGGGCGGCGTGCCCTTGTAGGGAATGGCCGTGGCGCGGCCCTGGACGGTATCCAGGAACAGCTCCATGGCCAGGTGATGGGGGCTGCCCACGCCCAGGGACGCATAGCTGCCCGGTTTGTCGCGCTTGAGGTATGCCTTCACGTCGGCCAGCGTATGCATCTGGGTATCGGGCGACACCACCAGCACGATGGGCAGCGACACGAGCGTGGAAACGGGGGTCAGGTCCTTCCCTGGATCGTAGGGCAGCTTCTGATACAGCCAGGGGTTCAGCGCCAGGGTGCTCATCCCCGCCGTCAGCAGGGTGTAGCCGTCAGGCGCGGCGCGGGCGGTTTCCTGGGCGGCGACGATCGTGGCCGCGCCCGGACGGTTTTCCACCACCACCGGCTGGCCCAGCGCGTCGCCCACGTGCTTGGCGACGATGCGGGTGGCGATGTCGCTGCCCCCGCCCGCGCTGAACGGCACCAGCCAGCGGATCGGATGATCGGGAAACCCGTCCGCCGCAGCCTGGCCCGGGACGATTGCAGCCCCTGCCAGCGCCGCCGCCAGCAAGGCGCGATGCAGTATGCCTTTGAACATGTGCGCTCTCCTCGCCTGCCTATTTATTTAACATATTAATGATTTATTATCGGACGCAGGACGCTGGCGCACATCACAGGAAAAACCCGCAGTCCAAGCATCAGGACCGGCGTCAGGTGCGCGCGGCGGCAAGCCAGCGCAAGCCGGCCGACGTGCCGGCGGCCGGCCGGTACTCGCAGCCTATCCAGCCGCCGTATTCCAGTTCGCGCAGCACATTGAACACCCAGCCATAGTCCAGTTCGCCCCGGTCAGGCTCCTGGCGCAGCGGCACGCCGGCGATCTGCAGATGGCCGACCCGCCCCGTGGGCAGGTATTCGCGCAGCTTCATGGTGAGGTCGCCCTCGACGATCTGGCAGTGGTAGAGATCCATCTGCACTTTCAGGTTGGACGCATTGACCGCCTGCACCACGGCATGCGCCTCGTCCTGGCGGTTCAGGAAATAGCCGGGTATGTCGCGGGTGTTGATGGGTTCGATCAACACGGTGACGCCCGCCGAACGCGCCTGGCGCGCGGCCCAGTCCAGGTTCTCGCGATAGCAATCCAGCATGGCCTCGCGCGATGCGCCGGGTTGGACCAGGCCCGCCATCACATGGAGATTCGGGCAGGCCAGCGCGGTAGCGTAGGACAGCGCCTGTTCGATGCCCGCCTGGAATTCCGCCTGCCGTCCCGGTTGCGCGGCCAGTCCGCGATCGCCGCGGGCGGCCACGCCGGGCGGCGCGTTGAAGAGCACCTGCGTCACGCCGGCTGCGTCCATGCGTTCGCGCACGAAGGCGGCCGGAGCCTCGTAGGGAAACATGCATTCCACGCCGGCGTACCCGTCCGCCGCAGCGGCCGCGTAGCGGTCCAGGAACGCGTGTTCCGTGTACATCATCGAAAGATTGGCGGCGAACTTCAACATGGCGGAGGCTCCGGACCGGTCGGCATGCATGGAAATTAGCACAACCGCCCGCCCCGCCATCGCCGCGCGCTAGGCGCCGAAGTCGGGCGCCGGGTGCAGCGTCAGCCGCGGTCCCGCCTTGAGCAGCTGGCTGGGAATGTCGTGCCCCACCAGCGCGGGCAAGGTCGCCGATACGCCAAGTATGGCGTCCAGGTCCACGCCGGTGTCGTAGCCCATCAGTTCCAGCATGTGCACCAGTTCCTCGGTGCAGACGTTGCCGCTGGCCCCCGGCGCGTACGGGCAGCCGCCCAATCCGCCCAGCGATGCGTCGAAGCGGTCGATGCCGGCCTCGATGGCCATCAGCGTATTGGCCAGCGCCATGCCGCGCGTGTTGTGGAAGTGCATGGTGGTGGTCAGTCCCGGGAACAGCTTGCGGACCTCGCGCCCGATTTTGCCGACCTGCGTGGGATAGGCCATGCCGGTGGTGTCGCATAGCGTCACCCCGTCCACCCCCAGCGCCGCGAAGCGTCCCACCAGTTCGAACACCTCGAAAGCATTGATGTCGCCTTCCATCGGGCAGCCGAACACGGTGGACAGCGACACGTTGATGGCGACGCGGCTGCCGCGCACCGCATTGACCACATCGCTCAATTGCTCGAACGACTGCTCCCGCGTCATGCGCAGGTTGGCGCGGTTATGGGTCTCGCTGACCGACATCACCAGGTTGACCTCGTCCACCTTGCACTCCAGCGCCCGCTGCGCGCCGCGCACATTGGGCACCAGCACGGTGTAGACGACGTCCGGATTGCGCTCGATCTCGTGCATCACGATCTCGGCGTCGCGCAAGGCGGGAATGGCCTTGGGCGAGGTAAAGGACGTGGCCTCGATCTTGGCGAATCCGCTGGCGGACAGCCGGTTGATGAAGGCAATCTTGTCCTGGGTTTCGATGAACTGCTTTTCGTTCTGGAAGCCGTCGCGCGGCGCGACTTCCTGGATGTACAGCCGCGGGCGGCTGGCAGTGGTTCCGGGGTTGGTCACATTCATGGCTGCCTTCCTCAGATGATGCCGCGCGCGCGCCAGTCCTGGCGCTGCGCCTCGCCGATGCCCAGCCCGGCCAGCACCTGGTCGGTGTCCTGGCCCAGGGCGGGCGCCGGGCTGCGCACTTCGCCCGGAGTTTCCGACAGCTTGGGCACGATGCCCGGCACCTGCACGGGCGTGCCGTCAGGCAGCGTGCCGTCCAGGATCATGCCGCGCGCCTGGTAGTGCGGGTCGGCCGCGATATCGGCCACGTCATAGATCTTGCCCGCGGGAATCTGGCCGTCATTCAAGCGCTCCAGCACCAGGTCCAGCGGATGCTGGCCGGTCCATTGCGAAATCGCGTCGTCCAGCATGACCACGTGCTTCACGCGCCCGGCGTTGTTCGCCAGTTCCGGCGCATCGGCCAGATCGGGCCGGCCGATCACGCCCATCAGGCGCTTGAAGATGCTGTCGCCATTGCCGGCGATCAGCACGTACTTGTTGTCCTGGCAGCGGTAGGCGTTGCTGGGCGCGATGCCCGGCAGGCTGCTGCCGGCCGGCTGGCGGATCTCGCCGAACACCGAATACTCGGGCAGCAGGCTCTCCATCATGTTGAAGACGGATTCATACAGCGCCACATCGATCATCTGGCCCGTGCCATTCTGGTCGCGCGCGCGCAGCGCCAGCAGGATGCCGATGACGCCGTGCAACGCCGACAGCGAATCGCCGATGGACACGCCCACGCGCACCGGCGTGCGGTCAGGCTCGCCGCTGAGGTGGCGCAGGCCGCCCATGGCCTCGCCGATGGCGCCGAACCCGGGCAGATCGCGGTACGGACCCGTCTGGCCGTAGCCGGACACGCGCAGCATCACCAGCCGCGGGTTGATGGCGCGCAGTTCTTCCCAGCCCAGGCCCCAGCCTTCCATGGTGCCGGGCTTGAAGTTCTCGACCACCACGTCGATGTCCTTGACCAGGGACCGGATCAGGTCTTGCGCCTCGGGCTTGCGCAGGTCCAGGCTGACCGACTTCTTGTTGCGCGACTGCACTTGCCACCAGACGGAAGTGCCGTCGTGGATCAGGCGCCAGTTGCGTAGCGGATCGCCCTTGCCGGGCGGTTCGATCTTGATGACCTCGGCGCCGAATTCGCCCAGCATCTTGGCGGCGAACGGTCCGGCGATCAGCTGGCCCAACTCCAGCACTCGGATCCCGCTCAATGGTTTGGATGACATGATTGCCTCGTCAGCTCTTGTGTTTGCCCAGATAGGCCTCGCGCACGCGCTCGCTGGCCAACAACTCCTGGCCCGTGCCCTCCATCACGATGGAGCCCACTTCCAGGACATATGCGCGGTCGGAGATCGCCAACGCCTGGTTGGCCATCTGTTCGACCAGCAGGATCGTCATGCCGCGCTCTTTCAGCGACTTGATGATCTTGAAGATCTCGGCCACGATCAGCGGCGCCAGTCCGAGCGAGGGCTCGTCCAGCATCAGGATGCGCGGCTTGCTCATCAAGGCGCGGCAGATGGCCAGCATCTGCTGCTCGCCGCCAGAAAGCGTGCCCGCGTATTGCGCGCGCCGCTCCTTCAGACGCGGGAACATCGCAAAGCACTGCTCGATCTCCGCAGCCAGTTCAGCGGGCGATTCCTTGCGCAGGAACGCGCCCAGCATCAGGTTGTCGTAGACGGTCTGGTCGGGGAACACCTGGCGCCCTTCCGGCACGTGGGCGATACCCAGCCCCACCCGCTTGTGCGCACTGATCCCGCCCAGATCCTGCCCGGCGAACGCGATGTCGCCAGTGGATTTTTCGATGCCCGACAGCGCGCGCATCATGGTGCTCTTGCCCGCGCCGTTGCCACCGATGATGGTCACGATCTCGTTCGTGTCCACATGCAGCGACACCTGCTTCAGGGCATTGACGGCGCCATAGCTGACCGCCAGGTTCTTGATGTCCAGTAAACGGCTCATTGCGGTCTCCTATGCCGGCGCGCCCAGGTAGGCTTCGATGACTTTCGGATTCTCCTGGATGTGGTTCGGCAGGCCCGAAGCGATCTTCACGCCGTAGTCCAGCACCACGATATGGTCGGAAATGGCCATGACCAGATCCATGTGGTGCTCGATCAGCAGGATGGTCAGGCCCATGTTCTTGAGCTTCACGATCAGGTCCGTAAGCTGGTCGGTTTCCGCTGGATTCAGGCCTGCGGCAGGCTCGTCCAGCAACAGGAGGTCCGGCATGGCCGCCACCGCGCGGGCGATTTCCAGGCGGCGCTGCAGGCCGTAAGGCAGGCTGTTGGCGGCATCGTCCGCGTAGCGATCCAGCTCGAAAAACCGGAGAATGGCGTAGGCTTGGCGGCGGATGCGCCGCTCTTCGGCCAGGCTGCCGGGCAAGCCCAGCAGGTTGGAGAAGAAGCTGGACTTCTGCACCCGGTAGAAGCCCACCATCACGTTCTCCAGCGCGCTCAGCCCGTCGAACAGCTTCAGGTTCTGGAACGTGCGGCCGATGCCGGACGCAGCGATCTCATTGGGCGACAAGCCGACCATCTGGCGGTTCTTGAAGCGGATGCTGCCGGCGTCCGGCACCACCAGGCCCGACAGCAGGTTCAGGGTGGTGGTCTTGCCGGCGCCATTGGGGCCGATCAGCGACACGACGGAACCGCGCTCCAGCGAGAACGACACCTTGTTGGTAGGCACCACGCCGCCGAAGGCTTTGTACAGGTCCTTCACTTCCAGGAAGCCGGACGCCGCGCCGCCGCGGTCGGCAGGAGGCGCCGGCGTCCAGTCGGCGGCGCCCGCCTCGGCAGCCAGCGCCTCGCGCTGGCCGCGCTTGGGCAGCACCTTGGCCAGCAGGCCCGCCAGCCCTTCCGGCATGGCGTACAGCGCGAACAGCAGGATCAGACCATAGGCGAAATGCTGCACTTCCGGCCAGCGCGCCAGCATGGCGTCGATCACCGTCAGCACCACCGCGCCCAGGAAAGAGCCCCCCGGCGTGCGGCCGCCGAACAGCACCAGCACCAGGAAGAACACCGACAGGTTGAAATTGACGAAGTCCGAATTGATGTACTGGTTCTGCTGCGCCACCAGGCCGCCCGCGATGCCGCAGGTGATGGCGCTGATGGCGAAGGCCAGGATCTTGAAGCGGTAAACGCTGATGCCCACGCTCTCCGCCGCAATCTCGGACGTGCGCACCGCGGCGAAGCCGCGGCCGAAACGGCCGTTCAACAGCAGCGAGGTCATGGCGTGCAGCGCCAGGCCCAACACCACGACCACCACCACCCACTGGCGGCTGTCCAGAGTGGCGCCGCCGAAGGTCAGGCCGGTGATGCCGTAGAAGCCTTCCTGCCCCTTGAACACGTCGGTCCATTCGGACACGATCTTTTCGATCAGAAGGCCAAAGGCGATGGTCACCATCGCCAGGCTCGGCCCCTTGACCTTCAGCGCCGGAATGGCGATCACCACGCCGAAGACCGCTGAAACAACCGCGGCGCAGCCCAGCGCCAGCCAGGGATCGACCTGGTAGTTCACGGTCAGGAGCGCCACCGTGTAGGCGCCGACGCCGAACAGGCCGGCATGGCCCAGCGACTTCTGCCCGGTCTGGCCGACCAGGATGTTGAAGCCGGTGGCAGCGATGTAATAGACCCCGATGTTGAACAGGATCAGCAGATAGAAGTCATTCAGGCCCGAATAGGCGTAGCCGATGGCAAGCGCCGCGATGACCAGCGGAACGAGGATTTTGGAGAGCTTCATACTTTCTCCGCATGCACGCGACCGAGGATGCCGGCCGGGCGGAAATACAGCACCACGATGATCAGCGCGAACACCGCGATCTCGCGCAGGTTCGAATACCAGAGGCCGATCAGCGATTCCAGCAGCCCGATCAGAAAGCCGCCAAAAATGCAGCCGCGCGGATTCTCCAGCCCGCCCAGGATTGCGGCCGAAAAGGCCTTGAGCGACAGCAGCGTGCCCACGAACACCGAGGCGGTGGCAATCGGCGCGACCATGACGCCGGCGATCGCGGCCAGCGCCGAACTGATCGCGAACACGGCAATCGCCACCGCGTTGGCATTGATGCCCATCAGGCTGGCGGCGGTCTTGCTGAACGCGACCGCGCGCACCGCCTTGCCCATCTTGGTCTTGTGCAAGGCCCAGTCGAACACGATCATCAGCGCCAGCGTGGTGCCGAACACCAGGATTTCCTGCGGCCGCACGCCGGTACCCAGGACCGTGATGATGCCCTCGCCCAGCGGCGACGCCACCGCGATGGGCGCCGGGCCCCAGACCAGCAGCGCCAGGTTCTGGATGATGATGCCAAAGCCGATGGTGCTCATCACCCAGGACAGCCCCGCCTCGCCCACGAAGTGGCGGATGGCGGTGATGTAGAGCACGTAGCCCAGCAGGCTCAGGACCAGCATGGCGGCCAGCAGGGCGAACAGGAACGTGCCCCAGGTTACGTCCTCCGGATTCGGAAAACCGATCAGCTTGCCCTGGCTGACCAGCAGGATGGCGCTAATGCCGATCAGGCCGGCCAGCGCCAGGAATGCGCCCTGTCCGAAGTTGAAGGTCTTGGTCGTGGTGTACGTGATGCTGAACCCGAACGCGACCAGGGCATAGACGCTGCCCATGGCCAGCCCGCTCAAGATGGCTTGTAGTATTTGCATGCTGGATGCCCCCCTATTGACGACTCCCCGGCGCGCCTCCGCGCACCGGGGAGAGATCTTTCTCGTTGCCGCGCCTTCTTACAGCTTCAGGTCTTCCGGCTTGATGGCGCGGGTGTATTCGTCATCCACCGACACCACCTTGCCGTCGATCCAGCGCACCAGGCGGAAGTCCTTCACCGACAGGGCTTCGTGGCTTTCCGCTGTGAACGGCTTCTCGTAGGTCTTGATGACGCCCTTGGCCTGCGCCAGGTTCTGCAGCGCGGCTTGCACGGCTTCGCCTTCGGTCGACTTGGCCTGCTCCATGGCGGCGGCGATGAGCTTGACCGAGTCATAGGCCTGCGCGGCCATGACGTAGGTCGGCACGCGGCCGTCGCGCTTCATCAGCGTGTCATACAGCGCCTTGGACTCGGGCGAGGAGTCTTCGGTGATCGACGCCGTGAAGATCATCTTGCTGGCCAGCTCGGGACCCGCGATGCGCAGGAACGGCGAGCTCAGGTTGGCCCAGGAAGCCAGCGTGGTCGGGAAGTAGCTGATCTTCTCGAGGCTGCGCATGACGTGCGCGTTGGAATCCGCCAGCGCGTAGACGATCAGCGTGTCGGCGCCCGAACTCTTGATCTTGTTCAGCTGCGACGACATGTCCGTGTCCTTGGGACCGAACTTCTCGTTGGCCACGGGCGTGATCTTGTGCAGCGCCAGGATCTCGACCGCGTCCTTGGCGCCTTGCTGGCCGTAGCCGGTGGTGTCGGCGATGATGGCGACCTTGCCGTTCTTGCTGGCGCGGGCGGCGTAGGCCGCCAGCAGCGCGATCTGGTCGCGGTCGCGCATGGACACGCGGAACACGTAGTTGGCGGGCGACTTGGCGTAGCGGCCGGTAATGTCGGTGGCGGTAGCCACGGGCGAGATCGTCGGAATCTTCTTCTGCTGCACCAGGTGCAGCCAGGCCAGCATGTTGCCGGAGTTGACTCCGCCCAGCATGGCGTTGACCTTGACGTTGTCGACCAGTTCGTTGGTGTTCTGGATGGCCTTGGGCGGCGCGCCAACATCATCGCGCTCGACGATGACGACCTTCTTGCCCAGCACGCCGCCAGCCGCGTTCAGCTCATCGGCCGCCTGGCGCGCGCCGGCCAGCGCGGAAATGCCGAAGTCCGCCGAGCCGGTGGCAGACATGTCGCTGTTGAAGCCGATCTTGATGTCGTCGGCCAGCGCGGCGCCGCTGGCGCCCGCCAGCGCCGCCGCCAGCAGCAGGGACTTCATGGTCTTGGGGAAATGCTTGAAGTACATCTTGTCTCCTTCTGGATCACTCTGGTGACCGCTGATTGGCAATTCAGGATTGTTTGATGAGGTCGGCGGCCTTGTTGCCGATCATCATGGTGGCCGCGCAGATGTTGGCCGATGGCATGGCCGGCATCACCGAGGAATCGATGACGCGCAGATTGCCCACGCCGTGCACCCGCAACTGCGGGTCGACCACTGCGTACTTGTCATCGGCCTGGCCCATGCGGGCAGTGCCGTTGACGTGATACGACGACACGCCATAGCGGCGCGCGAAGTCCAGCAATTCGGAATCGGATTCGCACAGCGGACCGGGCAGCACTTCGCTGTCGAAATACTGCGAAAGCGCCTGCGAACGCAGCAGCTGACGCGCCAATCGGATGCCGCGTACCAGCGTCATCTGGTCGCGCTCGTTTTCGAGGTAGTTGGCCAGGATCACGGGGTCCTGCAGCGGGTCCGCCGAACGGATGCGCACCTGGCCGCGGCTCTCGGGCCGGTGCTGCCAGACGCCCGCGGTCATGCCGGGGAAGTCATCCAGCATGCCCACATAGCCTTCCTTGTAGCTGGCGGGCGTGAACACGCCCTGCAGGTCAGGCAAGGCGAGGTCAGGCGTGGACTTCCAGAAGTAATGCAGCAGCGACGGGCTCAGCGCCATGATGCTGGGACGCTTCATCATCCAGCGGCTGATCTGGCCGGCCAGGCTCAGGCCCTTGACCAGCTGGTTCATGGTCTGGCTGTTCTTCACGCGCGCCACGACCCGCACCGAATAGTGGTCGCTCAGGTTTTCCCCCACGCCCGGCAGGTCGCACACCACGTCGATGTTGTGCTGGCGCAGCAGGTCCGCCGGTCCCAGGCCCGACAGCTGCAGCAGCTTGGGCGTGTTGATCGCGCCGCAGGACACGATCACTTCGCGGCGCGCGCGCACCGCGCGGACCTGCGAAGGGTGGGCCGGGTGGCAATAGGCCACGCCAGCAGCCTTGCCGCCATCGAACAGGATGCGGGTTGCCTGCGCGTAGGTACGCACTTCCAGGTTCTTGCGGCCCATGGCGGGCTTGAGGAAGCACTTGGCCGTGCTCATGCGCCAGCCGCGGTCGATGGTGCGCTGGAAGTAGCCCACGCCGGCCTGATCCGCGCCGTTGTAGTCGGGGTTGCGCGGGATGCCCTGTTCCACCGCGCCGGCGATGAAGGCCTCGCACAGCGGGTGGATCCAGTCTATGTCCGTGACCGGCAGTTCGCCCTTGCGGCCGCGGTAGCGGTCGTCGCCGCCCACGCGTCGCTCCATGGACTTGAAGTACGGCAGCACCTCGTCATAGGACCAGCCGGTATTGCCCAGCGCGGCCCAGTGGTCGAAGTCGGCCGCCTGGCCGCGGTTGTAGACCAGGCCGTTGATGGAAGTAGACCCGCCCAAGGTTCGGCCCTGCGGAATCGGCACGCGCCGTCCGTTGGTCTGCGCCGTGCCTTCGCTGGAGAACTGCCAGGCGTACTTCTTGTTGAAGACCGCCTTGATGAAGCCGGCGGGTATGTGCAGGTAGGGACTGCGGTCCGGCGGGCCGGCCTCCAGCACGCAGACCGTCGAGCCGTCCGCGCTCAGGCGGTTGGCCAGGATGGAGCCGGCCGCGCCGGATCCCACGATCACATAGTCGAACTGATCCGCGTCGCGGAGGGAAGGCTGTGCTTGGCTCATGTCTGGATCCGCGGGCGTCAGGGAATCGCGTTGAACGACTTGCCGGCAAGGCAGACGTACTTGATTTCCAGGAACTCTTCGATGCCGTACTTGGAACCCTCGCGGCCCACGCCCGACTCCTTGATGCCGCCGAAGGGGCCGACCTCATTGGACACGGCGCCGGTGTTCACGCCGACAATGCCGTATTCCAGCCCTTCCATCATGCGCCAGACCCGCTCCAGGTTGGCGGTGTAGAAATAGGCGGCCAGGCCCGAGGCGCTATCGTTGGCGCGCGCCAGCACGGCGGCTTCGGATTCGAAGGTACTGATGCCCACCACCGGGCCGAAGATCTCTTCGTGCGCCAGTTCCATGGCATCCGTGATGCCGGCCAGCAGGGTCGGCTCATACAGCAGCGTGCCCGGCTCGCGCAGCTTGCCGCCCGCCAGGAGGCGCGCGCCGCACGCCGTGGCGTCGTCCACCAGGCGGGCCACCTTGTCCACCGCGCGCTGGTCGATCAGCGGTCCTTGCGTAACGCCTTCTTCCAGCCCGCCGCCCACCTTCATGCGGCGCATTTCCGCCAGCAGCTTGTCGTTGAAGGCGTCTGCGACGCTGGCATGGACGTAGACGCGGTTGGCGCATACGCAGGTCTGGCCGGCGTTGCGGAACTTGGACTGCACCAGGCCTTGCACGGCCTCGTCCAGATCGGCGTCCTCGAACACGATGAAGGGCGCGTTGCCGCCCAGTTCCAGCGACAGCTTCTTGATGTTGGAAGCGCTTTGCTGCATCAGCAGCCGGCCCGTCTGGGTGGAACCGGTGAAGGTCAGCTTGCGCACCGTGGGGTTCTGCGTCAGCTCCGTGCCGATGGGCGCGGGGTCGCCGATGACCACGTTGAGCACGCCGGGCGGGATGCCGGCCTGCTCGCCCAGCCAGGCCAGCGCCAGCGCAGTGAACGGCGTCAGCTCGGACGGCTTGAGCACCACCGTGCAACCGGCGGCCAGCGCCGGACTGACCTTGCGCGTGACCAGGGCCGAGGGAAAGTTCCAGGCGATGATCGCCGCGCACACGCCCACGGGTTGCCGGATGGCCAGCATGCGTTGGTCGCCGCGGGTATGGGGCAGCACGTCGCCATACACGCGCTTGGCCTCTTCCGCGAACCATTCGACGAAGGACAAGGCGTAATTCAGCTCGCCGCGGGCTTCGGCCAGCGGCTTGCCCTGCTCCAGCGTCAGCAGCAGCGCCAGGTCGTCGGCGTGCGCCTCGATCAGGGCATGCCATTTCCGCAGGATGGCGCCGCGCTCCTTGCCCGTCCTGGCCCGCCAGGCCGGCAGGGCGTCATCGGCGGCCGCGATGGCGCGGGCCGTCTCGGCCTGGCCCAGATTAGGCACCGCACCCAGCACGCTGGCGTCAAAGGGATTGCGCACCGTAATGGTGGCGCCATTGTCGGCGTCGCACCAGGCGCCGCCGATGTAGGCCTGCTGCCGCAGCAGCTGGCTATTCTGCAGATTCATTTGTCTCGCGCTCCATCCATCATGCTCCGCACGGTCCGCGCTGGGGGCCGGGCGAAATTTTTTGGGGAGAATAGCCCTGGCGCCCGCCTGCGCAACAGCAGTCATTAGCGATGCCGCCATCACCATCCGCGATGACAAGCCTGCCCATGGCTACAATGGAACTTCTCGTCCGCTTTCCCGCCCGTCCCGCCATGCGTCTCGATCCCACCTCCCTCAAGCTCTTCATCAGCGTGGTCGAGCAAGGCACCATCGCCGCAGCGGCCGAACACGAGCACATCGCCGCGGCCGCCATCAGCAAGCGGATCAGCGAGCTGGAAGAGAACCTCAAGATCCGGCTGCTCATCCGCACCAACAAGGGCATCCGTCCCACGCCGGCCGGCGTCGCGCTGTCCACCATGGCGCGGCGCGCCCTGCACGAACTGGATGAAATCTCGGTCCACATGCGCGACTACTCGCGCGGCCTGCGGGGCTTCATCCGGGTGCACGCCAATATTTCCGCGATCACCCAGTTCCTGCCCCAGGACATCAAGCTCTTCCTGAACGACTACCCCAACGTGCAGGTCGACCTGGAAGAGAAAATCACCTCGACCATCATCAAGTCGGTCGCCGAAAACGCAGCCGACGTAGGCATCTTTTCCGGCACCGCGCCAGACCACGACGTGGAAATCCACCCCTACCGCGAGGACACGCTGGCGCTGGTGGTGCCCGCCGACCATCCCCTGCGGGACAGGCCGGGCTTTCGCTTCGCCGACGCGCTGGAACACGATTTCGTCGGCTTGCACCGCGGCAGCGCCATCAACCGCATCCTGTCCAACGCCGCCAGCGATGAAAAGCGCAACATCCAGCTCAAGGTGCAGGTCACCGGCTTCGACGCGCTGTGCTTCATGGTGAATTCGGGGCTGGGCATAGGCGTGCTGCCGCTGGACATCGCGCGCCGCTACTCGGCCATGTTCGACATCCGCATCATTCCCCTGACCGAACCCTGGGCGCGGCGCCAGATCCAGATCTGCGTGCGCTCCTTCGACGCCCTGCCCACGGCTGCCAAGCTCTTCGTGAACCACCTGAGCAAGCGCCAGCCCTGAACCCGGGCCGGCGCCTGCCTGCCACCCTACTGCTTGAGTTCGTCCGGCTTGATGCTGCGGCTGACTTCGTCGTCGACCGTGACCACCTTGCCATCGATCCAGCGCACCAGACGAAAATCGCGGTACGACAGCGCTTCGTGGTTTTCCTTGGTGAAGGCCGGCGCGTAGGTCTTGATCACGCCGTCTACCTTACCCAGCTTGTCCAGCGCCTGCTGCACCTTCTCGCCGTCGGTGGAATTGGCCTGCGTCATCGCCGCCGCCAGGATCTTGACCGAGTCATAAGCGTGCGCCGCGAACACATATGTCGGCAGCTTGCCGTCCTTCTTGATGATGGCGTCGTAGAGCGCGCGCGATTGCGGCGTGGAATCCTCGGTGATGGAGGCGGTGAAGATCATCTTCTTGGCCAGCTCCGGCCCCGCGATACGCAAGAACGGCGGACTGAGGTTGGCCCAGGAGCCGAGCGTGACCGGGAAGTAATTGATCTTTTCCTGGCTGCGCATCAGGTGGCCGTTGGCGTCAGCCAGCGCATACACGATGACCGTGTCCGCGCCCGCGGCCTTGATCTTGTTCAGCTGCGACGACATGTCCGTGTCCTTGGGACCGAACTTCTCGTTGGCCACGGGCGTGATGCCGTACAGGCTCAGCACATGCGCCGCATCCTTGGCGCCCTGCTGCCCGTACCCGGTGGTGTCGGCGATGATGGCGATCTTCTTGTTCTTGGTGGCCTTGGCGGCGTAGGCCGCCAGGAGCGTGATCTGGTCCAGGTCGCGCATGGACACGCGGAAGACGTAGTTGGCCGGCTCCTTGCCATAGCGGTTGGTGATCTCCGTGGCCGTGGCCGACGGCGAAATCGTCGGCACCTTCTTCTGCTGCACGATGTGCAGCCAGGCCAGCATATTGCCGGAGTTCACCCCACCCAGCATTGCCACGACCTTCTCGTTGTCCACGAGTTCGTTGGTGTTCTGGAT
This sequence comes from Achromobacter sp. K91, assembly GCF_003576205.1. Classification (NCBI taxonomy): domain Bacteria; kingdom Pseudomonadati; phylum Pseudomonadota; class Betaproteobacteria; order Burkholderiales; family Alcaligenaceae; genus Achromobacter; species Achromobacter sp. K91. The sequence goes on along the minus strand of NZ_QWFB01000030.1, from coordinate 308,390 downwards.
CGACTTGGGCGGCGAACCCACGTCGTCGCGCGGCACGATGACCAGCTTGCGGCCCAGCACCCCGCCCGCCGCATTGATCTCCTCGGCGGCCTGCCGCGCCCCGGAGAGGGCCGACACGCCGAAGTCGGCGGAGCCGCTGGCGGACATATCGCTGTTGTAGCCAATCTTGATGTCGGCCTGCGCCCAGGCGCCCGGCGCCAGGGCCACGAAGGCCGCCGCGCAGGCAATGCGGATTAGCTGCTTCTGCTTACTCATTACTTTGTCTCCTGACTAGATGTAATGCTGCTTCGACTTGCTTCCGCCATCGGTCTGTGCGCCGTTCGCGGTCCACCCTGCGCGCTGATGCCGTGGAAATCGTCCAGGTCCCGCCCAGGACGCTAGAGAATCAATTCGATCGGATTCTCCAGCAATTGCTTTACCGCCCCCAGGAAGCGCGCGCCCAGCGCGCCGTCCACCACGCGGTGATCCGCCGACAACGTAAGGCTCATGACGTGGCCCACGCGGATGTCGTCGCCGTCGACCACCGGCTGCCTGACCACGGCGCCCGCGGCCAGGATGACGCTTTGGGGAGGATTGATGATGGCGGCAAACTCGCGCACGCCATGCATGCCCAGATTCGACAGCGTGAGGCTGCCGCCTTCGTATTGTTCGGGTCGCAAACGGCCACGGCGCGCCTGTTCCGCCAACTGCGCGATCTCGGTGGAGAGCTCGCGCAGGGATTTCCGGTTCGCGTTGCGCACGATGGGCGTGATAAGTCCGGACTCCAGCGCCACGGCGATGCTCAGGTCCACCTGGCCCAGCTGCACGATGCCTTCGTCCGTCCATTGCGCATTGATGCCCGGGACTTGGCCGGCCGCCCGTGCCACCGCCATCGACAGCAGGTCGTTAAGGGAATGGCGCATGGGCTCACGCGCAGACTCGCTGCGCTCATTCAATGCGGCACGGGCGGCCAGCAGCGCGTCCATGCGGCAATCCACCGTCAGGTAAAAGTGCGGCACCTGCTGCTTGGACTGCACCAGGCGGCGCGCGATGGTGGCGCGCATGGAACTGTGCGGCTGCAAGCCGGCGCTGGAGACCGGCGCGGCGGGGGTAGCCCCGGATTGCGCGGATGCCGCGGCGGCATTCTCGATGTCGATCCGCACGATGCGGCCGTTCGGGCCGCTGCCGGAAAGCGTGTGCAGGTCCACGCCCAGCGCGCGCGCCAGGCGTCGCGCGGATGGGCTGGCGAACAGGCGCTGCTCCGCCAGGCCCGAACGATCCCCGGATGGCAGGTCGGCCGCAAGGGCAGGACGCGTGACGGCCTGGGGAGCCGCTGCTGGCGGGTTCGCGATTGCCGGTGGCGGACTGGCGGCCGGCTGCATCGCACCGCCCCGGCGCAGCAGCGTCGCGATGACGCCGCCTACCGGTACCTCGGCATCGCCCGCGGGCACATGGATGCGGTCCAGCACCCCATCGTCCAGGGCTTCCAGTTCTATGACGGCCTTGTCGGTCTCGATCTCGGCCAGGATATCGCCCACCTTGACCGTGTCGCCGGACTGCTTCAGCCACTGCAGTATCTTGCCCTGCGTCGTGCCCGCGCCTATGGCGGGCATCACGACCTCGATATCCATGTCTTACTCGCTCTATGTGTTGGCCAGATTGCCTGTCTTCTCGATGTACAGGGCTGCGTCCGATATGTCCGCCACGATGGCCGCGCGCGCAGCTTCGCCGTCGCGGCGCTTCAAGGCGTCCAACAAGGCGGCGTGGTGGCTGAAGGATTCCCAGCTTTCGGACTTGCGGTCCTTGCTGCCCATGCTGAGTGAAAACAGCGGCGCGATCTGCAGCCAGATGTTCTCTATCATCGTGACCAACAGAGGCATTCCGGCCGCCTCATACAGCGTGAAATGCAGATTGCGGTTGGCCTCGATGGTCTTCAAGGTATCGATCTTGCGTTGATGCCCAAGTTTGTCGAACTCGTCGGCGTAGCGCTGTATGCGCGCCACGGTCGCATCCGTCATGATCTGGGCCGCCTCGGCCGCCGCGAAGCCTTCCATGCAGCAGCGGATGCGCACGATCTCGCGGAACTTGGTCAGGCCGGGCTTGGGCACGCGCAGGCCACGGCTGGGCAACATTTCCAACGCCCCTTCGGCGACAAGTTTGTTGACCGCTTCGCGTACCGGCATGGGACTGGTGTTAAGCACCGAGGCCAGCCCGCGCAAGGTGACTTTCTCTCCCGGCGGCACGGCGCCGCTCATCAGGAGTTCACGGGTCCGTTGATAGATCTGATCCGCGACGGTGACGCGTTCCTGCTTTTCGAGCAGGCCTTCCAGTGTGCTGTTGTCCATGTCGTCTCAATTCATGTAGACGCCACCGTTCACGTCCAGGGTGGCGCCGCAGATGTAGCTCGCGCCATCGGAACAGAGAAAGGCGATGGGCAAGGCGATTTCGCGAGGCCGGGCAATGCGCCGCAGCGGAATTCTATTCGCATCGAAGGCCTGCCCACGGGTCATTCCCGTCTCGGTCGCGCCTGGCGCGACGCTATTGACGGTGACGCCGGAATCGGCCGCCTTGCGGGCCAGCCATTTGACGAAAGCCTGCGTGCCGCCCTTGGCCGCAACGTAGTGTGGACTGGCGGCCAGCCCTCCCATGCGCGCGGCGACGGAAGACACCAGCACCATGCGGCCGGCGCCCTGCGCGCTCATCTTCGCCAGCACGGCGCGCGTCAGGTGCATCAGCCCCAGCAGATTGACGTCGATGACATGGTGGAAGACCTCGTCCCAGCCCGCCTCGTGCCAGTCGTCCCAGGGGCAATAGCCCGCATTGGCCACCAGCGCGTCCAGGCGCCCGATGTCGGCCACGGCCGCCTCGGCGGCGGCCCGGTCCGTCACGTCGAAGGCGATGGCGCGCGCCGGCACGCCCTTGGCTTGCAACTGCGCAACCAGTTCCTGCGGTGGTTCGCGATCGGCCAGCACCAGCGATGCGCCCTGCTCGCCGCAGACTTCGGCGGTCGCGCGGCCGATGCCGCCGGCCGCGCCGGTGATCAACACGGTCTTGCCCTCAAGCGCGCGCGGCATGAGCTTGCTCCTGTTGGCCGACCGAGAGCGCACTGTCGGCCTGCATTTCACGAATCAGGGCACGGATGTCGTCCTCTCCCGCCAGCGCCGCGCGCTCCAGCGCCTGCGACACCACGGGAGGCGCCCAGCGGCCGGTGACGCGCTTGACCGGCTGGTCCAGGTAGTCGAAGTAGCGCCGCTGGATCTCGTCGGCGATCAGCGCACCCAGGCTGGCGCCGCGCGTGGTCTGTTCGACGATGGCGACGCGGCCCGTCTTCATGACGGACCGGCCGATGGTTTCGTAATCAATGTCCCGCTGCGACAAGGTGCGCAGGTCGATGACGTCGGCGCGTATGCCCGCCTCTTCCACCATGCGGCAGCATTCATCCACCATGGTCAGGGTCGTCAGCAGTGTGATCTGGTCCCCCTCGCGTACGCGCTTGGCGCGGCCGATGGGGATGTAGTAGTCCAGGTCCTTGGGCACCAGCGTCTTGCGCTTGTGCAGCTGCTGCGGCTCGATGACCAGCACTGGGTCTTTGCAGCGCAGCGCCGAGTTCATCAGGCCCACGTATTCGAAAGCATTGGACGGCGCCACGATGCGCCACCCGGGAAACAGCGCGAACACGCCTGCCGGGTCCATGGAATGCTGCGAGCCATAGCCTTCCGGCCCGGGGATGCGCGCGCGCAGCACCAACGGCACTTCGGCCGTGCCATTGAACAAGTGACGGATCTTGCCAGCCTGGTTCAGCAGCTGGTCGCCCGCCACGAGGAAGAAGTCGCTGTACATCAGCTCGACCACGGGCTTCAGGCCCGACAGCGCTGCGCCGGTGGCCAGGCCGCAGAATCCGTTCTCAGTGATCGGAGTATTCACCAGCCGGCCGGCGTATGTCTCCGTCAGTCCGCGGGTGGCGCCCACGGTGCCCCCGCCCATGTTGGCCACGTCCTCGCCGAACACGTGGATTGTTTCGTCTTCGGCCATGCGCGCGCCCATGGCCCGCGAGATCGCCTCGATGTAGGACAGGGGTTCCATCTCTTCGGCGGCATAGTCCTCCGCCTCGGCGTAGCGCACGCCATCGAACTCCGACATGTCGCTATTGAGGTGTTCGTCCACGCTGGCCGCCGCCGGCCAAAGGCCGGCGCGTATGCGGGCCGACGAACCTGCGCCTTCGATGCAGGAGGCGGCGGCCGCTTCCACCGCGTCCGTCACCGCGGCGTCGACGGCCGCCAACTCTTCCTCGCGCAGAATGCCGCGCGCCTTCAGTTCCTGTTGCAGGAACAGCCAGGGATCGCGTGCCTTCCACGCGTTTTCCTCTTCGCGCGTGCGGTAGCCGAAAGCGCTGCCCGGAATCGAAGAACTCTGGTGGTAGTAACGGTACACCTCTGCCAGGACGAAGGCCGGGCGCCCGGTGCGGACGATATGGTCTTGCGCCCAGCGCGTGGCCAGCCAGGTGGCGAACGGGTTCATGCCGTCCACCTTGACTCCGGCGATGCCGTGGCCCTGCGGCCGGGTCAGCAATTCCGTCTCGAAAGTGGATTGCTCCACGCTCATGGAGACGGCGTACTTGTTGTTCTCCAGGAAGAAGATCATGGGCAGGCCGTACAGCGCCGCCAGGTTCATGGCTTCGTGGGTGGCGCCCTGGTGCACCGCGCCGTCGCCGAAAAACGTGACCATGGTCTTGCCCGAGCCACGCTGCTTTTCCGCGTAGGCGTGGCCGCAAGCGATGGGAATGCCGCCCGCGACGATGGCATTCGTGCCCATGATGCCGAGCTCCGCGCGGCGCAGGTGCATGGAACCGCCACGGCCGCCGGTCCAGCCGTCCTTCAAACCCAGGATCTCGTGCATCATTCCCTGGATTTCCTGGCGCATGCGCAGCGTCAGGCCGGCCGCCGAGGGGTCCAGGCCGCCGTCGTAGAGCGCGTTGATGGCCTTGGCAATGCACTGGTGATGCGCGCGGTGCGTGCCATTCATCAGCGTGTCGACGGGCAATGCGGCGATACAACCGGCCGCGGCGCCTTCCTGGCCGATGCTGGAATGCGCCGGCCCGTGCACCAGGTTCAGCTTGTCCAGCTGCAGGATTTTTTCCTCGAAGCGGCGCGCGGCCAGGAACAGCGTCGTCAGGCGCAGGGCCTCGGCGCGTGTCAGCTGCGCCCAGTCGCTCTCTTCCACCACCAGTTCGTGCACCGGCGTCTTCTGCCGGATTTCTTCGAGTTGCATGCCGTCCCCTCGTTGTGCTTTGCGGCCGCCGCGCGGCGTTCAGATATGCGCGGTCACGCCGCCGTCCACCACCACGCTGGCGCCCGTCATGAAGTCGGACGCGGCGCTGGCCAGGAACAGGGCGGGTCCGACCATGTCTTCCGGTTCGCCCCAGCGGCCCATGGGCGTGGTCGCCACGACGCGTTCCGCGTGGCCAGGAATGTCTACTCGCGCCTGGCGCGACAGCGCCGTGTCGATCCAGCCGGGCTGGATCACGTTGACGGTGATGCCATCGGCCGCCCAGGCGCAGGCCAGCGAACGGGTCAGCTGCAGCACCCCTCCCTTGCTGGCCGAATAGGCCGCGGTCATGGCGTTGGACGCCAGTGCCAGGATGGAGCCGATGTTGATGATCTTGCCCTTGCGGCGCACCTGCATGGATGCGTGCACGGCCTGGCACATGTTGAAGCTGCCCTTCAGATTGATGTCGATAATGCGGTCCCAGACGTCTTCGGCGTACTGCTCCGGACGCATGCGGGTATTGACGCCGGCGCAGTTCACCAGCACGTCCACCCCGCCGAAGGCGGCCACCGCCTCGTCCACCACCGCGGCGCACGCGGCGCGATCCTCCACCTGCAGCGCGTAGCTTCCGGTCTTGGCGCCGGATCCGCGCAACTCGGACGCCAGCGCGTCGAGCTTTTCCCCCGCCAGGTCGGTCAGCACCAGCGTCGCGCCCGCCTGGGCATACGCCCGGCTGAGCGCGGCGCCGATACCGCCTGCCGCGCCGGTGATCAAGACAATCCTGCCTTCGAGATCGAACAGTTCGTGCTGGGCCATGCTGCGTCCCTTGTTTGCTATTTTTGATATGTGATCACAAATCAAATTCTAGGAACGGCTTCGGAGGCCGTCAACATGCCTGCCATCGGGGTCTACCCGTAGAACGAAAAAAATGGCGGAACGGGGACATGCCCATTCCGCCTTGGAGGCATCCGCCAATGGCTGGAAAAATCAATACGTCATGCGCACGCCCAGCAGCACGCTGCGCCCGGGCAGCGGCGCCACCGTCGAAATGAAGGACGCGTGGTTGTACGCCAGCTTGTTCAGCAGATTCGTGCCGCGCAGGTAGACCTCATAGCCCGTGGCGCCATATTGGCCGCGGTAGGCCACCACCGCATTGACCATGTTGTAGCCAGGCGTGGTCTCCTCGTAGGCAGCGATGTCCTTCTGCGCAAACACGCGCGCGTACTCGACGCCGCCCGACCACTGCTGCCACTTCATATCCGCGCGCACGCCGGCGCGCGCTGCCGGGATGCGCGGCAGGTTGCCATCGCCGCCCGTCAGCTTGCCGCGCACGTAGTCGCCGAATACCGCAGCCGAAAACACCGGGGTGAACTGGTGGCGCAGTTCGCCTTCCACGCCCGTGAACTCTGCGTCGCGCTGGGTGTACTCGATCAGACGAAAGTCTTCGTAGCGGTCCAGCGTGTTGGCATAGATGTAGTTCTTCACGCGATTGTGGAACACGCTGGCCGAGAACGTCGTATCGCCCGAGTGCTTGCGCAAGGTAAGGTCGATGTTGTGCGAGGTCTCGCGGCCCAGGTCCGGATTGCCCAGTTCGTAGGTGTTGGTGGCCAGGTGCACGCCGTCCGCATACAGTTCTTGCGCGGTGGGCAGGCGCTGCGAGCGCGACAGGGACAGGGCCACCGAATACTGCGGCGCGAAGTCCCAGATGGCCGCGGCCGACAAGGACGTGCCGGACAGGCTGCTGCGCTGCGCGCCGCCCGTGGGCGAGATGCGCTGCCAGTCCTGCCGCGCGCCCAGTTCGAAGCGCCAGTCGTTCAGCTGATACTCCTCCAGCACGAACAGGCCATAAGAGCGCGTCTTGCTGCGCGGCAGGAACGCCTCTTCGCCATCGGCGCGGAAATCGCTGTAGGCATTCTGCACGCCCACCACGCCGCGCCAGCCTGCGATGGGCTTGTGCTGCATTTCCACGCGCAGGTCGTAGCCCTTGTTCTTGAAGCGAGTGCCCACCTCGCCGCCTTCGATTTCGTCGTGCTGGTAGTCGGTCAGGCCGCCGCGCACGCGGATTTTCTCGAAGCCCGCAAATGGATCCTGGTACTCGGCGCGCAGATCGAGGCGGTTGCTGCGCAGCTTCACGTAAGGCACGCCGCCGTGTTCGTGCTCATGGTCGTGATCGTGGCCGTCTTCGTCGTGGTCATGATCATGGCCGCCGCAATGCAGATGAGTACCGTGCGGATGGCAGCCTTCGTATTCGTGGTTATGTCCGGGCAGGCCGTACTTGCTTTCCAGATGCGTGAACGCCAGGCCGACGTAGCCGCGCGGCGTGATCCAAGACATGCCCACCGTACCCTGCGTCGACTCGCTGTACGAACCTTCCAGCTTGCCGCCCGGCCAATCCGGCACGTCATAGTCGCTGGTGCGGCGCTTCAGGCCTTCCACGCGCACCGCGAACTGTCCTTCGCCCGCGGTGATACCCACCGCACCCGCACGTTCCTTGGTGCCCGTGGCGCCGCGCAGCTCGGCCTCGGCTTCTATGCCTTTTTCCGGCACCGCCGTCGGGATCTTCTTGTCCACCACATTGACCACGCCGCCGATCGCGCCGCCGCCATACAGCAGCGTGGCCGGACCGCGCAGCACTTCGATGCGTTCGGCCAATAGCGGCTCCACCGTCACCGCATGGTCAGGAGAGATGCTGGACGCGTCCATCACCTCGGAGCCGTCGGACAGCACCTTCACCCGCGGCGCAGTCTGGCCGCGGATCACGGGGCGGCTGGCGCCGCCGCCGAAGGTGTCGCTGTTGACGCCGGGCAGGTTCTTCAGTGTGTCGCCCAGGGTGCCGTTGCGCTGCTCGATCAGCGCGTCGCCTTCCAGCACCGAGGCCGGCAAGGTGGTGCTGTTCAGGTCCAGCCCCAGCGGGTTGGCGGAAACCGTGATCGGCGCCAGCGTCCTGGCGGCCGAGCGTTCCGCCGCGGCTTCCGCGGCTTCGTCGGCCTGCGCGGCGGGCGCAGCCAGCATCAGCGCGCAGACCAGGGGTTTCAGCGCGCCCCGGCGGCCCGCCCGCAGGGCAACCCTGCCGCCGCGTTCCCTCTGCCACCCCAGTTTCTTGCCATTCATCATCGCCCTCTTTCAAATGTTATAACGTACCAAATAATTGACGAATGATATAACATTTCGAAAATGACGCAAGCTTGCAGACGCAGTGAATGTGCCGCTGCCGCTCATGGCCGGGCCGGCACGGGCGCGCGTATCATAGGGCGATGGTGTTCCCCCGACTTCCGACTCCTCCCACGCTGACCGACACCGTCGCCAAGCGCCTGCTCGCCGAGATCGACGGAGGTCGCGTGCCGCCCGGGGAAAAATTGCCTACGGAAAGCGCGCTGGCGGAGCAGTTCGGCGTCAGCCGCACGGTCATCCGCGAAGCGGTTTCGCGGCTGCGGCAGGACGGCATCGTCGAAGCGCGGCAAGGCAGCGGCGTGTACGTCACCGGCCACGCCGGCAACCGCGCTCTGCGCATCGACGCCGCCGATCTGTCCTCGCTGGACGCCGTGCTGCATATCGTGGATCTGCGCCGCGCGCTGGAAACCGAGATCGCCGCGCAAGCCGCGGCAGTGCGGAAAAAGCAGGACATGGCGGAGATCGACGCCGCGCTGGCCGCCATTTCGCAGGCTGTGGAAAACGGCGGCGACGGCGTGCAGGAAGACGTCGCCTTCCATCGCAGCATCGCCCGCGCCACCGGCAACCCCTATTTCCTGACAACCCTGGCCTTCGTCAGCCAGTTCCTGGAAGCGGCCACGCGCGTCACGCGCGCCAACGAGGCGCGCCACGCCAGCCTGATGCGCGACGTACTGCAGGAACACATCGCCATCGTCGAAGCCATACGCGGCAGGGACGTGGACGGCGCGCGCGAGGCCGCGCGCATCCATATGGTGAATGCGGCCAAGCGGTTGAGCCAGGCGCACCGCTAGACGGGTGCGCCGCGGCGCATGCGCTGCGGCCGGCGCCTAGCCGAATGCCTTGATGAAGAAATCCCGCGTGCCGAAGTTGCCTGATTTCAGCGCGATGCTGATGTCGCCTTGTGCCGCGGGCGCATGACCGGAGCACCAGGGAACGCCGGGATCGATCTGCTCACCGATGGCGATCTGCTGCAGTCCCAACGCCTGCACCACCGCCCCCGAGGTCTCGCCGCCCGCCACGATCAGTTGCCGCACGCCGCGTTCGACCAGACCCGCCGCGATGCGCGCGATGGCGTCCTCGATCATGGCGCCCGCGCGCGCAGCGCCAAGTTCGCTCTGCGCCTGCCTCACCTGCGCGGGCTGCGCGGTGGAGTAGATCAGCACGGGGCCATCGTGCATGCGCGCATCGGCCCAAGCCAGCGCCTCGCCCACGACGTCGTGACCCGCAGCCAGCCGCCGCGGATCCAGCGCCAACGCCGGCCGGCCGCTTTCAATGAATGCAGCCACCTGGCCATTGGTTGCCGCCGAGCAACTGCCCGCCACCACCGCCTGCAAGCCGCGCTGGCGCGGTTGCCGGGCGTCCGCGGACGCCGCCGCCAGTCCCCAGTTGCCGGGCAGTCCGATCGCCACGCCCGACCCCGCCGTCACCAGCGGCATGCCGGCAAGCGCGGGGCCCAAGGCCAGCAGGTCGTCATTGGACACGGCGTCCACGATGGCGATCCCCACACCCTGCGCCTGCAACTCTTGAATGCGGGCGCGGATGGCCTCGCTACCGCGCGCCACGACGCTGTAGTCGATCAACCCGACTCGGCGGGATGTCTGCGCGGACAGAACGCGCACCAGATTCGGGTCGGTCATGGGCGTCAGCGGATGGTGCTGCATGCCCGATTCGTTCAGCAGCACATCCCCTGCGAACAGATAGCCTTTGAACACCGTGCGCTTGTTGTCCGGAAAGGCCGGCGTGGCAATGGTGAAATCCGTGTCCAGCCGCGTCATCAGCGCATCGGCGACTGGCCCGATGTTGCCCTCGGGCGTGCTGTCGAAAGTGGAGCAATACTTGAAGTAGATCTGTTCCGCGCCCTGCGCCAGCAGCCACTCCAGCGCCGCCAACGACTGCGCCACCGCCTCGGCCGCGGGCAGCGTGCGGGTCTTGAGCGCCACCACCACCGCATCCGCCGCGCCGCGCAGGGGTTCGCCCGGTATGCCTACGGTCTGCACGGTGCGCATGCCGGCGCGCACAAGGTTGTTGGCCAGATCGGTGGCGCCGGTGAAGTCATCGGCGATGCAGCCCAGTTTGATGCTCATTTGGCCTCCGGCAGGGCGATGCCCGGGAATATCTTGATCACCGCGCTGTCGTCCTCGCGGCCGTGGCCGGCGCTGGAGGCCTGCATGAACATCTGATGCGCGGTGGAGGCCAGCGGCAAGGGAAAGCGGGTATGCCGGGCGGTGTCCAGCACCAGCCCCAGGTCCTTGACGAAGATGTCGACCGCGGAGAGCGGCGTGTAGTCGCCGGCCAGCACATGGGCCATGCGGTTCTCGAACATCCAGCTATTGCCCGCGCTATGCGTGATCACTTCATACAGGGCGTCCGCGTCCACGCCTTCGCGCAGTCCCAGCGCCATGGCCTCGGCCGCCGCTGCGATGTGCACGCCCGCCAGCAGCTGGTTGATGATCTTGACCTTGCTGCCCGCGCCGGCGCGGTCGCCCAGGCGGTAGACCTTGCCGGCCATGGATTCCAGCACCGCGCCGCAGGCGTCATAGGCCGCCGCGCGCCCGGCGGTCATCATCGTCATCTCGCCCGAAGCCGCGCGCGCGGCGCCGCCCGAGATGGGCGCGTCCAGGTACAGGATGCCCTGCGCTTCGAGCCGCGCCTCCAGCGCGATGGACCAATTGGGATCCACGGTGGAACACATCACGAACACCGCCCCCGGCGCAGCGCGGCGGCAAGGCCGCCTTCCCCGTACAGCACCTCCTCGGTCTGCTGGGCGTTGACGACCACGCTGATGACGATGTCGCAGGCGGCCGCCATGTCGGCCAGGGTGGCGCAGGCCACGCCGCCCTGCGCCGCGAATGCCGCGCAAGCTTCCTTGCGGATGTCGTACACGTGCACGTCGTGGCCCGCCCGGCGCAGGCTTTGCGCGATGCCCGCGCCCATGGCGCCCAGGCCGATGACGCCGACGCGGCGGGATGGGGTTTGAGGATTGCTCATATCGTTGGCGGCCCGGCTACGGTAGGAATGGAGAGCTGCCGGCGCTCAGCGCGGCAGGTCGTCGGCCATGTAGGCGCGGATGATGTCCGCGAAGTCAGCGTCGCCGCGCAGGCCCAGGCGCTCGGCCCGAGCGGTGTCCCAGCGTCCAGGCCAGCTGCCCACGATGCGCTCGACGCGCTCGTCAGGCTTCCAGCCGACACGGCCGGCGACCTCCTCGCCCGCGACCTCTCGCAGCGCTTGCACCATTTCGCTTGCCGTGACCGACACGCCAGGCAAATTGATGGGAGCGCGGTCCGCGACGGCGGCCGTCTCGAGCTCGCAGCCGGCGATCAGGGCCTGTATCGCGCCGCGCGGCGACAGCAGCCACAGGCGCGTATCGGCGCTGACCGGGCAGGCGGCCTCCAAGCCGTTCAATGGTTCGCGGATGATGCCGCTGGCAAACGACGACGCCGCCGCATTGGGCCGCCCCGGACGCACGCTGATGGTGGGCAGGCGCAGCACGCGCCCGTCCACGTAGCCGCGCCGCGTGTAGTCCGCCAGCAGCAGTTCGGCAATGGCCTTCTGCGTGCCGTAGGACGATTGGGGATTGAGCGCGGTATCGTCGCGCACGGTGTCGGGCAGCGCGCCGCCGTACACCGCGACCGAACTGGTGAAGATTACCCGCGGCTTGTGGCCCAGCGCGCGGCAGGTTTCGAGCAGCGCGCGCGACGCGTCCAGGTTGATGCGCATCCCCAGGTCGAAGTCCGCCTCAGCCTGCCCGCTGACGATGGCGGCCAGATGGAAGATGGCGCGGGTTTGCGTGTCAATGGCCTGCGGCAGCATCGCGGGGTCGGCGATATCGCCAAGCTGCGCATGGATGCGCGGATCGTCCGGCCCCTGCGCCTGCACCACATCCAGCAGGTCGATCCGCGTGATGGCTTCGGGCTTGCCGCCATCCAATGCCAGCGTGCCGCGCTCCAGCAGCTTGCGGGCCAGGCGCTGCCCCAGGAATCCGGCGCCGCCGGTGATGAGTATCTTCATATCGCGGTATGCCCCGTGTGTGTCAGATAGGGCCGGGCCCAGCCCAGCCCGGCGGAGGTGCCGGCCCGGGGCCGGTATTCGCAACCGATCCAGCCGGCATAACCCAACGCATCGATCTGTTCGAACAGATATGGATAGTTCAGCTCTCCCAGGTCCGGCTCGTGGCGGTCGGGCACGCCCGCGATCTGGATGTGGCCGATGCCCGCCATGTCGCGCTTGAGCTTGACCGCGATATCGCCTTCCACGATCTGGCAGTGGTAGATGTCGAACTGGACTTTCAGATTGTCTGCGCCGACTTCGGCACAGACGGCTTGGGCCTCGTCCTGGCGGTTGAGAAAGAATCCCGGAATGTCGCGCGTGTTGATCGGCTCGATCACCACCGTCACGTCGGCGGATGCCGCAGCGCGCGCGGCCCACGCAAGGTTCTCCAGATAGACCGCGCGATGCGCCGCGCGGTCCTGTCCGGGCTGTATCAGCCCAGCCATCAGATGCAGCTTGCGGTTGCCCAGCGCAGCGGCATATTCCAAGGCTTGGTCGACTCCGCGCCGAAACTCGCTTTCACGGCCTGGCAGCGAGGCTGTGCCGCGCTCGCCCGCGGCCCAATCGCCGGGCGGCGCGTTGAACAGCGCCTGGGTCAACCCTTGCGCTTGCAGCCGCGCCTTGAGTTCGGCTGCCGGGTACTCGTAGGGAAACAGGAACTCCACTCCCGCGAATCCGTCCCCCGCGGCCGCGGCAAACCGGTCCAGGAAAGGATGCTCGGTGTACATCATGCTGAGATTGGCGGCCAGGCGCGGCATCGCGATTCCTTGATTCAATAGCGCGCGCCGAACACGTCGCGCAGTTCGTCGATCGCCGCCGCGCTCAATGGCGCCGGCCGGGGATCGCTCATCAGCCACAGGCGGGCGGTTTCTTCCAGTTCTTCCAGCGCGTAAGCCGCATGCGCCACGGAACGCTCCCACACCACCGGCCCCAGGCGCTCGAATAGTGCCCCGCGCACCTCGCCGGCCACGGCGGCGACCTCGGCTGCGGCCTGGGGGTCGCCGGGACGGCGATAGGGGATCAGCGGAATCCTGCCGACCTTCATGACCTGATAGGGCGTGATCGGCGGCAGCACTTGATCGGGCCGCCATACGCCCGCGAGCGTCAGCGCCACCAGATGCGTGGAATGCGTATGCACGATGCCGCGAGCGCCGGGACTGGCCTGGTAGATGCCGCGATGCAGCTCCAGCGTCTTGGACGGCTTGCCGCCCGAAACATGCCTGCCCGCCGCATCGACCTTGGACAGTTGGACGGGATCCAGCCTGCCCAGGCAGGCATCGGTCGGCGTGATCAGCCAGCCATCGTCCAGGCGCGCGCTGATGTTGCCGGCGGCGCCCACGGTATAGCCACGGTTGTAGAGGCTGGCGCCGACGGCGCAGATCTCTTCGCGGATGCGGGATTCTTCGGTCATGGACGCCCGCCGGCCAGACAAGGGGCGAGCATGCGTAATGTAGATGCCAAGGACATGACGACGTTGCCTTCCAGGAGTGAAGTCATAATGTCATCATACAAATTTGCCGTAAAGCACAGTGCCAGGGTAAACACTGAGCGATAGGACGCGGCCGGACGCCAACCCGGCCGCAACGGTTTCAGTCTTGCTGCCTGGCGCCCAGCTCCACGCCGGCCAGTTGCTCGGACAGGCGGGCGACGGCGGTGTGGTCCTGACCCTTGCCCAGCGTCTTGCCGGCCGAGGCCCAAAGTTCGCGGCACAGCGAGGCAAACGGCGTGGGCGTGCCGGTGTCGGTCGCGATGCCTAGCGCAATGCCCAGGTCCTTGACCATCAGGTCCAGGCCGAAGCCCGAATTGAACTGGCGCGACAGCACGAACTGCTTGAACTTCTTCTGGGTGGAATTGTTCATGCCGGTCGACGCGTTGAGTACGTCGACGATAACGTTCGGATCGAGGCCGAATTGCTGGCCGATCAGCATGGCCTCGACGCCGATCAGGAAGCCGCCTGCCGACACCAGGTTGTTCAACGCCTTCATGGCATGGGCGCTGCCCACCTCACCCACGGGCGTGATCGTCGTGCCCATGCTGGACAGGGCCGGACGCACCCGCTCCAGCGTCGCCGCGGGTCCGCCGTACATGATGGCCAGTTCGCCCGTGCGGGCGCGCGGCACGCCGCCGGAGACCGGCGCGTCGACCATGACGCCGCCAGCGGCGGCCACGGCCTGCGCCAGGCGCTGGGTATGCGCCGGCACGCCGGAACTCATGTCCACGACCACGCTACCCTGGTGCAAACCCGCCAGCACGCCCTGTTCGCCGTTCAGCACCTGCTCGACGATCGCGCTGGTGGGCAGCATGGTGAAGATGATGTCGGACTGCGCGGCCAATTCGGCGCAGGTGGCTGCGGCCTGGCCGCCTACTTCCTGGGCGAACTTGGCGGCCTGGCCGGGCACGGCGTCGAACACCGTGACCGCAAAGCCGGCCTGCACCAGGCGGGCCGCCATGGGCCAACCCATGCTGCCGATGCCGATCAGGCCCACCCGCTCTTGCGGGGCGTTCATGCCTTGGACTCCTTGAAAGCGCCCTCTTCTTCCAGCACCTGGTTGGCGACCTTGAACGCGTCCAGCCCCGCCGGGATGCCGCAGTAGACCGTGGCCTGCAGCAGGATTTCCTTGATCTCCTCGACCGTCACGCCGTTGTTCAGCGCGCCCTTGACGTGCAGCTTGATCTCGGCCGGGCGGTTCAGCGCGGTCAGCATGGCCAGGTTGAGCATGCTGCGGGTCTTCTTTTCCAGACCGGGACGGCCCCAGGTATAGCCCCAGCACCATTCGGTGGTGATGTGCTGGAAGGCCATCATGAATTCGTTGGCGCGGCCGATGGAGCCGTCCACGTATTCCGTGCCCAGCACTTCGCGGCGCAGGTTCAGGCCTTGGTCGAACAGGGCCTGGGTTTCGGATTTGATGTCTGCCATGAGTTCCTCTTTGTGATGGGGTGACGGGCTTTGCAGGGGATTTACGCCCACTGTTTTGTCTGATTGTCCGGCAATTTTCCCGCGATCGTCAATAGTCTGATTGTCTGACAATCTTCTTGACTGCTTAAAATTTGAGCACAATAATGTGCCGCAGAGCGCCGGGCCGGCAGCCTTGCGCCACACCCAAAAAAGCCAGGAGACAGACATGACAAGACCCCAACAGGCCATGCGCCGCGGGCGCAGGGAATTCGTCGCTGGACTGGGCGCCGCCGCACTGGCCGCCAGCCTGCCCGGCCGTGCGCTGGCCGCGCCGTCGGAAGTCAACGTAGGCGTGATCCTGCCGCTGTCAGGCGCCAACGCGCAGTTCGGCATCAACTCGCGGCAAGGGCTGGAACTGGCCGCCGATGAAATCAACGCGGCCGGCGGCATCAAGGCCATGGGCGGCGCCAAGCTCAAACTCATCGTCGCCGACGCCACTTCCCAGCCCACCACCGCAGCCACCGTGGCGCAGCGCCTGATCACGCAGAACCGCTGCGTGGCCATCATCGGCGCCTACGCCTCGTCGCTGACGCTGGCCGTGTCGGAAGTGACCGAGCGCCGCGGCATCCCCCTGCTCACGATGTCGTTCTCCGATGTGCTCACGGAGCGCGGCTTCAAGCACATCTTCCAGGTGGTCTCCAAGGGCTCGGTGCTGGGCCGCGCGCAATACGACTACGCGGCATCGGTCGTGGCGGGCGCCTCGGACATCAAGAAGATCGCGTTGCTCTACGAAGATACGGCCTATGGCACCTCGCAGGCGGTCGGCGTGCGCAATGCAGCCAAGGCCGCCGGCACTCAGATCGTGCTGGACGAAGCCTATCCGCTGGGCATCACCGACGTCACGCCGCTAATCAGCAAGTTGCGCGGGTCCGATGCCCAGATCGTTTTCCCTATCTCCTACCTGAACGACAGCCTCCTGATCATCCGCGTCATGCGGCAGCAACGCCTGACCGTGCCCATCGTGGGAGGCGCGGCGGGGTACGTGATCCCCGACTTCGCCAAGGCATTGGGCCAGTATTCCGAAGCGGTGCTCTCGATCGCTCCGGCCAACTACGACCAGGCGCCCGAATACACCGAACGCTACCGCAAGCGCTTCGGCACCTTCATGCCGCACGAGGCGCTGGAGCATGCCGTCTGCGCGGGCGTGCTGGCGCAAGCGCTGGAAGTCGCCGCGTCCGACAAGCCGGAAGCCGTAAGCCAGGCCCTGCGCGCGAAAAAGTACGACCAGGGTTGGGCAGGCGTGATGTCCGGTGGCGGCGTGCATTTCGACGCCAATGGCCTGAACACCATGGCGCAGCCCATCATGGTCCAGTGGCAAAAGGGCGAACTGGTCTCGGTCTGGCCGCAGGCATTGGCCAAGGGCCGCGTCATCGCGGCTGCCTGAGTCCGCGCGGAGAACAGTCATGCAATTCCTCCAGGCGCTGGTGGACGGCATTCTGCTGGGCGGGGTTTACGCGGTGATCTCCATCGGGCTCACGCTCGTCTTCGGAGTCGTCTCCATCGTCAACTTCGCCCAGGCCGAATTCCTGATGGTGGGCATGTTCGTGGCGTACTTCGCCTGGAAGCTGCTCGGACTGGATCCGTTGCTGGGGTCGCTGCTGTCGTTCGCGGTGGCATTCGTGCTCGGCGTGCTGACGCAGAAATACCTGATCGACCGGGTGCTGAAGGCGCCAGCCGTGGCGCAGATCTTCCTGACGGTGGGCCTGCTCATCGTCATGGAGAACCTGGCGCTGATCCTGTTCGGCTCCGAGTTCCGCTCGGTGCAGACGCCCTACCAGATGACTGCGCTGGCCGTGGGGCCCATCCTCCTCAGCGCGCCCTACCTGCTGGCATTCGTGGTGGCCTCGGTGGCCGGCCTGGCGCTGTGGTGGGTGCTCAAGAAAACCTGGTGGGGCATGGCGGTGCGCGCTACCGCTCAGGACCCCATGGCCGCCAGGCTGTCCGGCATTTCGACCCACCGGGTGCACCAGCTGGCGTTCGGCCTGGGCGTGGGCATGACGGCGCTGGGCGGCGGCATCATCCTGCCCTACCTCACGGCCTCGACCACGGTCGGCGCGCAGTTCAGCGTGCTGATGTTTACCGCGGTGGTACTGGGCGGACTGGGCAGCGTGATAGGCGCGGTGGTGGGCGGCGTGGCGGTCGGGGTGATCCAGTCGCTGTCTTCGCTCGTGCTGCCCATGCAGTTGCAGAACCTGGCGCTGTTCGCCATCTTCATCCTGGTGCTGGCCGTGCGCCCGGAAGGTCTTTTGAAAAGGGCGGGCTGATGACTAGCAACCGACAACTCCTGCTGTGGGCGCTGCCGCTGGCGGCGGCCCTGATCGCGCCATGGCTGATGCAGGATCAGGGCTACGGCATCCGCGTCATGACGCTGGTGCTGCTGTTTGCCGCCATGGGCCAGTCCTGGAACATCGTGGGAGGGCTGGCGAACCAGATCTCCCTCGGACACGCGGCGTTCTTCGGGCTGGGTGCCTACACCTCGACCCTGCTGCTCATGCGCTACGGCATTTCGCCCTGGCTGGGCATTGTCGCAGCCATGGCGGTGGCCGCGGCTGCGGGCGCCCTGCTCAGTCTGCCTACCATGCGCCTGCGCGGACACTACTTCGCACTGGCCACGCTGGCCTTTGGCGAAGTGCTGCGCGCCATCGCCAACACCTGGGCCTCTGTGACCGGCGGACCGGTGGGCGTGTCGATCCCGTTCTCGGAAGGCTTGGCGCAGATGCAGTTCAAGTCCAGCATCCCCTACTACTACCTGATGCTGGGGGCCGCGGTGATCACCTCGGCGGTGTTCGCGCTGATCAGCCGTTCGCGCCTGGGCTACCGGCTGCGCGCGGTCAAGGCCAATCCCCAGGCCGCCGAGGTGATCGGCGTGAACACCGCCCGCACCCGCATTCTCGCCGCCGTCATCTCGGCCGCATTGATGGGCGCCTGCGGCACGCTGTACGCGCAGTTCATCTACTTCTTCGACCCGGACACCGTCTTCTCGCTGGTCGGCGTTTCGGTGCGCGTGGCGCTGATCTGCATCATCGGCGGCGTGGGCACCGTGGCCGGGCCGCTGATCGGCGCGCTAGTCATCATCCCGCTGGAGGAACTGTTCAACGACTGGCTGTCCGGCCATACGGCGGGCGCGTCGCAGCTGGCTTTCGGGCTGATCCTCATCGCCATCATCCTGATCGAGCCGCGTGGCCTGTCGGCGTTGTGGACCCGGCTGCGCAACCTGACACGAGGCCAGCATGCCTGACATCCTGAACGTTTCCCGCATCCAGCGCCGCTTTGGCGGCCTGAAAGCCGTGGACGACGTGTCGTTCAACGTGGCGCGCGGCGATATCCTGGGCCTCATCGGCCCCAATGGCGCGGGCAAGACCACTCTATTCAACCTGCTGGTCGGGTTGTACCGCGGCAACGGCGGACGCATCGAACTGGAGGGCCGCGACATCAGCGGCCTGCGGCCCCACCAGATCGCCGCGCTCGGCATGACCAAGACCTTCCAGAACGTGGCGCTGTTTCCTGAAATGACGGTGCTGGACAATGTGCTGGTCGGCGGACTGCTGCGCCATGACGTAAGCCGCGCGCGCCAGCTGGCGCTGGGCAACCTCGAGCGCGTCGGCCTGGCCGGCATCGCGCGCAAGCCGGCCGGCGAGCTCTCGTTTCCCGAACAGGCGCGGGTGGAGCTGGCCCGCGCGCTGTGCACCGATCCCAAGGTCTTGCTGCTGGATGAGGTGATGGCGGCGCTGAACGAATCCGAAATGGACGCGCTGCTGGATCTGATCCGTGCCCTGCGCGACGACTCGGGCATCACCTTCATCGTGGTGGAACACCACATGCGCGCCATCATGCGCCTGTGCAATCGCATCCTGGTGCTGTCGTTCGGCCAGAAGATCGCAGAAGGCAGCCCGGCGGAGATCGCGGCCGATCCCACGGTAATCGAGGTCTATCTCGGCAAGTCGCTGGAACAGGTGGAGGAACTGGCATGAGCCTCCTGCATATCGAGGGACTGACCGCCGCATACAACCGCAGCCCGGTGCTGCACGACGTGTCGCTGGATGTGCCCGAAGGCGGTTTCATTGCCGTGGTCGGCGCCAATACAGCGGGCAAGAGCACGCTGCTGCGCTGCATATCCGGCCTTCTGGACAAGGTTGGGGGCAGCATCCGGTTCGACGGGGAAGAGATCCTGCGCCTGCCCCCGCACCGCATCCCTGAACTGGGCATCGCCCACGTTCCGGAAGGCCGCCATGTCTTTCCGGAAATGACGGTCGAGGAAAACCTCTACCTGGGCGCGTACACCCGACGCGGGGACATGGCCGCGGTCAAGCGCGGCTGCGACCGCATCTACGCGCTGTTTCCCCGCTTGCTGGAACGGCGCCGCCAGCAGGCCGGTACGCTTTCCGGCGGCGAACAACAGATGGTGGCATTCGGCCGCGCGCTGATGCTGGAACCGCGACTGCTGTTGCTGGACGAACCCAGCCACGGCCTGGCGCCCAAGATCGTCGAGGAGATGCACCAGGCCATGATCGACATCCACCGCAGCGGCCTGACCATCCTGCTGGTGGAGCAGAACACACGTCTGGCGCTGTCGGTGGCGGAATACGCCTACGTGCTGCAATCCGGCTCCCTGGTGCTGTCGGGCCCCAGTGGCACGCTGCTGCAGGACAGCCGCGTGCGGGCGGCCTACCTCGGACTGTAGCCATGGCGCGCCGACGGGATATATTGCGTCTTTACGTAGACACGGCGGTTCGCCGCGGCGCGGCCATGAGCCTGCGCCAACGGACGGATTCGCCGCCAGCATAAGCGAGAGACAGCCATGGCCAGCCCGACCGGCGCGGTATTCGAAAAACCCGGCACCCTGCGCACCCGCGTGGAGGAATTCCTGCGCGCGTCCATCACGGACGGACGGATCAAGGGCGGGGAACGCCTGCGCGAGCAGGAACTGTGCGAGCAACTCGGGATCAGCCGCAGCACCCTGCGCGAAGCGCTGCGCACGCTGGAAGCCGAACGCCTGATCACGATCGAGCCGCACCGCGGTCCTACCGTGATGCGCATCACCGAAAAGGCCGCCCGCGATCTCTACGCCCTGCGCGCCCTGCTGGAAGGCTATGCCGCGCATGAATTCGCGCGCCTGGCGAGCGACGCCGATGTCGAGCGCCTGCGCAAGGCCGTGGATGCCCTGCACCGCCAGGCCAAGGGCAGCAACAAGTCGGCGTTGCTGGCGGCAAAGCGCGATTTCTACGACGTGCTGCTGGGCGGCTGCGACAACGATCTGGTCAAGGACATGCTGCCCGGCCTGCTATCCCGCATCAATCTGCTGCGCGCCACCTCGTTCGCGCGCCCCGAACGCCTGCCGGAAAGCATGGCCGAAATCGACCTGATCTACGAGCGCATCCACGCCCGCGATCCGCAAGGCGCGCAAGACGCCGCACAAAGCCATATCGTCAACGCCGAACGCACCGCGCTCGACGTGCTCAGGCGCCAGCAACAGGAGACATCCGACAGTGAACGCGATCGTTCAGAAGCTAAGAGCCGCGGCGGCCCTGGCGCAGCAGGATAGCGAGTTCATCCTGGCCGCGCGCGGCCTGCCCTGCGCCCTCTGGCTGCAGGCCGGCGCCGCGGCGCAAGAGCGTGTAACCGCCTGGGCCGGCCAGCCCACCGCACCGTCGCAATGCATCACCATCAGCGCGCCGCCGGAAACCTGGCGCAAGCTGCTCAGCGACACCCCGCCTCCGGGCTACCACTCCTTCACCGCTGCCCGCCGCCAGGCCCAAGGCCTGCGAGTCACGGGCGATGCGCTGGCCATCGCCCAGGCCCTGCACCCGCTGGAGCGGCTTTTCGAAATCCTCCGGGGCCAGCTTGACGCCACGCCGGACCTGCTCGACCGCAGCGCGATTGCCGGCTCCTATGCGACCATTGATATCGGCGCGGCGCAGACTTCCATCTACTATGAAACCAGCGGACTGGCGGTCGGGCCGGCGCTGCTGATGCTGCACACGGCGGGCGCGGACTCCCGGCAGTACCACGCGCTGATGGCGGACCCCGGCCTGCGCCGGCAATGGCGCATGATCGCCTTCGACATGCCCGGACACGGGCGCAGCATGCCGCTGCCCGGCCAGGCATGGATCGACGCGGGCCTCTCGCGCGATGCCTATCTGCAGACCTGCCTGGCGGTGATTCGCCAGGTCGCGGGTGGACCGGCGACCCTGCTGGGTTGCTCGATGGGCGCGGCAATGGCGCTGGTGGTGGCGGCGCACAGCCCAGCCGACGTGGCAGGCGTCGTCGCGCTGGAGGCGCCGTACCAAGCGGCCGGACGCCGCACCCCGATGCTGTGCCATCCTCAGGTCAACCAGGCCGCGCACAACCCCGCCTACGTGCGCGGATTGATGGGCCCCGCCGCCACGCTGCAAGCCCGGCGCGACGCAGCCTGGATCTATTCGCAAGGCGGTTTCAATGTCTACGCCAATGACCTCTGGTTCTACAGCGAGGACTTCGACGCGGCCCGCCATCTGACGGGCCTGAACGCCGACGCCTTCGGCATATCGTTGCTGACCGGCGCCTACGACTACTCGGCCAGCCCGGAGGATTCCAGGCGGGTGGCGGCCCTGATTCCCGGCGCGCGGTTTCAGGCCATGCCCGAACTGGGCCACTTCCCCATGGTGGAGAACCCGCAACGCCTGCTGGAATATCTGCGCCCCGAACTGGACCGCCTGCGCGCAACCGGAGCCATCGCATGACACTGCCCCACTACGAGGTCTACGCCCTGCGCTACGCCACGGTAGCGCGGCAGCGTAGCCAGAACTTCATCACGCCCCCGGATCCGCACGACGGCCCGATGCCGATGGATTACTTCGTCTGGGTCATCCGCGACGGCCAGCGCGTCTACCTGGTGGATACGGGCTTCAACGAGGCCGCAGCCCGGGCCCGCGGCCGCGAGTTCTTGCGCTGCCCGATTGAAGCATTGGAAAAGCTGGGTATCGCGCCCGCGGACATCCGCGATGTCATCGTCACACATCTGCATTACGACCACGCAGGCAACATCCGCAAGCTGCCGCAGGCCCGCCTGCATCTGCAGGAAAGCGAGCTGCACTATGCCTGCGGCTGCAACATGCGCTTCGACATGCTGCGCCACGCCTATGCAGTGGAAGACGTGGTCGACGTGGTACGGGGCGTGTACGACAAACGCGTGGCGTTCTACCATGGCCACGACGAAATCGCACCGGGCCTGCAACTGCTGCACATCGGCGGCCATACCCGCGGACTGCAGGCGGTGCGCGTGCACACCGCGCGCGGCTGGATGGTGTTGGCGTCGGACGCCAGCCACTACTACGACAACATGGGCCTGGACGCACCGTTTCCCATCGTCGACAACGTCGCTGACATGCTGGCGGGCTACGAGGTCCTGCTGAAGTTCGCGGAATCGCCCGACCACATCGTGCCGGGGCACGATCCTTTGGTCAGGACACGGTACCCGGGACTGGCCGGCGCGGATACGGAAGTGGTGGCGTTGCACCTGGGCAACGGCGCGCGCCCCTGAACGCCAGCGCGCCAGCGGCGCGGCATCACAATCCCAGCGGCCGAATCGCCTCGTCCACTTCTTCCGCCGACATGTCCTGCACGATGAGGACCATGGCGCCCGCCCGCTGCGAGCCTTCCACTCCCTCGACAGGCTCGGGCACAGAAAAGACATGCCGCACGCCATGGACGGCGCGCAGCGTCCCGTCCGTCCAGCGCAAGAGCCCTTTCGCGCGCAACAGCCGGTCTCCGACCTGGCGCTGCATGTGCCGGGTCCAGCGCGCATAGTCCTCCCAGCCCACCGGCCGGCTCTGCGTAAAGGAGTGGGACACGATGCCGTAGCGCAGCACATGCGCCAGCGGCCCCGAGGCCGGCACCGCCGTCAGCGCCGCCACGTCCAGATGCCCGGCGCGCAGGCCGTCGAACAAGGCCGGCGCGTCTTCGTCCACGGTGTCCGGCGACACCGCGCGAATGGGCGCACTGGCGTTGTAGCCGCGCAGCGCAGCGCGCATCGTGTCTATCGCAGCCTCATCGGCCAGATCGGCCTTGGTCAGCGCGATGCGGTCGGCGATGGCGATCTGGGTACTGGCTTCGCGGTAGGCGTCCAGCGTCGACAGGCCATGCAGCGCGTCCGCCGTCGCCACCACGCCGCCGAAGCGGTAGTGGCGGGCGATGAGCGGATCCGCCGCCAGCGTATTGATGACCGGGCAAGGATCCGCCAGCCCCGAAGTCTCCACCACCACGCGCGTGAACGCGGGAATCTCGCCGCGCTGGCGCCGGTAATAGAGCGACTCCAGCGTGTCCTGCAGCGAACTGGTGGCTGCGCAGCACAGGCAGCCGGAATCCAGCAGCACCACGTCGGTGTCATCGGCCTTGCCCACCAGCATGTGGTCCAGGCCGATCTCGCCGAACTCGTTGATAACCACCGCCGTATCGGCAAAGCGCGGGCCGCGCACCAGCCGCGACAGCAGCGTGGTCTTGCCGCTGCCCAGGAAACCCGTCAGCAGGTAGACCGGCAACGGTCCGGCGGCGGTCGCGGACATGGGCGGCTCAGGCCTGTTCCGCCGCGGCCGGCGCGGGCAGGTTGCGCAGGTAATCCTGCACTTCGCGCGACGGGATCACATCGGCGTACTTGCAGTTCAGGTCGAACAGGCTCATCGCATGGCTGGCCTGGAAGCGGTCGAACGCAGCCTCTTCGGGAATGATGACCTTGAAGTTGTACGAATAGGCGTCCACCGTGGTGGCGCGCAGGCATCCCGAAGACGTGCAACCCACCAGGATCAGCGTGTCCACGTCCAGGAAGTTCAGGTGGCTCATGAAGATGGTGCCGAAGAAGCAGGACGGCTTCTGCTTGGTGATGCGGATGTCCTGCGGCCGCGGGGCCAACGGCTCCACGGTCTGCGTGGCATGGGTGTTGGCCAGCACGGTCTTCTCGCCGCCGCGATGGTTCTTGCCCACTTGCACGCCGCTGTCCAGAAGGTCGGCGCGGCGGCCGCTTTCGGTATAGAAGACCGGTATGTTCTTGTCGCGCGCCAGCTCCAGCAGCGGCACGATATGCGCCACCGCGTCCCAGGCCTCCCGGCCGCAATGGGTGCGGTACTGCTTCAGGCCTTCCAGGATGTCCTGGGGCGTATCGCCGCAGAAGTTGTACTGCACGTCGATGATGAACAGGGCCGGACGCTTGCCGAAGCCGCCACGCTTGCCGTAGCCGGCCTGCGCCAGCACCTGCTTGTCGCGTTCAGTCAGAAAGTCGTCCCAGATTCGCTTGGTTTCGCTCATGGTAGTGCCTGCCAGAAGAGGAGTAGGTTCAGTTCAAAGACGCTTGAGATAGCGGCCGCCGGGATTGCTGCGCGCGGCATCGGTAATGCGGCCGTCCAGCGCCACGGTGCGCCCGCGCACCAGGGTGCGCACGGGCCAACCCTTCAGGGTCATGCCCTTGTAAGGGGAGTAGTCGGAATTGGATTCGAGCGTGGAGGGATCGACGGTGCGCTCCAGATCCGGATCCACCAACACCAGGTCGGCATCCTTGCCGATCTCGATGCTGCCCTTGGCAGGCATGCGGTAGATGCGGGCAGAGTTCTCCGCGCTGACTTTCATCAACGTTTCCAGCGGCACGCCGCGGCGGTGATAGCCTTCGTGCAGCAGGATCGGCAACATCAAGCCGGTGCCGGGAAAGCCGTTGCTGGCTGCCCAGATGTCGGTGTCCTTGGTGGCACGCTTGCGCGGCACGTGGTCGGTGCCGATGGTGGTAATGGAACCATCCAGCACGCCCTCCCACATGGCCTCCACGTCGGCCTGGCCACGCACCGGCGGATTGACCTTGGCATAAGTCCCGGCGGGCGATTCGTCGTTCAGGAACAGGTAGTGCGGGCAGGTCTCGACATAGATCGGCGGCGCGTCCGGCGTGCGCCGGTGGCGCCGCGCCTCGTCCAGCGCCTCGCGGCTGCTAAGGTGCACGATGTTGACCGCGGCTCCGGTCTTGGATGCGAAGTAGCAGACGCGGTGCACGTTCTCCGCTTCCAGGAAGTCCGGGCTCTGTTCATTCCAGGCCTTCAGGTCGTCGCGGCCAGCGGCGCGCAGCGGATCCCGCAGGACGGGAATCACTTCCACGTTTTCACAATGCACGCCCATGATCGCGCCCGGGATCGCGGCGGTAGCGCGCAACGCCGAATACAGCAGGCCGTCGTCGATATCGGTAAAGCCCTTGGACAGCCCTGCTGCGCCCTTGTACATCATGTAGAGCTTGTAGGAATTCACGTTGAAGCGGCGCGAAATTTCCTCCAGCGTCTCCACGTGCAGATTGCTGGTGATGCCGAAATGGAAGCCGAAATCGACGCAGCTCTGCGACAGCGCGCGGTCGCGCACCTTGTCGAAGGATTCGCGGATATCCGCCGAGCGATGAAACGACAGCACGGAGGTCGTGCCGCCGAGGGCAGCGAAGCGCGACTCGGTTTCGAAGTCGGTCTCGGGCGAGCCGAATCCGAAATGCACGTGCGGATCGATCAGACCCGGCAATACCCAAAGCCCTTGGCAATCTATGGTCTCGCGGGCCTCGAACTGCGCGCCTGGCTCGGCGATGATGGCAATGCGACCGTCGATGACGCCGAGTACGCCTTCGGTCAGCCCCTGCTGGGGCAAGTACAGTCTGGCATTGGTAAGCAGCAGATCCAGCATGATGTGGTTTTCCCGATAGATGCGTGTTTTCAGCGAGGGGCCGCGTCAGCGGCCTGCGTGTCGTTCAAAAAGCCGTTGAGGACGCTGGCAGGAATGCCGCCCTCTGCCATGAGTTTGCGTTCGGCGCGAGTGAGCACCTGGGCGTAGGCCTGGAAGACGATGCGGCGCTCGCCGTCTTCGGCGACGACGGTGATGGGCTCGCCCTTGCGCACACCGTCAGCCACGTTGTCGAAACGCAGGGTTTCCGCCCCGGTCAGGCCCAACTGGCGCCAGCCCTCGCCCGGGGCGAAAGCCAGCGGCAACACGCCCATGCCCACCAGATTCGCCCGGTGGATGCGTTCAAACGATTCCGCGATCACGGCGCGCACGCCCAGCAGCGCCGAACCCTTGGCGGCCCAGTCGCGGCTGCTGCCCATGCCGTAGTCCTTGCCGCCCAGGACCACGCTGGCCACACCCTCGGCGCGGTAGGCTTCGGCCGCGTCGACCACCGCCATGCGCTGCCCGCTGGGAAAATGGCGGGTCACCCCGCCCTCCACATCCGGCACCAGCGCATTCTTGATGCGGATGTTGGCAAAGGTGGCGCGGGTCATCACATGGTGATTGCAGCGGCGCGCCACATAGGTATTGAAGTCGCGCGGCGCCACGCCCTTGCCGATCAGGTACGCGCCAGCCGGCGTATCCGCCGGGATCTCGCCGCTGGGCGAGATGTGGTCGGTCGTCAGCGAATCGCCGAACGCCGCCAGCACGCGGCCGTGCTTCAGGCTGGCTTCCAGGTCTGCCAGGGCATCGCGGCCGGGCTCGGTCTTGAAGAATGGCGGCTCGACCAGGTATTGCGATTCCGGGTCCCAGGGAAAGCGCAGCCCCGAGGGCGCCGGCAGGTCGCGCCAGATCGCGCTGTCCAGGCTCGCCGGGTCATAGACCTCGGCGAACAAGGCAGGATCCGCGGCCAGCGGCAACAGGGCCGCTATCTCTTCCTGGCTGGGCCAGACGTCGCGCAGATAGATCGGCGCGCCATCGGAGCCCAGCCCCAGCGGTTCGCGTTCGAAGTCCAGGTCTATCCTGCCGGCCAGCGCATACAGCACCACCATGGCCGGAGAGCCGATGTAGTTGGCGCGCAGCAGCTTGTGAATGCGGCCTTCGAAATTGCGGTTGCCGGACAGCACCGCCGCGGCCACCAGGCCGCCCTCGGCGATGGCGTCTGCCGCCGCGGCGTCCAGGGGGCCGGACTTGCCGCCGCAAGTCGTGCAGCCATAGCCGATCACGTGAAATCCCTGCGCCTGCAAGGCCTGCAGGAGGCCGGCGGATTCCAAATAGCGCGTGACGGCGCGCGATCCCGGCGCCAGCGAACGCTTGACCCAGGCGGGCGGCGTCAGCCCCAACGCCAGCGCCTTTTTCGCGACCAGGCCCGCGGCCAGCATCACGCCAGGATTGGACGTATTGGTGCAAGAGGTGATGGCCGCCAGCGCCACGGAGCCATGGCCCAAGGAAGCGCGGCTGGGCGGATGCGCGGCCAGCGCGGCGGCGTCCACGCCGAACCCGCCTTCCGTCAGGGACTGACCCAGGCGGCGGCGGAAATCCGCCCCGACCTCGCCCACGTCCATGCGGTCTTGCGGCCGTCGCGGACCCGCCACGCTGGGACGCGCCGCCGACAGGTCGATCTCTATCACCCGGCTATATGCGGGCGCCGCGTCGCCGGCATCGCGCCACAGGCTGTTGGCGCGGGCATAGGCTTCGATCAGCGCCAGTTGCTCGTCGCTGCGCCCCGTCATGCGGGCATAGTCCAGCGTGCGGGTGTCTATCGGGAAAAAGCCGCAAGTGGCGCCGTACTCGGGCGCCATGTTGGCGATGGTGGCGCGTTCCGGCACGCCTAGCGCCTGCGCCGCAGGGCCGAAGAATTCGACCATGCAGCCCACCACGCCCGCCGCGCGCAATTGCTGCGTGATCAGCAGGGCGGCGTCGGTGGTGAGCGCGGGCGCCTCGATGGCGCCGCGCAGCCGCACCCCCACGACCTCCGGGATCGGGAACGTGTAGGCGTGGCCCAGCAGGGCCGCCTCGGCGTCGATGCCGCCCACGCCCCAGCCCAGCACGCCCAGGGCGTTGACCATCGGCGTGTGCGAGTCGCCGCCGATGACGAAATCGGGATAGGCCCAGTCGCCGTCCGGTCGTGACTGGCGTATGACCACCGGCGCCAGGTACTCCAGGTTGACCTGATGGATGATGCCGATGCCCGGCGTGATGACCCGCAGACCCTTATAAGCCTGCTGCGCCCATTTCAGGAACCGGTAGCGTTCGTCGTTGCGCTCGAACTCGCGGCGCAGGTTGCGCTGCACCGCGCCTTCGTCGCCCCAATGGTCGACCTGCAGGGAATGGTCCACGATCAGGTCCACCGGAATCCGGGTGTCCACCCGCGCCGCGTCCCCGCCCGCCTGGGCCACCGCGTCGCGCAGCGCCGCCAGGTCCTGCAATACCGGCAGGCCGCTGGAGTCCGGAAGGATCACCCGCGCGACATGCAGCGGCAAGTCGGCGCCGGCATGCGCGCGCCAATCCCAGAGCCTGCCGATCTCGTCCTCGGACACGGCGGCGCCCCATGCGCGATGGCGCAGCAGGTTCTCAAGCAGCACGCGGATGACATAGGGATATGCGTGGATGTCGCGCCCCGCGGCTCGGGCGGCGGCGGACAGGTGCGCGTAGCGCAGCGTCCTGCCGCAACAGGGGAAAGACTGGATCATGGCAGCGGTAATCGAGAAAATCTAAACTGGGCCCATCTTACGGCTTACGAAATAATAGTGTCAACACTATAGGTCGTCTCTGAACCGACGATGGATGCGTCAAATACAGTTTTGCATAGCGTCATCGAAAGTGTAGATACAAGAACCACCCCCATAGAGCTAGGGATAACCCCGAAAAGTCTCTGTAAAATGGGCGAAACATCAATGGCGACGCCTGTAATCCGGTATCGCCGCCACGACCCTGCCAACTCCAAAAGAGTTGACACTTTTTAAATTCCTTTGATAGGCTGTCAACACTATGAACACCGCCACGACCTCCATCGCCATCAAGGAAGACGCCTCCGGCCCGCTGGCCGACGTGGTGTTCGACCAGGTGCTGGACGCGATCTACCAAGGCCGGTTGGCCCCGGGCAGCGTCATCAATGAAGTCGCGCTGGCGCAGGAATTCGGCGTCAGCCGCGGTCCGGTGCGTGAGGCCGTGCGCCGCCTGCAAGGGATCCAGCTGATCACGCGCGAGCCCTACATCAAGGCGCGCGTGGTGACGTTGTCGGCGGAATCCGCGCTGGAACTGTTCCAGATGCGCATGGCACTGGAAGGCGTGGCCTGCAATCTGGCCACTCGCCGCATGAGCGACGAGGAAATCACGCAACTGCTGGCCGAGCTTGAACAGGACCGCCAGCGGCGCCTGGAAGCGGCCAATGGCGGCGCCCCAGCGCCGCGGGTCTTCGACTTCCATGAGCGCATCGTGCGGGCCAGCGGCAACAACCGCATCATCAACGCCCTTTGCGGCGACCTCTATCACCTGCTGCGCGTCTACCGCCGGCACTCCGGCACCGTGCTGGAGCGCAAGGACGACGCCTACGCCGAACACTGGCAGATCCTGCGCGCGATCCGCGCGCGCGACGCCGAGCTGGCGGAATCGCTCATGCGCTCGCACATCGAACGCGCGGCGCAACACCTTTTTGAACATCTGGCGGAAGGGGCGTCCGGCATCGCCGGGCACCCCGTCTCCGCTGCCTGACACTCTCTGGAGCAGTACGACATGAACAACTCGCGCCACCAGTTCCGGCAATTGCTGAAGAACGAACCTTTCATCGTCTCCCCTGGCGTGTACGATGGATACAGCATCCGCCTGGTCGAGGCCGCGGGCTTCAAGACCGCCTGCACCAGCGGTGCGGCAGTGTCGAACGCCCTGCTGGGCATCGCGGACATCGGCGTGATGGGCCTGTCGGAAAACGTCACCCACTGCCGTCATCTGGCGCGGTCCGTCTCCATTCCCCTCACGGCTGACGCCGACACCGGCTACGGCAACCCGGTGAACGTCTACCACACGGTACAGATGTTCGAGGAAGCCGGCGTCGCCGGCATCAACCTCGAAGACCAGGTCAGCCCCAAGCGCTGCGGCCACATGCCCGGCAAGGACGTGGTGAGCGAAGCGGAAATGGTCAAGAAGATCGAAGCCGCCTGCCTGGCGCGACGCGACGATGACTTCGTCATCATCGCCCGCACCGACTCCCTCGCGATCGAAGGCATCGAAGGCGCGGTCAAGCGCGCCCGCGCCTACGCCAAGGCGGGCGCCGACATGCTGTTCCCCGACGCCGTGCGCACCGAGGACGACATCAAGCGCCTGGTGGACGCCGCCGGCATTCCGGTCAGCATCAACATGGGATTCGGCATCCGCAACCGTCCCACCACGCCGCTGATTCCGCTGCCGCGCCTGAAGGAAATCGGCGTCAAGCGCATCAGCCTGCCGCGCATGCTGCCTGCCGCTGCGATTTACGGCATGCGCCAGGCGTTGCAAGTCATGCAGGGCGTGATCGCCAGCGGCGAGCCCGCCGACCGTCCCGACCTGCTGGTGGGCATCGAAGACATCATGCAATTGATGGGCTACGAGCAGATGCGCGCCATGGAAAAGCGCCTGACGACGCTGGCCGACTGAGCGCTTCGCCATGACTGAGCGGAATGCGCAGGCGCATTGCGTCCTGACGGGCGCGTCGTCGGGCATCGGCCTGGCGCTGGCCGAGCTGCTGCTGGCGTCCGGCTGGCAGGTGACCGGCGTGGACATCGCGCCGGCGGCCATCAAAGGCCATGGACAGTATCGCCATCTGGTGTGCGACCTGACCGACGCCGCCGCCTTGCGCGGTCTATGCGCGCTGCTGGACGGCTGCGCCCCGACAGCGCTGGCGCATTGCGCGGGCGCAGTGCGCACCGGCGGCGCGCTGGACACGCGCCCGGAAGACGCGGACTGGCTTTGGCAATTGCACGGCGCCGCGCCGATGGCACTGGTCCGTGCGCTGGCGCCGCAACTGCCTGACGGCCGCGGCCGCATCGTGCTGGTGTCCAGCCGCGCCGTGCTGGGCCGCGCGCAACGCCTGGCCTATGCGGCGACCAAATCCGCCCAGATTGGCCTGGCGCGCAGTCTGGCCGCCGAACTCATCGCGCGCGGCATCACCGTCAACGTCGTCGCGCCCGGCGCGGTCGACACGCCCATGCTGCGCGATCCCAGGCGCGGCGCTCCGCCGCAGGTTGAACTGCCGCTGGGCCGCCTGATCGACGCGGGCGAAGTCGCCGCGGCCATTGCCTTCTTCCTGGGCGCGCAGGCAGGCGCCATCACCGGACAGACGCTCTACGTCTGCGGCGGCGCCTCGCTGGGAGCGATGCCGCTATGACACAGACGAACGCACCCGCGCTGCATGGCAAGGTCGTGATCCTGACCGGCGCAGCCGGTGGATTGGGCCAGGCGATCGCGGCGCAATGCCTGCTTGCCGGCGCCCGCGTGGCCTTGCTGGACCGCGATGCGGAACTGCTCGCGCAAACCCGCCAGGCCCTCGCTGGACCTGATACCCAGATGCTGGCGATCGCCTGCGACGTGAGCGACGCGCAAAGTACGCGCGAAGCCGTGGAAAGAACGGCTGCGCACTGGGGTGCGATCCACGTCCTGGTGAACAACGCGGCCACCGTCACGCCGGGCAACAAGATCGCGGACCTTACGCTGGAGCAATGGCGCCAGGCGCTGGACGTGAACCTGACGGGCGCGTGGCTGATGAGCAGATGCGCCATCCCCCACATGGCGCGGGCCGGCAGCGGCGTGGTGTTGAACATCGCCTCGCAGCTGGGCAGCGTGGCCGCGCCGGGCCGTGGTGCGTATGGCGCCAGCAAGGCCGGTCTGATCGCGCTGGCGCGCGCCATTGCCGTGGATCACGCGGCCGACGGCATCCGCGCCTTGAGCCTGTCGCCGGGCGCGGTCCTGACCAGCAGGCTGGTCGCGCGCTATGGCAGCGCGCAGGCCGCCGGCGCCGCGTTGGCGGCCAAATATCCAGCCGGACGCCTCGGCACAGCCGAGGAGATCGCACAGACAGCAGTTTTCCTGATCAGCGACGCCGCCTCATTCATCACGGGTACGGACATACGCGCGGACGGCGGCTACACCGCGCTATAGCTCCAGCCGCCACCATCGACTTCACACAAGACTTACATCACACAGCAAGGGGCTAGAACCATGAAGCACACCAACACCTCCGCAACGTACGGACGCCCGGCGCGCCCTGCCCTCCGCCGCAGCATGCTGGCGCTGCTTGCCGGCGCCATTGGCCTGGCTGCCGCCCCAGTCTTCGCGCAGGGTACGGACAACTTCCCCAACCGCGCGGTCACCATCGTCGTACCCTTCCCGGCCGGCGGCGCCACTGACATCACCGCGCGCCTGGTGGCCGAAGGCCTGTCCAAGAAATGGGGACAACCCGTGGTCGTGGAAAACAAGCCCGGCGCAGGCGGCAACGTCGGCTCGGAATATGTAGCGCGCGCGGCGCCCGACGGCTACACCCTGGTGCTGGGCGTGACGGGTTCGCACGGCATCAATACCTCGCTCTACAAGAACATGCGCTATGACCCGGTCAAGGACTTCGAGGCCATCACGCAGGCCACGCTGTATCCCAATGCCATCATCGTCAACAACGACGTGCCGGCCAACAACCTGCAGGAACTCATCGCCCTGCTGAAGAAGCCCGACGCGCACTACTCGTACGGATCGGACGGCAACGGCACGGCATCGCACCTGGGCATGGAGCTGATCAAGAACCAGGGCAAGTTCGAGATTGCCCACATTCCCTACCGCGGCAGCGCGCCGATGGTGACCGACCTGCTGGGCGGCCAGATCCAGGTGGGCGTCACCGGCCTGCCCGCCGTGCAAGCCTATGCCAAGAGCGGCAAGCTGAAGATCGTGGCGCTGACCACGGCGGGGCGCTTCGCCAGCGCGCCCGACTACCCCACGGTGGCCGAACAGGGCTTCCCCGGCTACGCCGCTCCGCCCTGGTCGGGCTTTTTCGCCCCCAAGGGCACGCCCAAGCCTCTGGTGGAGAAGATATCGGCGGACATGCGCGAAGTCATGGCCGATCCCAAGACCAAGGAAAAGCTCGCCGCCTCCGGCAGCGAATTCACGCCTTCCACGCCCGAGCAGTTCCAGGCTTTCGTGCGGCAGGAAATCGCCAAGTGGGCCGAGGCCGTCAAGATCTCCGGCGCGCGCATCGACTAAGCCGGAATACGCGACGCCAGCGCCGTGGCTGCGGCGCTGGCGCATTGCGCGTCAGTTATAGCGGAACGTGGCGGTCAGCATCGCCGAGCGGCCCGGCGCCACATAGCTGAACAGCCCCACGTGCGAAGCCTCGTAGATGGTCTCGTCGGTCAGGTTGTTCAGGTTCAGCTGCAGGCCGAAGTTCTTGTTGAACTGATAAGCCGCCATCGCGTCGTAGCGCCAGTAGGACGGCAACTGATAGACGTTGGCGTCGTCCACGTAACGCTTGCCGGTGTAGGTGGCGCCGGCGCCCACCGTCAGCTCCGGCAGGAACTTGTAGGTCGTCCACAGGCTGGCGCTCTGGCGGGCGATGAATTTCATCTGATTGCCGCTGTAGTCGGTGCCGCCGCTCTGGTAGCTGGTGACCTTGGGGTCCATGTAGCTGTAGCCGCCCCAGACCTGCCACTTGGGCGTGATGGATCCCGCCACGCCCAGCTCGATGCCGCGCACGCGGTTGCTGCCGGACAGCGTCACGTCGCCGGTGATGGGATCGGAGCTGCGGGCATCGGTCTTGCGGGTTTCGAACACCGCTGCCGTCAGCGACAGGCGCTCGTCGAACACGTCCCACTTGGTGCCCAGTTCGATGCTGCGGCTCTTTTCAGGCGCCAGCGCCGCGGTGCCCGCGGTCAGGCGGCCGCCTGCCGCGCCGTCGGCGCCGCCTGACTGGCCTGCCGTTTCGCCGGACGGGTTGGACGAGGTGCCGTAGGACACGTAGATGCTGCCATTGGGCGCGGGCTTGTAGACCAGGCCCAGCTGGTAGTTCCACATATTGTCGGTACGCTCGACGTTGCCGCTGGTCACGCGGTAATTGTCGTAGCGCAGGCCGGCGTTGGCTTCCCATTGCTCGCTGAACTTGACCGTGTCGAACACGTAGGCCGCGCGCGTGATGGTCTTGGCGGCGTCGTAGCGCGGCCCCCAGCTCAGGCTGCCGGTATAAGGCTGGCGGGGATTGGGGTTGTACAGGTCGTCCTGCAGGGTCTTGTCGAAGCCGCCCGAGGGCACGCCGTCGCGCTTGCTGATCGTCTCGGTGCTGAACTCCAGGCCGGCCACATAGCTGTGACGCAGGCCGCCGGCGGTGAATTCACCGAACATGTCGGTCTGGTTGATGAAGGAGCGGTTGGTCTGGTTCAGGCTGCGCAGGGCCTTGCTCATCTTCACGCCGTCCGCTTCGTTCGAGCAGGGCGCCACGCCATAGGCGGGGTTGGGCCTGCCACCCACACGCGCCGCGCAATTGTCGAAAGACGGGCGGGTCATCACGTATTCGTTGGTGGACTCGCTATAGCGCGTACCGTTGCGCAGCTTCAGCTTGTCGCTGAACTTGTGCTCGACCATCAGGGTGGTCATGTCGGCCTGGTTCTTGCGATAGTCGCGGCCGATCAGGCCGTAGTAGTTGTTGCGGTCCACCTTGGGCGGCGTGACGCGATCCGGGCGCGACTCGTTCTTGAACGGAATGCCCAGGTCGGGCGTGTCGTCGTTCTGCAGATGGTAGTAGCTGAGCGTGACCTGCGTCGGTGTGCCCAGGCCCCAGGAGAATGAGGGCGCCACGCCCCAGCGATCGGTTTCGACATGGTCGCGGCCCGGGATGTCCCCACCCTGCTTCATGAAATTCAGGCGGAATGCCGAGCTCTCGCCCAGCGCCCAGTTGCCGTCGCCGGTCAGGCGCCAGTTGTCGTCGGTGCCCACGCCGACCGTGCCTTCGGCGAAATTCTCCAGCTTGGGGCTCTTGCTGACCAGGTTGATGCTGCCGCCGGTCGAACCGCGGCCGGAATAGGCGGAGCTGGGGCCCTTCAGGATCTCGACCGACTCCAGGTTGAAGGTCTCGTGCGAGAAACGGCCCAGGTCGCGCATGCCGTCAACCATCATGTCGGTGCTGGCCTCGTAGCCGCGCACGAATGGGCGGTCGCCGGTGGGCGTGCCGCCCTCGCCCGCGCCAAAGGTGATGCCCGGGGCGGTGCGCAACACATCCATGAGCGAGGTCGCCGCGCGGTCGCGCATCAGCTGTTCAGTGATCACGGTGACCGAACGCGGCGTGTCCAGCAGAGGCGCCGTCATCTTCGGAGAGGACGCGATGTTGGCTTCGTAGCCATCGCTGACCGCCTGCCCCTGCACGTGCACCGGCGACAGTTCGTGTACGGCGCCCGGCGCCACGCTGCCCTGCGCCAGGGCCAGGCCCGGCGACATCAGCGCGCCGCACATCGCTGCATAAATGGAGGCCGAAGTATTCCCACCGGCCTTGGCATGGGCCGTCGATGTATCTGCTTTGTTCATTGGACTCTGTCAGAAGCCGCCCCGCGGCGGCTGCGCTATCAGCGCGATCTTGGTTTTTTAAGAGCGCCAATGATATTCATTCTTATTTTTACGTTCAACAAATAGTCAGGATTTATTCAGACAAATGTCAATTTTGTGAAATTTGACCGGTTCACAAGGCCAGAATGCAGCGCAATAACAACAATTCATGCGTATCGATCTGCTCACAGCAGGTGCATATCGGCGCCTATCCTCAGGCTTCAGACATGAAAAAGCCCCTTTCTCCAGATGTCCAGTCATCTGGAGAAAGGGGCTGGGCAAGCTGCCGGTCAGCTACCGTCCAACCTTACAGCGAGTACCGGTAGTCGCAGTTGAGGGTAGCTTTCAGCGGAGTATCGGCCTGCACCCCCGACACGCTGCGGGGCCGTGGAGCCGTCAGCTTGGCCTGGAATTTGCCAGCGGCGTCGCCATTGCTTTCCCGCTTGACCGCCATGCTGGACGGTATCGCGTACAGCGTGAGCGGCTGCCCTTGGGCCGCCACCACCAGCGTGAACACGGCCTGCGGAAAGTCCGCCACGACATAGTTCTGGTTCGCGTCCGAGTCGAACGCCAGGCTGCCGTCCGCATAGCTCAGCTTCAGCTTCATTTCGTCCGATGAGGATGAGGGGATCGTGCCTTCCAGCGCGACCTTGCCGCTTTCGGATACGCAGCTCAATTCTGCCGGCGCCGATCCCGCGTGAGCGATACCGCTCAACAACAAGCCGGCCGCAAGCCAGACTCCACGCACTGCCATGAGACTCTCCTTCGTTAGACCCGGCCCAGGCCGGGATCGGGCCGCCGTATCAATGCGCGCTTTCGTCTGCCGGCTTCAGCACGCCGGCTTCCCGCAGCGTCTCGGCGGCGCTGTGGCGGATCGCCGACAGGCAACGCGCGACTATGCCGCGCAGCAAGGCCTCCGAGGGCAGCGCGTCGGGTGCAGCCACAAAGCTCTCGATCGCGGCCGAAACGCGGTTCGTGACCACATCGCCGCTGCTCTGCGTGATGTACAGCTTCACCGCCTTGCAACGGTTGTTGACCGTATTGATGATCTCCAGCAGCTCGGCGCGCCCCATGCCCAGATCGGTCGCATCGGCGAAGGACGGATAGACCAGGCGCAGGAATTCGGGATCGTCGGCGCTCAGGCTGAAATACAGGGTGCCCAGTTCGGGATGGCGGAACAGGACATCGCCCTCTTCGTCGATCCGGGCGACCAGACCCAGCTCTTCCTGGATCACATGTTGGTAGAGCTCGGCGAGCGGCGTGGCGCCGGCGGTAACGTTGGACATGTTTCGACTCTCTTCGTATGGATCGCACGGCGGTTGCCGCGCTGAACTTCGCGCCGCGAAGCATAGCGCCCATTGCGCGCTCGTGCTTGTCCGATTTGCGCAGACGATCGCCAGCGAGACATGCGCTAGGATGTAGGAACCCGCCCAGGCCCTGCGAAGGGACCAGGCCAGGATGTCCATCAGAAGGAGCTTGCCATGCCATCAATGAGACAACTCGCCCGCGCGGCCGCGCTTGCGCTGTTGCTGCCCGGCGCGGCCTACGCAGAGACCGTCGTGCTGCAGGTGGCGCGCGCCACCGCCGGCGCCGACCCGCAAACCTCCGCCAGGACGGTAGACGTCGAACTCAAGCCCGAAAGCCGCCAGGCCCTTGCCGACTTCACCCGCGACCGCGTGGGCAAACGCATCCAGCTGCGGTCGGGCGGCGTGCTGTTGTCTTCCGCCACGCTGCAAAGCCCGCTGGAAGGCGACAGCTTCCGCATTACCGCGGGGGAACACGGTTTTGCCGGAAAGTCCGCCGAGGAGATCGCCCAGAGCATCATGAAAAGCGGCGGACTGACGGTGGACGACGAGAACACCGCCAAATAGCCGGCCTTCAAGCCTGAGGCGTGCGCAGCCCCAGCGTGGCGGTCAGCGCAGTGCGCCCCGGCTGCGATGCAACGTCCAGCTCGCCCCCTACCCTGGCGATGCGGGCGTGCATGCTGCGCATGCCCACGCTGATGCCCGCGCGCAGCACCGCGGCCACGTCAAAACCGACGCCGTCATCCTCGATGCGCAGCTCCAGACGGTCGGATTCGGACTGCCGCAGCTCCAGTTCCACGCGGCGGGCGCGGCTGTGCTTGAGCACGTTCACCAGCGATTCCTCAACCAGCCGCGTCAGCGCCATGCACTGCAGGGCGCTGGGCGGCGTGCGCCATAGCTCGGGCACCCGCCAGGTGGCGCTGATGTCCAGCTCGTCGAACAGCTGCATGAAACGGTGGCGCAACGGCGCTATCCATTCCCGCGGCGTGGCCGGCACCGTAACGCCCGCGCTGGAACCGCTGTCTATGGTCTGCCGCAGATCATCGCGCAACAGCTTGAGCATGGAAAGAAACTGCTGGCTGTGCAGCGGCGCGCTGGCCTGCTCCACCACGGCCATCATGCGGACCAGGGAGCCTCCCAGCCCGTCGTGCAGATCGTGCGCGATCTGCAACCGGTCCTGCAGCCGGGCATTCGTCAGCGCCAGCGCATGCTCGCGCTCCAGCGTGGTGGCGAGTTCGGTGCGCGCCTGCTCGATGCCGCTGGCCAGCTCCTGGTTGAAGCGCTCGATGCGGCGCACGCTGCGCGCATGGCGCAGCCCCAGCACTGCGGACATGCATAGCGTGACCACCACGCTGGTGAAAGGCGTGTAGGTGGCCTCGCCGTCGATAAGCCTCAGCATCAGCAGCAGATCGTGGGCGCAGGCAGCGAAGAAGGCCAGCAGGCATGCCGCCAGCATGGCGTGCTCTGGCCGGCGGGTGCGCAGCGCGTGAAACGGAAATTGCAGGCAATTGGCGAAGA
Source organism: Achromobacter sp. K91 (assembly GCF_003576205.1). Lineage (NCBI taxonomy): Bacteria > Pseudomonadati > Pseudomonadota > Betaproteobacteria > Burkholderiales > Alcaligenaceae > Achromobacter > Achromobacter sp. K91. The sequence continues at coordinate 269,897 of NZ_QWFB01000030.1, read as the reverse complement.
AGATCGCCGACACGATCAGCACCACGCTCAGCTGCACTTGCGGCAGATGCCCCTGCGGCACGAAGGCCATCGCCGCCAGCAGCACGGCCGCCAGCAGCCATAGCGCCTTCTCGATGCGCGGCAAGGACTGGTCGCCAAAGCGCCATGTAAAGACGCAGAAGCAGGCCACGTACAGCACCAGCACCATGATGTTGGCCCGAGCCGCCGTCAGGCTGTCGGGGAACGGCCAGGGACTGGTCACCAGCACGTTGGCAATGAACAGCACCCAGAACAGGGCCATCAGCGCGTACCAGCCAAAGGCGCGCTGTTCGCGCCGCATGAGCCAGATGAAGAAACACAGGCCGCCCAGGACGCCCGAGACGATCAGGTTGAGCGTGAACAACGTGCGGTTGCGCCACCACAGGTCTTCGTACTGCTGCAACACCGTCCACTGTCCGCCCAGACGCACCGGCCCCAGGCCGGGCGTCTGCCCCGCCACGCCGACCACGCGGATCCACAAGGTGTTCTCGCCCGGATGCAGCAGGGCGTCGGGAATCACCCAGTAACGCGGCACGTTCCAGCTGCGCGACAGCGGCTCTGTCAGGTGCGGATCGCTCCAGATCCGTTCGTCATTGATATAGACCTCACCCGCCATGACGATGGATTCCAGCGCCAAGGCCACCTGCCCGGACGCCGTGCCGGCGCAATTGCGCGTCCAGCCGATCCGGTACCAGGCGGTACCGCTGTAGCCCGGCCAACGCGCGCTCCAGTCGTCGGGCAGTTCGACCGCCTGCCATTGCGCCGGCTCCGGACGCCTGCCATCGTCGCCGCCCTTGGCAACCTGTACCGACAGCACCTGCGCCGTACAGGCGTCAGCGGGCTCCTGGGCCCACGCCGGCGCCAGCCATAGCGCCAACCACAGGACGGCCAGCCACTTCAATCGAGCAAGCCGCGCGTGCGCGCCGCGTGTATGGCACGCGTGCGCGAGGAGACCGCGAGCTTGCGGTAGATATGCTTGACGTGGCATTCGACGGTGTAGCGCGACAGATGCAGTTCCTCGGCTATCTCGCGGTTGCCCAGTCCCTCGGACACCAACCGCAGGATCTGGCTTTCGCGCGGACTCAGGGTTTCGACGGAATCGCCCGCAGCCTCGTCGGCGCGTTCGGCCCGCCTGGGGCGCAGTTCTTCGATGATGCGTCGGGCCACGAAGGGATCGATAGGCGCCCCGCCCCGCAGCACGCTGCGGATGGACAGGGACACCTCCAGGTCGTCTCGTTCCTTGAGCACATAGCCCGTGGCGCCCGCGCGCAGCGCGGCAAGAATCGCGTCTTCCGTGCTCCATGCCGAAATCACCAGGATCGCCAGGCTGGAATCCTCCGCGTGCATCTCGGCGATCAAATCGGTGCCGTTGCCGTCGGGCAGGCCCAGATCGACCAGAGCCAGCGCAAACGGCTGGCTGGCGAGTTGCTCGCGCGCCTGCGCCAGCGTGGCGGCAAACACCAGCGCCTCCGGCGCATAGCCAAGCTGCAGCAGCAGGCCTTCCAGCCGGCGGCAGATCAGGGGTTCGTCCTCCACCAGCAGCACCGGGGCAGGCAGGGTCGACTCGGAAGCAAGCATGTGGGCGGTCATCGGATGAGAGCGGGCGGAATTGCCCAGCCTGAACTATGTCTCAGCCGCGCGAAACCGCATATCCCTGGAAGTTGGTATTTTCACAGGAATTTCGCATCAGGTGAGGCTACCGCTTCCGGCTCTCGATGAACTCGGACAACACGACGGGCGGCGACAGCACATAGCCCTGCCCGTGGCTGCATCCCATGGACTGGAGCAGAGCGATGTCCGGCGCGCTTTCGATGCCTTCGGCGATCACGCGCAGGCCGAGCCGCTCCCCCAGCAACACCGACAGGCGCGTGATTTCCCGCGCTTTCCGGTCGCGGCGGATGCGGCGCACGAAGCGTCCGTCTATCTTCAGTTCGGCGATGGGCAGCGCGTTCAAGAGCTGCAGCGAGGCATAGCCCGTTCCAAAATCGTCCATGCTGACCTGGCAACCGGCCTTCGCAAATTTCTTCAAGGACTTCCGCAGCATCTCGAGGCGAGTGATGGGCTGGTCTTCTGTCAGCTCGATCCGGAAGCGCGTCAACGGAATGTTCGCCGCGGCGGCGTGACGCGCCAGGACGTCGACCGCATCATGGCTCGACAAGGTTGAGGCCGAGGCGTTGATCGCCAACGGCACGTCGATTCCCTCTTCCTGCAGCGCCTGCGCTGCGGCGACCGCCAGGCGGCAGATCTGCTCAAAAAAAAGCAGGTCCAGGCCCAGTCGATGGACGGCGGGAACGAAATCGGCGGGTCCGATATCGCCCATGGTCGGATGCTTCCAACGAGCCAGACATTCCGCGGCGACCATTTCGCCGTTCATCAGGTTGAATTGCGGCTGTAGGGCGACGCTCAAGCCATCGCCTCGCCATGCCATCGACATGACTTCGTGGTCGCCAAGTTGCTGGCATTGCGCTGCAGCGCGTTTCATACATCATTCCTGGTGGACTGGGGAAGGAAATTCACATACAGCCACTCTACGGCGCTTCGAGAGCGAAAAATGTAGGAGGATTCAGAATGTGCGGTTCACTCGCTCCAGGACTGCACTCAAATTTTTGACGACCGGGACATAGTCGGCCAACAGTTCCTCACGCGCCTGACCATCCTTCCTGCCGAGCATCGCCTCAACGCGCAGGCAAAGTTCAACCAAGGCGCTGCAGCCCAGCAATTGCGCGGTGTTCAGAATCCGGTGCGCATACCGCTTGACCTCCGCCCACTGCTCCTGTTCGATCGCCAGCAGCAAGGCATCGACGTCCTTCCTGTGGTTGACGTGCAGGCTATGCGCCAGTTCGGCGGCAATGTCCAGGTCGTTGCCTACCTTGGAAAGCAGTTCATCGCGCAGCACCGCCACCGCCTGGATCTGCGAGTTTTCCTGCTCGGGATGCATGGCCGAAGCCGCTGGGTTCTGCACGCGGAAATATGCCCTATGAGAAATTCACATCGATATTTTCGATTTTCTGGCGAAATCGACTAATTCAACCAGGGAACCGATCTGCAATTTGGTCATTATCCTGGTCTTGTGCGTGCTGACCGTCTTATTGCTGATGAATAGCGCGTCACCGATTTCCTTATTGCTCAATCCTTGGGCCAGCATCTGCGTGACGACCATTTCCTTGTTGGACAGCAGTTCAAGTTTCTTCTGGTAGGCGTCCGCCACATCCACCAGGCCTGCCGTCTTGGCCGAATTCGGAAACACGCGGTAGCCAGCCAGCACGGACTCGATGCAACGGATCAGTTCCTTGATCTCCAGCCGCTTGCTGGCGTAGCCGCAGGCGCCGAGTTCGGCCACGCGCGACGCGAAGACCGACGGATCATGCGCCGACACCACCAGTATCCGCAAGTCCGGATTGATGGCAAGGATTCTGGATATGGCTTCCAGGCCGCCCATTTTCGGCATGTCCAGGTCCAACACGATGAGATCAGGGCGCTCGCTGCGGGCCAGCGCCAGCGTATCGACCCCGTTGTCCGCCTCCAGTATCCGGCTGGCGCTGGGCAAAAGCGCAATCTGCGTTCTCAGAACCAACCGAAACGCGGGATGGTCATCAACAATCAAGACAGTCGACATGCTGCCTCCCTTCAGTGGATCTTGGGCACGCTGGCCAGCGGCCGCCTGGCATGCGCGAGGATGAACGACTGCAGCGTCTGCAGGTCTACCGGCTTGATCAGCACGGCGTTCATGCTGGCTCGCGCGCCGGACGCCAGATCGAGTTCAAGTTCGCTTGCGGTATAGCCCAGCACGGGCGTGGCCGCATTCACGCCGCCGCCGGCTCTCAAGGCAGCAGTAAATGCATTGCCGTCCATGACGGGCATGACGCAATCGCAGATGATCAGATCAAACTCCATCCGTTCGGCCAAGGCCAGACCCGCCGCGCCGTTCTGCGCGAATTGCGCGGAATGCTTCAACATCCGCAACTGATGCTTGAGCAGCAGCCGGTTGGCCTCATGGTCGTCGATGACGAGTATGCGCAGGCCGCCGGCGTCGGCCACCGTTGGCGCAGGAGCCGCTGCCACGGCGGCATTTTCCGAAGGCGGCAGCGCCAAAGGCAAGCGCACCGATATTCTGGCGCCCTGCCCGGCCGTACTGAAAATTTCCATGGAGCCCCCCATCAAGCGCGTCAGTTCGTTGCAGATGGACAGCCCCAGTCCGATGGTGACGCCTTGCTCCCCGACCACGTGTTCAAAGTGCGGGGCAGCCAGTCTGGCCTGGATATCCTCGGCAATCCCGGGGCCGGTGTCCGCGACGCACAGCGTGATCCACTGCACCTCTTCCGTGGCGGCCCCGGCGGTCAGCGCGACATCGATACGGCCATGCCCCGTGAAGCGGACCGCATTGGACAACAGCTTATCCAGCAGTTGCTTCAGGCGAACGGGATCCGAGAAATGACGCTCGGCAATGTCGCGGCCGATGTCCAGGGTCAACTGCAGGCCTTTTTCTTGGGCAGCGCCCCGAAATGATGCCAGCGTGTCGGCCGCCAGCGCGCGCAGATCGACGTTCTGCCGTCGCAGTTGAAAGTGACCGGTTTCCAGCTTGGATATGTCGATCAGGCCGCTGATCAGGGACAACAGCGATTGCGCCGACTGGCGCGACACAGCAAGTCTTTCATACGTCTCGCTGACGAGTCCCCCGCGCGCCAGCATCAGTTCAAGCATGCCGATAATCGCGTTCAGGGGGGTGCGGAGTTCATGGCTGATGAACGCAAGATACGTTGATTTCATCAGGTTGGCCCTTTCCATATTGAGCCGAGTTGTCGACACGTCCCGCAGCATGTCGGGAAAGCCACGAAAGCGTGCGCTGCCCCCGATCAACCCGATGATGGCGCCGTCCTCTCCGCGCAACGGCGCGGCCCAAGCGGCTACCCCACACGTAGGATCATGCTCGAACGGATGTTCGCGGACCAGGGTTTCACCGCCGGCCAGCACTTGACGATAATCGTCGATTATCTCGTTCAGGTTGGGCGGCGGTTCGCTGCCCGAGTCCGGCGCGGACAGGGACTCCAGCGGAATATGCAGAGGGCGGCTCCAGCCCTCGCTGCGGCATGTAGCGGCGTACTCCCTGAGCGCGTCATTGCGCGTCACCAGATTCAAATCCAGATCGCGGATGAAAATCCCGGCGGGTAGCGTATCCGCCAGGCGCGCCAGCCGGGCCAGTTCGCCGCGCGGCGACCTGGCGCTGCGCATGCGCACCGCGAGCCAGACCAGCATCAAGACCAGCGCCGCAGCCAGCGCCAGATTCAGGAATACGGAAAGCGTGAGTATGGAGTCTGCCTCGCGATGGACCACTATGGCGCTCCATCCCGTGCACGTCCGCTCGCGACGCAGGCCGCCGGCAGGCAGGAAGCGACGGCGGCTTCCAGCGCGCGCAGATCCGCAGGCTTGACCAGCACCGCGTTCATGCCAGCCTGCAAACCCGCCTCATGGTCTTCCCGGCGCGCGTCGGCCGTGTATCCGAGCACGGGAACGGTGGCGCACTCGCCCGCGCCGGCACGCAGCGCCCGGGTGAACTCTGCCCCGTCCATGTCCGGCATCATGCCATCGCAGACCACCAGGTCGAACCTGCCTGCTCTGGCAAGCGCCAAGCCCTGCGCGCCATCCTCCGCCGTCTGGACGGCATGGCCGAGGAATTCCAATTGGCTTTTCAACAGCAGGCGGTTGGCGGCCTGGCTTTCAACCACAAGCGTCCGCAACCCGGTGGCGGGTCGCTGAGCCATTCCGAGCACGGTCTCTTGCGACGGGTCGCGCCGCTCGCCGGATCCGAGCATCAGCGGCACGCGGACATGGACGTGCGTACCCTCGCCCACGACGCTGGAGATGCGGATGGTTCCGCCAACGCGATGCACGATCTGCCGACAGTAGTGCAAGCCCAGCCCGGCGCCATCGGGCGAGGCGCTCAGCCCGGCTTCGTAGCGGGAGGCCGACAGCTTCTGCTGTATGTGCGGATCAATGCCGCTGCCGGTATCGATGACCGACAGCGAGACCCATTGCCGGCCATCTTCCACCGGGGTGGCGTCCAGATGTATCCGGACGCCGCCCCGTTCCGTGAATCGGATGGCGTTGGACAGGAAATTGTTGAGCAACTGATTCAACCCCTGAGCGTCCGCCATGTGGCTGGCGGCGACCCCGGGAGCCACCTCCAGCGTCAGGCTTATGCCCTTTTCGTAGGCGCTGGGAGCGAACAGCGCAACCACGTCGGCTACCACCCTGCGCAGCGAATGGGATACGCGGGCGCATGCCAGATCGCCGGTCTCCATTCTGCGCGTATCGACGATGGACGGAATCAACTGGAGCAGGGACCGCGTAGACAAGCGAACGGTCGCCAACATTTCTTTCGACTGCCGCGGCATCGCCGCGTCAAGCGACGCCATTTCCAACAGGCCCGCCATGGCGTTCAAGGGATTGCGCACATCGCGGCTGACCGCCGCCAGGAACCGCGTTTTCATGTCATTGATGCGTTCTGCCCGGCCACGTGCGCTTGCCGAATCCTCCAACGACTGGCTATGGCCCAGGAAGTACATGCCCTTGGCGAAAACGCCTATGACCTGATCTTCAGCGCCAAACAGAGGAAAAATCTGGGCCTGGATTGCCGCCCGGATTCCGGCGGCTCCTGGCAGCTCCTGGCTGTAGTCACAAGAGCGCGGTTCGCCGGTAGCCACCGCAGCCTGGAACTCGCGCACGATGACGGCAACTTCGGGCGGCACCTGAATCTGATCCTTCTCTGCGCCGGAGAGGAATCCCAGATCGATGTGCTCGGGCCTGGCCCATCCGTTCCTGATGACGATGTCCGAAAAGCGCCGCATGCCATCGCTGAGCCCGACCAGACGCAGCGATTTTTCCCGAATAACCATGTCCACAGGCGCCGCGGCGATCAAGCGCGCGGCTTGCCTCAAATGCGCCAGCAGATCGTGGCTTTTATTCGCCGTGCCTTTCAGTGCCAGCAGGACCCATAGCACGGCCAGAAACAAGACGCCGTTCAAGGCCCAGGAGAGGATCGCAGCAGATGCAAGCTGTTGCTGCAGCGAGGCGGCGATGGTCGGCGCGCTCAGCGCACATAGCACGACAACAAGAATCGCGGCCGCACCAATTGCCATCCTGATTCGAACGGCATTGCCGCGTCGCATAGCGCTAGCAAAAACTTCAGGCTTCATCTGGAGATTGTCGATGGTCGCGCCTATGGCTGAATTTGATATGCGCTGCGCAACGGCGATTTTATCGCAGAAGGCATCGCGCCACCCCTCCGCACGCGTCGCCGGCCCCATAAATTCCGCGTAACGTTGCTTCCAAATCACGGCCCAAAAAATACCAAATAGGACCAATAAAACCGCCTCATTTCGCTAAGGTTGGCAATTATTGGAAAGAATCGCCAATTGTCGTTTTCATATGAAATTTCATACAACAAGAAGGGAGAATTCCTACAACTTCAGAATTCCGATTCTATTAATTTTCAGTTGCCGACGAAATGCGGAATACGGGATTCGGAGGAGCAGGCGAATGAATTATCCGGCTGCGTCCTTTTATCAATTGTTCGAATTGAATTTTGATAACAACTGAATCGCACGGAAGTTGATTCCTGAAAACCGAAATAAAGCATTTCGCAAGTCGGTCGCCCTCTGCTTTCAGTAATCCCCAGGCGGCGCTTTTGATTATTAATCGACTCAGGATATTCACTTCCATGAACAAGAACATCATTATCAAGTTTGCCCTGCTCGCCACGGCAGCCGCAGTTTCCCAAACCGCCCTGGCTGAGGACGGCCGCATCAACTTCATTGGCGAAATCGTCGATGCCCCGTGCGATGTCTCGCCCCAGGCAACCAACCTGGTCGTCCCGCTTGGGAAAGTGTCCCGGACCACCCTGGACGGCGCCGTGGGCAAGTACTCGACGCCCGCGCAATTCGAACTCCAGCTGGCCAATTGCAGCGCCACGGCCAAGGGCGCCAGCGTGACGTTCACCGGCACCGCAGACACGATCAACACGGACACGCTGGCGATCGGTATCGGCGAACTGGGCAGCGCCACCGGCGTGGCCGTCGAGCTGCGCGATTCCACCCAGAAAAAAATCAAGCTGGGAGCGGAGTCCCCCGAATACATGCTGCGCGCCGGCACCAACAATCTGAAGTTCGGCGCCGTTTATGTGTCGACCGCCAACACCGTCACCGTCGGCCCCGCCAACGCCACCGCGCAGTTCACGGTGAACTACAAGTAACGCCGCTTTGCCGGACCGCCAGCCCCTCAAAAGCGGGGCTGGCCGCAAGCCTACTCGCAGCAGGCGGTTCCACGAGAACCCGATGGCTTGCGAGCACAACATCGAGATCCCCATGCTGAAAGACATCGCGCAACGGTTCGTGCACAAGGCGCGGCCCTTCATGATTTTCGCCCTGGCGGCCACGCTGGCCCACGCCAATGCGGCAGCCGGCGTGCTGGTCGGCGGCACCCGCGTCATTTTCAACGAGAAGGACCGCGAGTCCTCCATTCCCGTCAAGAACACTGGCGTGTCCCCTTACGTCGTGCAGGCCTGGATCGATGCAGGCGAAGGCGCTGCCAAGGCGCCGTTCGTGGCAAGCCCGCCGCTGTCGCGGCTGGACCCAGGCCAGGAAAACGTGCTGCGCATACTGCGCCTGGCCGGCAATCTGCCTCTCGACCGCGAATCGGTGTTCTGGCTCAACGTCAAGGAAATCCCGGAAAAGAGCCAGGACGAAAACGTACTGCAGATCGCGGTGCGCACCCGCATCAAACTGTTCTACCGGCCGTCGGGCCTGGCGGGCAAACCCGGCGAACAGCGTCAGCAGTTGCAGTGGGCGGTCGCCGCCGGCGGCAGAGGCGCTGTGCTCAAGATTGCAAATCCGTCCGCCTATCACGTCACCTTCGCCACGCTGAACGTCAATGGCGGCCAGCAGGAGATCAACGGCGGCATGGTGTCGCCCGGCGGCACCCTGGAGTACCCCTTGTCCGGGCTGTCCGCGCCCAGGGACGTGGACGTCGTGTTCACGACCATCAACGACTACGGCGCCGAGACCCCCGAGGAAAGAGTCCGCGTACCCAGCGCCCAAGTTCCGGTCCACGTCAAGGCCGAGCCCGTCGCGCCTGCCGCAAGCCGTTAATGCCCGGAGCTCATGCAATGAATGGCGTATCGCAGGGTCGCATGCCCCCTTTCGCGGCATTGGCATCGCTGTTGCTGGGCCTGGCTTCCTTTTCCGCTCAGGCCGCCGAGCCGGCGGGCACGGTCTTCAATCAGGAGTTCCTGGGTACGGGCGGAGACCAGCCGCAGGCAGACTTGTCCATCTTCAGTTTCGGCAATAGCGTGCTGCCGGGCGAGTACCTGGCCGACGTGTTCGTCAACGATCAGTCCATGGGCGCGAGCCGAATCATCGTCGAAGTCCAGGAGGGCCTCAAGCAGCCCTCGGTCTGCCTGACCCGCGGCCAATTGGAGAACTGGGGCGTCAACATGGCCGCGCTGCCCGAATCCGCGGGCGCGGACGGCGCCTGCGTGGACCTGCCCGCGCTGGTGCAAGACGCCGCCGTGAATTTCGATGGCGGCAAGCAACGGCTGTATCTGAGCATTCCGCAGGCCGCGCTCAAGCGCGCGGCGCGAGATTCAGTCGACCCGTCGCGCTGGGACAAGGGCATCACCTCGGCCCTGCTGGACTATCAGCTCAATATGTCGCGCCAGGGCGGAGGCAACTCCTCCAACCGCGGCGCCGAATCGCCCTACGCGGCCTACGCCGGATTGCGCGGCGGCTTGAACTTCGGCGACTGGCGCCTGCGCCACGCCTCCAACTACAACCGCGGCACCAACGGGCGCGGTGAATGGCAGTCGCTGGAAACCAATCTGCAGCGCGACCTGCGCTCGATCAACGGCCAATTGCTGCTTGGCGACGGCAACACGCCGGGCAACTTTTTCGATAGCGTGCCATTCCGCGGCGTGCAGGTCTCTTCGGACGACTCCATGCTGCCGGACAGCATGCAGGGCTACGCGCCGACCATACGCGGCATCGCCCAGACCAATGCGCTCGTCACTGTCAGGCAGAACGGCTACATCGTCTACAACGCCTATGTCGCGCCCGGCGCGTTCGTGCTGGACGACCTGTACCCGTCGTCCTCCGGCGGCGACCTGGAAGTCACCATTACGGAGTCGGACGGACGCCAGACCCGTTACGTGCAGGCCTATGCTTCCGTGCCAACGCTGTTGCGCGAAGGCACCTGGCGCTACAGCGCCACCGCCGGACGCTATCGCAGCGCCTCCGGCTCCGACGAGCGTGAACCCACCTTTGTGCAAGGCACGATCGCGCGCGGCCTGGGCCAGGAATTCTCGTTGTATGGCGGCATCACCGCGGCCAGCATCTATCAATCCGCCCTCGTGGGCGTAGGCAAGAATCTGCGCAGTTTCGGCGCGATTTCGTTGGACCTGTCGCACGCGCGCACCTCCACCGAGCGATTGAAAACGCAGGGCCAGTCCGTGCGCTTCCTGTATGCCAAATCCCTCGACGAAATCGGCACCAACTTCCGAGTCGCCGGCTATCGCTATTCCACCAGCGGCTACCGGACCTTCCGGGAAGCGACCGGCGTCGACGATTTCGAGCCGGGCTACAAGATGCCCAGCCGCCGCAACGAACTACGATTCGAGGTAAGCCAGTCGCTGGGCTCTTGGGGTTCGGTCTACGCCTCGGCGCGCCAACAGTCGTACTGGCAGACGAATCAAAAGGAGCGGCTGATCCAGGTCGGATACTCCGGTTCCTACAGACAGGTCAGTTACAACGTCTTCGTCGACATGAACACCGGCCGCAGCGGTTCGAATGACCGCCGGGTCATGCTGTCGATGTCGATTCCGCTAGGCGCCTCGGGCAGCAGCGCCCACTACTCCCTGACCACCGGCAACAATGGCGAGACCAGCCACGCGGCCACCGTTTCCGGCTCCGCGTTCGAAGACAACCGGCTCAGCTACAACCTGACTGCGGCGACCTCCAACCAGAACGGCGTCAACAGCTCCGGCAACGCCTACTACTTGTCCAGGATCGGCCGCCTCGACCTGGGCGCGTCGCAGGGACGCAACTACAACCAGATCAACGCGGGGCTGTCAGGCGGCATCGTCGTCCATGCCGGCGGCGTGACGTTCGGCCAGCCTCTGGGTGAAACCGTGGCGCTGGTGCACGCTCCGTCGGCGGAGAACGTGCGCTTTGAATCGCATCCGGGCGTCAGCACCGATGCCAGCGGCTACGCCATCGTGCCGAGTCTGAGCCCGTACCGCTCCAACCGTCTGGCCATGCTCACCGCAGACCTGGGCGACACCGTCGAAGTCAAGAACGCGGCGGTGAATCTGGTCCCCACTCGCGGCGCGGTGATACGTGCCGGATTTGAGACGGTGGTTGGCTATCGCCTGATGCTTACGCTGACCCGCAAGGACAACAGCGTGGTGCCGTTGGGCGCGCGCATCGACAACGAGGCTGGCCAGGAAATCGGCATCGTCGGGCCGGACGGCCAAGCCTTCGTGACCGGCGCGCAGCAGTCCGGAACGATGCGCATCGTCTGGGGCCGCGGCGCAGCCGACAGCTGTGGTGTGTCCTACACCCTGCCGCAAGAGGACCGCCCCGCTCCCATACGCGAAGTCGCCTACATGTGCCTGTGATGCCTGGCTTGGCGATTGCAAGCTTGAGGAATGAAAAACAAATGAAAGACTCTCGGATCAAGAAAAAAAGATGCGCTACCGGCATGCTGGCACTGTCGTGCATGGCGTTGATGCTGGGTGCATATGCGCCGCAAAGCCTGGCAGCGTGCGCCCTGGGAGAAGGTATCGCCCGGAATGTGATCAACATCTCCTTGGGCAATATCGTCGTCCCGCCGGAAAAGGGACCGAGCAGGGTAGTGCCGATCGCGGACAGACGATTCCCCATCAGCCACAAAGGCAACGCGCTCCTCGTCTGCAAGGATGGAGGGGGAAAGGCGCTAGCGTCCCTGCACAAAGGTACGGTCGTAGACGATACCCACATCTATCGCACCAACATTCCCGGTATCGGCATACGCATCGGAATGCGACCGGGCGATCACGTCGGAACCTTCTATTTCCCGACGACCTGGTCCCTCTCCGGCACAGGCACGGAGACGACTATCGGCAACAAGGGCTGGATTCACGTTCAGCTCTTCAAGATCAGCTCCGACACCGGCAACGGAGCCCTGGAGGAAGGGACTTACGCCACGCTGTACGCGCAGGACGCGCCAGGGGACTCCCTGAAAGTGATACTCACCGGCAGGACCACGGCCATTGTCACTCCGTCGTGCACCGCCGCTCCCACTCCGCCCGTACAGCTGGGAAAGGTCTGGAAGAACCTGTTCAGCTCGGTCGGCAGCACAGCAGCCGAACAACGCTTCAACATCAAGCTGAACTGCCGCGAGGCCAAACCCGAACTGAACGCTGTCTACCTGCGCATGGACGCAAAACCCCACGCGTCAGGCGCGCCCGGCGTGATCGCCTTGAGCCCCGACGCCAATTCCGCCACCGGCGTCGGCATCCAGCTCCTGGACAAGGACCGTCAGCCGGTCAAGTACGGCGACAGCGCCTTGGTCGGCATGTCCAAGGACGGCGTCTATGACGTGCCGTTCCACGTCCGCTACTACCAGACCGCAAACCAGGTGACGGCCGGCGCGGCGAACGGCACCGCCACCTTCACGCTTGAATACAAATGATCTTCCCAGCTTCCACGAACCACAGGCCATCGATCATGAAAAAGCCCGCATTCAACCACACCGTCCATGTCTGCGTCGAAGCCGTAGAGCCAGCGGCGACGCTAGTCCAAGGGCTGGGCGACCGCGCCCAGATGGTGTGCCTGACCCAATCCGCGCTCCGCTTGCAGGAACAGCTGGCCGAACCCGGATTGCACTACGTCGTCATGCACGGCAGCGTCGAATGGCTGGCCGCCATGCTGGGCGCGCGGCGCGGCCCCTACGTCACCGGACTGGTGGTCATGATCACCGCCAACGATTCCTCCAATGCGCGGGCCGAACTGATATGCGCCGGCGCCGACGCCTGCCTGGCCTCGAACGCGGGCATCGACGAACTGCTGGCGGCGCTGAGCAGCCTGGAACGCCTGTCCTCGGCATTGCGTACTCGCCTGCAGCGCGAAGCCACCCCCGCCGCCGACGCCCTGGCGCGGCAGCGGCGCGCCTTGACCGGCACAGTCGCGACAGTCCGCGTCACGCCGGTCCGGGAATGGGCCCTGATCGAAGCGGAGAAAACGCTGCGCGCGCCTGACAGCGCCGGCAAGATCGCGTTGAGCAACAAGGAATTTGCGCTGCTGTCGTGCCTGCGCGGGCATGACTTCCAGTACTGCAGCATTGCGGATCTGCACCGCGAAGTGTGGCCGGATGCGGCAAGCCGCCCCATCCACCTGCAACGGGCCATCGTCTCCAGCGTGGTCGGGCGGCTACGCCGACGGGCGCGCATGGCGGGAATCGAGCTGCCGCTGCGCACGAGCTATGGACAGGGCTACACCTTCGTCCATCCGCTGAACAACGCCAACTAGCGACAACGCCAATCGCGACGCTGCAATGGCGGCGGTTGGCTCCCGATCAACGCGACCCTGCGCAAATTCGTATTTCTCAGATGCGGAAATCGATGTCTTCCGACTAAATTTCCCGCCCCCGCGCCATAAAGTATCCGTACTCGCCGGCCCGCGCAGATTCGAGCGCACAACCGACGGGTACGAGCCGCCTGGATATCGCCGCATTCGCGGCGTCGGGCCTTACATGAATCCCCAAAAAGATCGCTGCCTTCCGGATGCGCAAGGACCGTCCCGGTCCGACCCGCGCCCGGGAAGGTCTCGATCGCCGCGGGCAAGCCTAGCTTCAAAGGAAATACAACATGAAACGCAGTCTCGTCGCCTCTCTCCTGGCCTCCGGAGCCCTGGTCTCCGTGCTCGCGCCGGTGCCCGCCCACGCGGTTGACGGCGTCATCAACTTCATGGGCGTTATCCGCGCTCCCGGTTGCGACATCAACGGCAACACCCCGGGCCTGGGCAACACGCAGACAGTGCAGCTGGGCACGCCCACGCCGGAGGAAGTCGGCCTGGGCAATGCCGTCGAAGCCGAGTTCCAGCTGAATCTCGCGGGCGGAGCAGGCTGCACCGACGGCCGGAAGGTCCGCATCATGTTCGACCCGACCAACGCCACGCCAGCGGGCAACCTGGCGCTGCTGGATGCCGACCGCGCGCCCAACGTCGAGATCCAGATCCGCAACAACGCGACCGGCAACACCGGCATCATTCCCATTGGCGGTTCGGAAACCACGCCGCAGGTCGCCACGATCACGGGCAATCCGGGAACGGCGGAACTGAAGTACGCCGCCAAGTATGTCGAGGTCGGCGGCGCGGCGGGCGCTGGCTCCGGCGCGTCGAGCATCAAGTATCTGCTGTCCTACAACTAAGCGCGGGCCGGTCATGGCGTCGATAGCGCACATCGTTTCATCCCTGGCTGCCGTCTGCGCCATGACCCTGTGTACCTGGGCTACACCAGTCCGGGCCGGACTGGTGCTGCAAAGCACGCGCCTGGTCATCTCGCCGGATTCCCGCGACGTGACGCTGGCCATCCGCAACGCGGGCGCCGGTCCCGTGCTGGCGCAGAGCTGGCTGGACGACGGCAATGCAGACAGGTCGCCAGCGGACATGCGCGTGCCTTTCGTCCTGGCGCCAGCAGTCGTGCGGGTGGACCCGGACAGCGGCGCGGTGCTGAGGATCTCATACACCCGCGAGCCGCTGCCCGCCGATCGCGAGAGCCTGTTCTATCTCAACGTGTTGGAAACGCCGCCGCGCGATCCGAACGAAGCCAATGTGCTGATCTTCCAGTTCCGGTCGCGCATCAAGGTTTTCTTCAGGCCAGCCGCGCTGCGTCCTCACGTTCAAGCCGCGCCGGCGCTGTTGAGCTGGAGGCTGCGCGGACGCGCGCTGGAAGTTACGAACCCGACGCCTTATTACGTCTCCTTCGCCAGCGTCGATCTGGTCGCAGGCGACAAGCGCACCGTGCTCGAAGGCGGCATGGTCGCGCCATTCGACAAGGCGCGCTTCGACTTGCCGTCCCGCGCGGCCAAACCCGCGGGCCGGGTCTCGGTCGAGTACGAGGTCATCACCGACTACGGCGGAACCACGAAGACAAAGCAGGCCGTTACCGAGTAAAGGCGCGGCGCAGCTTGCGCCCGCGAACCACAGAGCTGACACGTCCCGATGGAAAATCTACACGCAAGGGCTTGCCCCCGCTTGCCAGACCCCGCTCGTCCAGCGAATCGGCGCCAGGCGGCGGAAAGGCTCGCATCCGGTCTTGCCGCCGCGCTGGCGGTCTGGGTCGCTCCCGTACAAGGCAAGCAGGCGTTCTTCGACCCGCAGATGATGTTCCAAGGCGCAGGCGGCACGACCATCGACACGAGCCGCTTCGAGCGCGGCAACTTCATGGAGCCCGGCCGGCACAAGCTGGACGTCTACGTCAACGGCCAGTGGCGCGGCGTGGAGGAGGTCCCGTTCCGCCTCCTGGCCGGCAGCGCCAGCGCCACGCCGTGCTATGACAGCGCATTGCTGGCGCGCCTTGGCCTGGACGTCGACAAGGCCGCGCGCGGCGAGGGCATGCTTGCGCTATCCTCGACCGCAGCCTGCGGCGAGCTGTCGCGCTACGTGCCCGGCGCGCAGGTCAAATTGGAGGTGGCCGAGCAGAAGCTCTATCTCACCGTGCCCAAGTATTATCTGCGCCTCTCCACGCCCGGCGCCTACGTGGATCCATCGAACTGGGACTTCGGCGTGACGGCGGCGCGGCTGAACTACAACAGCAACCTCTTCACCTCTGAAAGCCGCGGCACGCGCACCACGCGTGGCTATGCGGGCCTGAATGCAGGCGTCAACGTGGGCGCGTTCCGGCTGCGCCACTACGGCAGCGCGACCTGGTCGCCGGGCCATGGCGCGAACTATCAGCGCGGCTATACCTATCTGAAGACCGACGTACCGGCGTGGAAGTCGCAGCTGTTGATGGGAGAAAGCTCCACCGACGGCGACCTGTTCGACTCCGTATCGTTCCGGGGCGTGCAACTGGCCAGCGACGAACGCATGCTGCCCAGCGCGTTGCGTTCCTACACCCCGGTTGTCCGCGGCACGGCCAACAGCAATGCCCAGGTGTCGGTGTACCAGCGTGGCTACCTCGTCTACGAAACCACCGTGGCGCCCGGCCCCTTCGCGCTCGAAGACCTGCAGGCGGCGGGATATGGCGGCGACCTGGACGTGCGTATCGTGGAGGCGGACGGCAGCGCGCGCAGCTTCGTCGTGCCCTTCGCCACCACCGTCCAACTGCTGCGGCCCGGCACCAGCCGCTACAGCCTGACGGCGGGGCGGGCGATAGATCTGGGCATGGGCAGCAGTTCGCAGTACTTGCTGCAGGGCACGTTCAAGCGCGGGCTGGGCGACATGTACACGGGTTACGGCGGTCTCGCTTTCACCCGGCACTATGGTTCCGCGCTGGCCGGCGCCGCGGTGAACACCGCGCTGGGCGCATTCGCGGCCGACGTCACGCTATCCCGCGCCGAGCTTCCGGACGAAGGCACGCGGACGGGCGCCAGCTACCGCCTGTCGTACAGCAAGAACCTGCCCAATAGCGGCACCAACTTTTCGCTCCTGGCCTACCGCTATTCCACCAGCGGCTTCGTGGGCTTGCGCGAGAGCATCGCCCTGCAAGGCGCGCCACAGCGCTACCGCTGGTTCGGCGACGTGGGCCGCACGCGCGGACGGCTCGACGCCAACATCAGCCAGCAGCTTGGCGTCAACGGCGGAAACGTCTATCTGTCGGGGTCGGCCATCCAATACTGGCAAGGCCATGGCAACACCATCAACTTCGCGCTGGGCTACAGCAACCGTTGGCGCGACATTTCCTATTCCTTCGGCGTGCAGCGCATGCAAAACCTGGCCACCCGAAATTCGTACCGGGGCGGCGGCCGCGACAACTCCACACTGGTCACCGTGAACCTTTCGATTCCCCTGGGCCGGGCCGAGCGCGGCGCTCCCATGCTCAACAGTTACTACAGCGCCGATTCCCGCGCCGGCGCCAACTTCACCACCTCGGTCGCGGGCTCGATGGGCGAGTCCGACCAAGGCACCTATTCGGTATCCGCCTCTCATGCCAGCCGCGAGAACGCCAACTCGGCAAGCGCAAACATCAGCTACCGCCTGCCGCAGTCCTGGGTGGGAGCGGGTATTTCGCAGGGAGCGGGCTTCCGCCAGGCATCGCTGAACGCGTCGGGCGGCGTGCTTGTCCATGCTGGCGGAGTGACCTTCTCGCAGACGCTGGGAGAAACGGTCGCGCTGGTACGCGCCGACCACGCGCAAGGCGCGCAGATCGGCTACGGCGGCGACCGCCTGGACGCCCGCGGCTATGGCGTCGTCGCCAGCCTGAGCCCCTACCAGCTCAACACCGTCGACATCGATCCGCGCGACATCCCCGACGACGTGGAGCTGCAGGCCAGTTCGCGCAACGTGGCGCCGCGCGCCGGCGCAGTCGTGCTGCTGTCCTACCCGACCCGCGTGGCCCGGCCGGTGCTGATCGACGCCCGCCAGGCCGACGGCGCCGCGCTGCCCTTTGGCGCGGAAGTGCTGAACGCCGCCGACGGCAAGCCGGTGGGCGCGGTGGGTCAGGGCAGCCGCATCGTCATGCGGGTGGAACAGGATCAAGGCCGCGTCATCGTGCAGTGGGGACCGGGGCCGCAGCAGCGCTGCGCCATCGACTACGCCCTACCCGAGCGCGCGCGGCAGCGCGCCCGGGGCTACGATGAGCTTTCGCTCACCTGCGCGCCGATGCCGGCGGACGGCGGCAGGCCCATGGGCCCCGGCCCGCTGGCGCGCCGATGATGGGCCTGCTGCGCTCATGCGCACCGCGCCTGACCGCCGGTCTGCTGATGGCCTGCATGGCAGCCTGGGCGCATGCGGACCTGACCGTGGTTGGCACACGCTTCATCTATCCTGCGCAAGCCAGGTCGCTGACGATACGCACCAGCAACTCGGGGCAGACGCCCATCCTGGTGCAGACCTGGCTGGACCAGGAGCAAGCGCAGGCGCGCACCGATCCCAGCAAGCTGCCCGTCCCTTTCGTGCTGACGCCCCCGGTCTACCGGCTGGATGCCGGGGAGCGCAAGGCGCTGGAGCTGCGCTACACGGGCGAACCCCTGCCGGGCGACCGCGAATCGGTGTTCTGGATCAATTTCCTTGAAATCCCTTCGCTGCAGCCGTCGCGCCGCAACCAGTTGCAGCTGTCGTTCCGGCTGAGGATGAAGTTCTTGTTCCGTCCGCCGGCGCTGCAAGGCGATCCTCGGGAGGCCCCGGCGCAAGTCGCGTGGAAGTACCGGCGCTCTGGAGACGCCGCTGCGCCATGGCAGTTGGAAGCGCACAACCCCACCCCTTTCCATGTGTCGCTGGCACGGCTGGAGCTTCCCGCCCCGGCGGGCGTGCAGCGCCTGGACGGTTTGACCGTGCCGCCGTACGCCACCTCCCGGTTCGCGCTACCCGCCGGCCATCAACCCCAGGCGCACCCAAACACGCTGCGCTACGAGGCCGCCGATGACGCCGGCGCCCTGATCCACGGCGCGGCAGCGCTCGCAGCCGCAAACTGAGTCCAAGCCGATCCCGGCATCCAGGAGTACACCCTGATGAGCAAGCTCCCTATCCCCGCACGCACCCATGCGATCGACAAGCCTGCACGGGCCGCCCTCCTCCTGCTGGCCGCCGCGATGGCATTGCCGTGCGCCCCGGTTCGCGGCGAACTGGTCATGAACCGCCCTGCCATCCACTGCAGCCAGTCGAACCAGGCCGGCGGCCCCTGGCGTGAAGTCTCGCCGCTGACCAGCTCCTCGCAGATTGGCGATGTGCTGTTCGAGCGGGGCGCCGGGCTTTTCAACAATTTCCAGCTTGGCTCGGGCGTGGGCGCAGGCGTCCTCCACGAATTGGTTGCGGCGGCGCAGTGGGGTCCCAACGCAGGCGTGGCCGCCGACGGCACGGCGCAGACAAACGTACCCGGCATCGGGCTGCAGGTATCCGTCATGGGCGCGGACGGCATCGAAAGACGGATCAAACCCGGCGCGCTGCCCGTGGTCATGGACAAGCGTCCCGTGTACTACGACACCGCCGGGTCCGCGTCGCAGAAAAACTCCACCGTCACCGAGTACATCCAGCGCCTGGTACTGACCGACGCCGCGGCCAACCTGCCCAGCGGTGAACTGAAAGTGACCGGCGTGGACCCCAACATCACGCTGATGCTCTATGCCGTCAACTACCAGCAGGGCGCGGTGGGCTACGGCGAGGCCATCCAGAACTTTCCCGTCTGGACACCGGGCATTACCGGCGTCTGCGGCAGTCTGCCGTTTTCCTACCAGGGCACCGGCGTCATCGGCATTGGCGGTGGCACGGGGGTAATCGTCCCCAACAAATGCGAGGTCGGCGCCTACCGGACGATCCCAGTCTCGCTGGGAGACCTGCCCCTCTCGCTCTTCGATACACCGGGAGCCACCTCGCCAGCCAAGGAATTTTCCATCGTGCTCACCCAATGCAGCGCCTCGGCCAAGCCGACCATTACTTTTGCCGACAAGTACGGCCCCAACACCGATCCCCATGTGCTGAACCTGAAGCCCGGCTCCGAAGCCGCCGAGGGCATAGGCATTGCCATGATCAACGATACCGGCAAAGTCCCGGTCCGCTTCGGCGCCGCGTATGACATGCAGCGCGTCGGCGACCAGGCCGTGCTGATGCTGCGAGCCCACTATCTCCGCACGGCGCCGGTCGACGGAGCGGTCAAGGCCGGCATCGCCGATGGCAGCGCGGAGTTCACCTTCGAGTTTCCCTGAGGCCAGGGCGCCTCATGCCAACAGGGCCACGGACGCGCGCGTCCATGGCCCTGTTCATGCACTGTCGATCAACGCTCGACAATCCCGTAGTTCAAGCCCACCGGCGGCACCAGGGATGCCAGCCCCAACGTGCTGTTGGCGCGCAGCACGCCGTAGTTCGCGCCGGCCAGGCCGCCGTAGGTATGCTGAAGGGAGTTCACGAAATTCACCTTGCCGCTCGCGCTGGAATAGGAGATTTCGCCCTGGTTCAACCCAGCAATGCCCCCCAGCAGGGCGCGGCTCGCGCCACCCACTTCGCCCGAGGAAGAGGACTGCCGGATCTCACCCATGTCGCCGTTCTCTCCCACCACGCCACCGGCACGGCTGTTGACGCCGCCGTAGACATTGCCATTGGCCATCGCCGAAACGATCAGGCCCTGATTGGCGCCGACCAGCCCCCCGACCGCACTGCCCTGCCCCGCTGTCACGTTGCCGCTGGCGTTGACCGTGCCCAGCGTGCCGGTGTTGTAGCCGACCAGTCCCCCGCTGTACCCATAGTGTCCGCCAGCAACCTTGCCGCGGGCGACCGAGGCTTCTATCGTGCCGCTGTTATAGCCGGCCAAACCGCCCGCCCGGCCTCCATTCCGGTTGTAGCCGGCCTTGACCTCGCCACCCGCCTCCGCCGTATCGATGCGTCCATCGTTGGCGCCGACCAGGCCGCCCACATTGACGCCATAGGCGGCCGTCACATCGCCTGCGGCCTTGACGTCCAGCAGCAAGCCGCCGTCGCTGTTGCGCCCTGCGAAGCCGCCGGTGGAGCCGCCGCCCTCGGCACTGACGCCACCTTCGGCGGCCGAGCCTGAAATGGCTCCGCTATTCAACCCCACCAGGCCGCCGGTGTATGCATCGCTGCCGTTCTGCACCCGTCCGGTCGCAAGCGAGCGTTCGATGTCGCCGCCCAGATTGCTGCCCACCAGCCCGCCCACATTGTGGCCAGCTCCCGTGGCCTGCGTGCTCGCATGACTGGAGGCATCCGCGATCAGGCCGCGGTTCACGCCAACCAGACCGCCCATGCCGCCCAGCTCATCGCGCTGCATCGCTCCCGATACGACATTGCGCGAGACGCTGCGCGTAATGACGCCGCGGCTCGTCGCGGAATTCAGGTTTTCACCTGCCAGCCCGCCTATGGCGATCGTGTGCGAACCTGCATATACGCTGCCTGCGACGGTGGCGCGGTCGATACTGCCGCCGGCGTTGGTGCCCACCAGGCCGCCCACCACGTTACGGTGATACGAACTGCCCTTCACGTGCATCCCGGACGTGGACACGTTGACGATCTGGCCCGAGTTGCGGCCCACCAGCGCGCCCACCGACATGGATGCCGCGCCGGTGGCAGGCGCATTGACAGCCATCGATGCCAGGTTGACATTGCTGATGCTGCCGGACGAGGCGGCGAACAAGCCCACGTTGGGACCGGCGCCGCTGACCGAATAGCCGCTGAGCGTATTGCCCAGACCGTCGAAGACGCCTGAAAAGATGCCATGCGGACCGCCTATGGCCTGGATCGAGCCGCGTCCGCTCAGGTTGTTGCCCAGCACGTACAGGCCGCTCAGGTTGCGGTCGATGTCCTGCAGTTGGGCGAGGTTCTGGATCACCGCGTAACGCTGGCCATGGGCGCTGAACGATGCGCCTGCGCCGGACAGCGTGATCACCGCCCCTTCGCCCAGCACATGACCTCCCGGCGCCTGCAAGGACAAGGCGCCATTGATGCCGGTAATGGCAGTCTTGCCGTTAAGCGCGATTTCCCCGCCGGCGGACAGGGCGATGGCGGCGTTCTGGCCGGTTGCGGCCAGGTCTGCGTTGACCGCGATATCACCCGCCGCAACCAAGCCTAGCGTGTTGCCGCTGTGCCACGCGATCGGGCCATTGAACGCGACGTCGCCCGCAGCGCCTTCCAGCACGATGTTGGTGGCCGCGAGATTGCTGGCGACGGTGTCCGCGTGCACCGTGACGTTTGCCGCAGTGGCGTTTTCGCCCACCGTCACCCCTGCCGACGCGATGCGCCAGGTGCCGCTATCGCCGTTCAAGGCCCGCGTGTCGACCTCAGTGCCAAGCCGCACGGCCACCTGCTGCCCCCGCATCTCCACCTCGCCGCCGTTGCCTGGCGAGGCAAGCGCGCTGGCATTCAGCTTGCCCGCAGCCACCACCACACCGGCGCCGCCGCCGTCCAACGTAATCTTGCCGCCTTGACCCTGCAGCGTCTTCGCTTCGATGATGCCCTGGCTGTTGACCACCGTGCGCAAGGCCGCTCCCGCGGCGCTGGCCGTCATCAGGACCTGCCCGCCGTCGGCGCTCAGCATGCCGCCATTCTCGGCCAGGGCGGACAGCGCGGCGCCATCCATCCGCAAATCGAGCAAGCCGTTGCCGTCGAAGTTCACAGTGAACTCTGCGCCGGCTGCCAGCGCGATCCGCCCCAGCCGCGCCTGGATCACACCCTGATTGCTGACCTTGGCGCCCAGCAGCGCGACGCTGCCGCGGTCGCGCGCGGCAATCACGCCCTGGTTCAATACGGAGGCCTCCGATGGCCCGGCGAAGCGATAGTTGCCCGCGTTGAAATCGGCGTCGGAAAGCTGCTTGGTCGACGCTACCAGTCCGCCCACGTTGACCTCCGCGCCCCTGCCGAAGACGATGCCGTTGGGGTTGACGAGGAAAACCTGGCCATTTGCGTCCATGCGTCCCAGGATCGAACTGGGCGACAGGCCGTTCACCCGGTTCAGCGCGATGGATCCGGCGCCAGGCTGGTTGAAGGCGACACGTTCGTCGGCGCCGATACTGAAGCTGTTCCAATCGATGATCAGCTTTTGCGTGTGCTGATTGATCGACACCTGTTTCTGGTCCAGCGTGGTGTGGATATCGCCTATGCCATTGCCGGCCGCGATCGTCCCTCCCGTCGGTGCAGCATGCGCGCCAGACAGGCCCGCCAGCCCGATCAGGGCCAGCGCGGCAACGCGACTACGCCTGCCGCCGCCGCATTTTCCATGGCGGCGCGCAGACTCGCGCGCCACGCTCCAACTTTGTCTGGCCTCGTTCCATACCAATGCATATGTCTTGTTCATGATTACCTCGCGAGAATGGCGCATCCGCCGCCACGGCAGACTGCGCCGGTTGAGAAAACTGCGCGCGTGATGCGCCTGCGTCAGAAGTAGCGCGACGCCTGGAACCACAAGCGGGGCTCGCGGTCCGCTTCCGTCGCGGGTAGCTGCCGGCCCAGCGGCCAGGCGATGCTCAGGTTCACCTGATGGTTGGCGCCGTACTGCGTGATGCCGAATCCCGCCGCACTCAGGTCGTTGCGGTTGCCTTCGCGCGTCCAGCGCTGTTTGCTCAAGCGCACGCTGCCGCGGTCCGCAAAGGCGCTCGCCTGCCACCCGGGAGCCATTTGGTAACGCAATTCGACGCCGGCCAGCCAGCCCTCGTCGCCGCTGGCCGCGCCCAGCGGATAGGCGCGTACGCCATAGGGTCCGCCCAGGCTGAATTTCTCGGAACTGTCCAGGTTCTTCGACGCCCATTGCGCGTCCAGCCGCGCATACAGCTGCAGGCGGCCCACGAGCTGCTGCAGTCGGCTGGCCGAAAGATTGGTCTTGGCGAACCCGCCCGCAGTGCGCACGGTCAGACGGTCCTCGCGCTCGGCTTGCGAATCGCCCAGGCGCAGTCGGCCGCGGCCATGCGACAGCTGCAAGATGGTCCTTCCGCCGCCGAGCCATCCGTCCTCGCTGCTGCCGGCCAGGGCCACGGTCCATAGCCCGATACGCTTGCTGCTGCTTACGTCGAAGAGATCCATGCTGTCGACCAGACGCTTGCGCTCGTGCTGCAATTGCAGGCGCAAGCTGGCGCGGCGCGTGCGCACCAAGGGCTGCTGGATGAACACGGTCGACACGTCGGCGCGGCCGTGCGCACCCAGGGGTTCGAAACGCCTGCGGAGTTCGTACCGCATGCTGGACATGCCAATGCCGACGCGCGTGGACCAGGAGCCAAGGGGAAGCTGATAGCCGGCGTTGTAGTAGCGCTGACCGCCATCGCTCCCCAACAGTCGCAGATTGAGCTGGTCGCCCAGGCGCAGGGGGTTGTTGACGCCGATGCTTCCGCTCAGCCGGTATTCGCCGGTGTAGTAGCCGCCAAAATTGTCCGCGTCCACGCTGCCGAAGACGAGCGGCCCCGCTTCGGCATCCACCAGCAGGCTGGTGGTGCCGGTTTCGGCGCCGGGCCGCAGCGTTCCCTTCACCGCCACGCCGGGCAGCTCGCTGAGCAACAGCAGCGCGCGCTCCAGCTCACGGGCCTGCACTGCATCCCCCGGACGCAGGGCGGAGAGAGGCTGTTCCAGCACAGCATCGCGGATCCGCGAGCGGTTCCGCAGACCGATCTCGCCATAGCTGCCCTCCAGCACGGCGATGCGCAGGACGCCCGCATCGATGTCTTGCGGCGGCAGGTAGGCGCGCGCCAGCACATAACCCCGATCATGGTAGTAAGCGGTGACGCGATCAGCGGCCAGGCGCAAATCCGGAAACGTCAGCGCCGTGCCCGCCAGATCGGCCAGCAGCGCCCGCAGCGCCGCCTCGTCAACGGCGCGGTTGCCTTCGAAGCGGAACTCAAGCACCTTGACGGCGGGGCCTGTGGCCGCTTCGCCGGACGCGGCTGCGGGTGGCTGCGGTTCGGGCAATTGCACCTCCGGAGCCGTGCCACCCGGGGGCATGGCGGGCAAGACCGATTGCAGGTCGCGCATGGCGCGCCCCGCATCCAGGATCTGCGCCCGCGAGACGTCCGCACACAACGCCATGACCAGCCCGGCGGCCAGCGCAGCCATCCGATGGCGCGCGTTCTCCCCTGTCATCTCCCGCCCCCTGCTCTCTGCCTTTTTTCACGGGAAGCGTTTGCCCCCGGGCCGGCTGCCGCTCCTGCCAAGCCGGGCGATTCTCGTCCTGCCGGCAGAATACGGAGCGGACGGGAGTGGAACTGTGGGAAGACTACGAAATCGGAGTCGTACTACTACGATTCGGCAGTCGCCTGCCGCGGAGTTGGGGGTGGCGGCGGCTGCGACGAGCGCCGCACTTTAGTACTCCTCCTATTCTTTGGCGAGGACGCCGTCGGTAATATGGCGGCACGCGGCATCGCCACAGCAGCCGCGCACATACAGCGTTTCAAACGCCTGCTTGCGAAACTTGGCGGCAATCGCCATGGACGCACGGCAGTTCCGCAGCAGGCTCTGGATGAACGGGGAAAGAAACATGTCACACGGCCGCATCCGCGTCATCATTGCCGACGACCATCCCATCGTCTCCCTGGGCGTGAGCCACGAGCTCGCGCGAGATCCGGCCATCGAAGTGATCGGCTGCGCCAGGAACTCCACGGACCTGGTGGCCCTGCTTGAAACTCAACCGTGCGACGCGGTGGTCTCGGACTACGCGATGCCGGGCGGCAAGCACGGCGACGGGCTGGGGCTCATCGGATTTTTGCGGCGGCGCTTCCCGGCGCTGCGAGTGGCCGTGCTCACCATGGTCGAGCATCCCACGCTGCTGCGGGCGCTGCTGGCCGAAAAGAACCTGTGCATCCTCAGCAAGGCAGATTCAACGCGCCATATCGCCGAAGCGATACACGCGATGAGCCGCGGCCGGACCTACTATTCGCCGACGGTGAAGGACATGATCATCCGCGAATCCCTCTCGCCGCAACAGCCGCGGTTGACGCGGCGAGAGGCAGAGATCATCCGTCTGTTTTGCGCGGGCGCAACCATCACCGAGATATCGCGTATTTCCAGCCGCAGCGTGCAGACGGTCAGCTCACAGAAGCGCAGCGCGATGAGGAAGCTGGGCATCGAACGCGACGCGGACCTGGTCCGGTACGGCTGCGCCGCCCTGCCGATGGCCGATATGACGCCACCCGACGTGAAGGGCGAGAAAGCGGCCTGAGTCTCCGGCGGTACCAGTGCTTGCCCCTTGTTCAATGTCGACACGCTGGACGCGACCAGACCCGAGTGGCAGCCGCTTGATCCATGTCAAAGCCGCTGGCAAGCCTTTGCGCCAAACGGGCCGGAATAATGTTCAAGTAGCTGCGCCCGCCCCCAGAAACCCGCAGCGCCCGCCTATCCGAGACGGCATGCCGGCGCCGCCTGACACCCATCCTCCCGCGCCTTGATTCGACTACGCCACCGCCTGAGCCCCTCGCGGCTCGACACCGTGACGCGCTTTCGCCGCTATCAGCGCTGGCAGAGCCTGGGCGGCGGCGTGCTGATCACGGTCGCGGTGCTGCTGACCTTCGCCCTGGAAGCCAAGACCACCGCCGAAAAATATCTGGAATACGTGCGCCAATCGTTCGTGGCCGAACACGCCGTGCTCATGAAGGAAATCTATACGCGCGAGAACGCCTTCCGCATCAGCCTGGCAAGCGCGGAGCTGATGTGGCGGGAAGCGGCGCCCTTTGACGCGGCCCAGATCGCAAAGTACCGCAGCCGGGGCGAAGAACTGCTGGTGGAGGCCGACGAGGATTCCCGCTCTCAATGGATATTGGGTTCGGGCGGCGGCCGGGTGACGAACGCTGCGACAGGAAAGTTCTTCAATCTGGCCGAGCAGATCGGACGCGTTCCCTCAGGCGGGCCCGCGGCCCATGACAACTCGCTGGCCTCGTTCTTCTTTGGGGTCAATGGCAGCATCGCCGGCCTGGTCCCTGCCCCCGAAGCAGCGGTCCGCCAGAGGATCCTGGCGGACCGCGACCGCTACCTCGCCCTGCTGACCGGCGAAGTCAGCCGGCGCATGCTGATCGCAACCGATGCCGGCACCGACACATGGCGCTCCTTGCGCTGGATCCCTCCCGTCGCTAATCCGATCACGGGCAAGCAGGTCTTCCGCATCGGTGGAACCATACTGGACAAGGGCGTGCCGGTCGCCGTGCTGGTGACGGAGTATTCCCCCCTGCAACCCGGCGCCTCGCAGGCGGCAAACCGGCAGGCGGGCGACTTCGCCATCATGTCCGCCAGCGGCCAACTCATCGCTGCGTCGCCGGGCGGCAGTGCCGGCGACGCGCAGGAAACCGCTCCGGCCGCCGACCTCGCCGACATCCCTGCCGGAACGCGCCAGGAAAGAACGCGCTCTGGCCAGTTCTCGATTTCAGAAGGATTGGGCCCGACGGGCTGGGTGCTGGTCTTCACGCTGGACTGGAGCAGCATCGTCAATGCCATCAGCGCACAGCTGACCACGCCCGCGACCATGACCGCAACCACGCTGGCGTTGATATGGGCGCTGCTGCTCTACTTCGAGCTGCGCGTGGTCCGGCCCTTGATGAACCGTTCCAGGCTGGCGCTGGAGAGCGAGCATCTCAACCGCACGCTCATCGAGACGGCTCCCGTGGGCCTGGGTCTGATCGACGCTGCCAGCGGCAGTCCGCTGTTGCACAGCCCGGCCATGGAGAAGATGACCGCGCGCGTGGGCGTGGGAAAATTCAGCCTTTCGGCAGAGCTGGCCAATCGTTATCGGCGGCGCGCCGGCACGGCCGCAGGCAGGCGCGATACGGATGTGGTGGAGGAAGACCTCTCGTTCGTTGCCTGCGATGGCACTCCCGTCACCTTGTCGGTCAGCATGGCAGGCGCGCGCTACCGCGGATCTAACGTGGTCGTGGCTGCGTTCATCGACGTCACCGAAAAATATCAGCTAGCCCACCGCCTGCGTGAAGCCAAGGCCGCCGCGGACCGCGGCAATGCCGCCAAGTCGGCCTTCCTGGCGGCGATGAGCCATGAAATACGCACGCCGCTGCACGCCATCCTGGGACACCTTGAGCTGCTCTCGCGCTCGCGCCTGGCGCCAATCCAGCGCAATCATCTCGAAACCGTGCGGGTGTCGTCGGGACTGCTGCTGGCCACGATCAGCGACGTGCTGGACTTCTCCAAGATCGAGGCCGGCGAACTGAGCCTGGAGCAGACGGAGTTCGACCTGCTCGAAGTCGCCTCGCACGCCCTATCCATGTTCGCGCCCCAGGCCCAGGCCAAAGGACTGGCCTTGCTCGGCGATCTGGGCGCTGCGCTCAGGCAGCCCATGCGAGGGGATGCCACCCGACTGGGACAAGTGATCCACAACCTGCTCTCCAATGCCATCAAGTTCACCGACCACGGCAAGGTGGTGCTGCGTACCCGCACCGACGCGGCCCGCATCGCCGTCGAGGTGGAGGACACCGGCATGGGCATGACGGAAGGACAGACTCGGAGTGTCTTTCGCGCTTTCAGCCAGGCTGACGCGACCATAGGCCGGCGCTATGGCGGCACGGGCCTGGGGCTGACCCTGTGTTGCCGGTTGGTCGAGGCAATGGGCGGCTCCCTGTCCGTGCGCAGCGAACCTGGAAGCGGCAGCCTGTTCGCGTTCTCCTTGCCGCTGGGCATCGAAAACACCGAGGCCGACAGGCCATGGTTCGCCGGCGAGCAGGTGTTGCTGCTGGCCGCGCGCGACAACTGCCGTCACGGCCTGGAAGCCGTCCTGCGAACCTGGGGACTGCGCGTCAACGCCCGCCGCCATCCATCCGAACTGGACGAGGACACGCTGGACGAAGCGACGGTCCTCATCATCTGGGGCGACAAGACGGACTGGCAGCCGGAGGACGAAGACAGGTTGCTGGACCAATCTTCATGGGTGATCGATTGCGGCATGCTTGGACCCGCCACGCCGCAGGACACGGGACGCAAGCTCAGCGTTTCGATGTACGGACTGCATGGCCTGGCCTCGGCCTTGCGGCATGTGCTGCAGGACGCGCCCCTGTCCACCGCGGCCCCCGCGCCCGCGCCGCGGCATTCGACCCGCTTGTTGCGGGTGCTGGTGGCCGAAGACAACGCCGCCAACCGCGGCCTGTTCGAAGAACAGTTCAAGCTGCTGGGCTGCGAAGTCGATCTGGCGGAGGGAGGTGCGCAGGCTGGCGCACTGCTGGCAGCGCACCGCTATGACGTGCTGGTCACCGATCTCGCGATGCCCGGCATGGACGGCTACGCGCTGGCCCGACAGGCCCGATCCATGCGGCCGGACATGCCCGTCATCGCCGCCACGGCCTGCGTGACGAAACACGAGCGGCAGCGCTGCAATGAAGCCGGCATCGCGCGGGTGCTGACCAAACCTTTGCCGCTGGCCGAACTCGAACACGCCTTGCTGGACGTATGCGGGCAAGCCGGCCGCGGCCCGCAACAAGCACCGGCTGCGGCCGATAACGGTCCGCAAGCCTTGACCGGCGGGCGCGCCTTCCCCCCGGCGCTGCTGCGCACGCTGGAGCAATCTTGCGCGCAGTCCCTGGACACCATCAAACGCGCTGCCATCGACGAAGACAGCGGCAGCCTGCGCGGCGAACTGCACGCCTTGCGTGGCATGCTGGCCATTTTCCGCCTGCCCGCGCTGGCCGAACAGTGCGCTCAGCTCGATACTCGCCTGAACCAGCCAGGCGTGCGCGGGTCGGCGGACGCGGTGGCGCTCATCTGCGACGACGTGCTCGCCGCAGTGAAAAGCGCCCTGGGCAAGCCTGCTGGCCAGCCGACCACCGAACAGGCTTGACCGTCCGGTTTGCGCCGCACGTTCAAGCGATACCCGATGCCGGCACGCGCGCCGGCAACTGGTCCGCAGGCCGGGTTGCGAGCATGGCGGCCAGTTCCCGCCGTTTCGCGGCATGACCCGGATCGTCGAAGAGATTGTCCATCTCGTCCGGATCTTCGGCCAGGCAATACATCTCGCCCGCGCCGCTGCCCAGTTCAACGGTCAGCTTCCAGTCGCGCGTGCGCACAGTGCGCAGCTTCAGCTCCACGCCGCAGCGCGATGCCGCCACGTCCCATTCGCTCAAGGCGAACTCGCGGGTGGCGTCCCCGCCTTCCAGCAACGGACGCAAGCTGCGGCCGTGTTGCGGCCCCAGGGCCGATGCGCCGGCGTAGTCGCAGAAGGTCGCAGCAAGGTCCAGCGTGGAAACCGGGTCTTCCACCTTTCTCCCGGCCGCGATGCCGGGGCCGCTGGCCACCATGGCCACGCGCAGCAGGCCTTCATACGGCATGGGCCCCTTGAGCATCAGCCCGTGGTCGCCCAGCCATTCGCCATGATCCGAGGTGAAGATGACGATGGTGTCCTGATCCAGCCCGTACTCGCTCAGCGCCTTCATGATGCGCCCCACCTGATGGTCCACCAGCGAGATCATGCCGTAGTAGTTGGCGATGATCCGGCGCAGCGCCTCGTCTGATTGGGTCGGCATGCGCGAAAAATTCTGCCGTACCGCCTGCACTTCGGCATTGCCCATGGGCTTGCTTTCCATGCTGGCCCTGTGCCACCAGGGCCGGCGATCGTAGTCGGTGACGCGATGGCGCGGCAGATCGACCTCGTCGGGATGATGCAGGCGCGACCAGGGTTCGGGGCAATCAAAAGGGTGATGGGGATCGGGAAACGAAGCCCACAGGCAGAACGGCTGATTGCGATGCTCGCGCAAATAATCGATGGTGCGATCGCCGATCCAGGCGGAGTTGTGCCAGGCCGCCGGCAAAGCGGAATGGAAGGTCTGCGGCGCGCCGCTGGCCGGGCCCAGGTCGGTCTCATACAGCTGGTTGCGCAGTTCGCCCAACCCGTCGCCGTAGTGCCAGCGCGAATGATTCAGGCCGCCGGGCAAAGGCGTGGGCAGCCAATAGTTGTGGCCTTCCACCACCAGCTCCACATGCTTGAAGCCCATGTACGGCCCCGCCCAGCCCGGTCCCATGCCCGCCTCGCTGTACTGGCATTCGGGCCGTCCCGTGGCCTGGAAGGTGTGGTGCGTGGAGAAATGCGCCTTGCCGATGAAGCCCGTGTCGTAGCCGGCAGCGGCCAGGCTGCCGGCAAAGCCCGCCTCGCCGGTACGCAGGTCCAGGTCTATGCCGTTGTCGCAGACGCCATGCGTCAGCGGCAGCAGGCCGGTCAGCATGGAGGCGCGCGAAGGCTGGCAGACGACGTTGGGCGTGATGCAGGCCGCGAAATGCGTGCCAGTGCGCGCCAGCAGATCAATGTGCGGCGTCTTGACCCGGCGTCCCGCAAAGCCCAGGCAGTCGCCGCGATGCTGGTCGGTCGTGATGAGAAGAATGTTGGGGCGTTTCATTGCTGCTTGCTGGTGGCGGTCTTGATGTCGGAAAGCACGGGCGCGAGCACACGGATGTCATGGGCGATGCGTTCGCTCAAGCCCAGTCCGTCCTGGTCGCCCACGATCATGCCCTGGGCCTGCATCTTGTCCCGGACCTCGGGACTCTTCAGGACAGCGGCGACGGCGCGCTGCAAATCGGCCAGCACCGGAGCGGGCGTCTGCGCCGGCGCGAACAGTCCGAACCAGCTGTAGAACGTGAAGTCCTTCACTGCGTCCTTCACCATCGGCAGGTCGGGCGCGCCCGCGATGGGCGCGGCTCCCGCGTTGGCCAGCCCCTGCACCTTGCCGGCCTTGATCTGCGGCACGGCCGTGCTGGCGACGATGAACATCAGGTCGACCTGGCTGCCCATCACGCCGACAAAGCCCTGGGGCGCGGCCTTGTACGGCACGTGCTTGAGCGAGATGCCAGCGGCATGCTCGAACAACGCCATCGCCAGATGATGGGTGGAACCCGGACCGCCGCTGGCGTAGGTAATGGAGTCGGGCCGGGCGCGCGCCTGCTCCAGCAGTTCACGCAAGGACTTGAACGGCGCCGTGGGCGCCGCCACCAACACGTACTGCAGGGTCGCCAGCGTCGCGACGGGCGCGAAGTCCTCGGTACGATACGGCACGTCCTGCATCAGGTAAGGCACCGCCGTGAACGAGGCGTCCGGCCCCAGCAGCAGCGTGTAGCCGTCGGGCTTGGCGCGTGCCACCGCCTGGGAACCGATGACGCCGGCGCCACCGGCGCGGTTTTCCACGATGACCGGAACGTTCCATTGTTTGGACATTTCCGCAGCGACCAGACGCCCGACCACATCGGCCGCTCCGCCGGGCACCGAGGGCACGACCAGCGTGACGGGGCGGTCCGGATAAGCCGCGGCGGCCGCCTGGGGAACGGCCAGAGGTACGGCCAGACTCAGGGCGGCCAGGGCGCCGCGCACAAGTTTCAGCATGATTGTCTCCATCCCGCGGCTCGCCTCATTCGCGGGCGGCTCGCTGGCAATCATCATCGGCCAGCCCATCATTCCAGTCCAATGATATATTTTTCACTTTTCATATCAGAATTGATATGTAGAGATGAACCCTCCCGACACCATCGCTCCCCTGCAGCAAGACTGGTATCTGCGTGGCCGGCTGCGCCTGCGCCACCTGCAACTCATGCTATTGCTGGACGAAGTCCACAACGTCGGCGTGGCGGCGCAACGCATGGCCACCACCCAGCCAGCGGTGTCGCGCATGCTCGCGGAACTGGAGGACATGCTGGGCGCCCGGCTGTTCGACCGGACCCCGAAGGGCAGCTTCCCCACGCCCCATGGCGACTCCCTGATCCGTCACGCCCGCTGGGTGCTGGGTGACCTGGAACGCATGAGCGGCGAATGGTCCGCCGCGCCCGGCCTCGACGCGGAAACCATCCATGTCGGCGTCAACTCGGCGGCGGCGGCCTACCTGGTGCCGCGCGCGCTGCTGCGTTTCGAGCAACAGGCGGCCAATGTCAATGTGCTGGTGCGCGAGGGTTCACTGGAAGCGCTGATGCCAGACCTGCACACCCGCAAGCTGGACCTGCTGGTGGCGCGCATGGGCGCCGCCGTGCGCACGCCCGATACCCTGACGCAAGTGCTGTACGAAGAGCCGATGTGCGTATGCGCGCGCAGCGGACATCCGCTGGCGGACGTGGCCCAGGTCTCCTGGGCGCAACTGGCGGCCTATCCGTGGATCATGCCGCCGCGCGGCAGCCCGGCGCGCATCGGCCTGGACATGCTGCTGCAGCGTCACGGCCAGTACCCGCCGTCGCGCATCGAATCGGCCTCGGCCCTGAACAATATGATGCTGATGGCCAGCAGCGACCTGCTGTCGCTGCTGCCCCGTTGCGTCGCACGCCACCCGGCCGGCAGCGGCGGCGTTGCCGTTCTGGATATCGAGCTGCCTCCCGTATTCGGCCCGCTGGGCATCGTGCGGCACCACAGCCTGGATTTGTCGCCGCGGATGCGGGATTTGATCGAGTGCCTGCGGGCCGAGGCGGCTGACGCGGCGGCGCCACGCTGAACACCTGCGGGACGCGTCGCGCGCGTCCCGCATGACGCGCTAGCTCGCGCGGCGCGCGGTCAGCCATTGCGCGGGCTTGAGCGCCTTATCCACGATGCGTATCTCGCCGATGCTGCCGAAGAAGCCGTCGGCGCGTTCGCCGTCCCACGAACCCGCTCCGATCACCCAGGGCATGTCGGCGGCCAGCGTCGCCAGGCCCGGCGCATTGCTGACGTTGCGCAATACCGGCGCGCCCTCGATGTACAGAATGGTCTCGTGCGTGTCGGCGTCGTTGACCACCGCGACGTGGAACCATTTGTCCGCGATGATCTCGCCCGACCAGTTGGTCTTGCCGCCGCGCTCACCCGCCACGACCGGCACGATTTCCCACTGGATCTCGCGCAAGCTGGACACGGCGAAGATCAAGGGCGGGGATTCCGGGTCGCCGCCATTGAACCCGGCCAGATCGCCGCGCTTGCCGTCGCGCGTCATCACGTTCATCCAGGCGTGCTTCTGCGCGCTCCAGTCCCGGTCGATCTTCAGGAACGCCTCGACCGTGTAGCCGTTGGGCACCGTGGCGCCGTTGATCGCCGCAGTGGCTTCGGTGGTGAAGTAACTCATGCGCGCGGTGTTCTTATCGGTGTTCAGAAACCGCACTGAACCGGGCGCGGCGGACAGGTAATGGTGATCGTCCGACCACAGCAGGTCGCCTTCCTGCGCGCCCGCCACGCCGTCTATGTTGAGCGCCGCGCGGCGGATCGGATTCAGGCCGGTCAGATCCGCGACGGTCTCGCCCACCTTGACGGACAGGCCGGCCTGCCCGCCGAAGAAGCGCCAGTGCGCCAGCGTCCCCGCCACCAGCGGGTAGTCGTTGACGTCCGCGGCCGGCTTCTGTTCGACGGTCGTGGGATCCGTGTAGTTGGCCAGGATCAGCGCCGAAGCCTGTTCGACCAGCGAGGTATGCGAAGGCGCCGCCGCCTTGAACGTCTTGTTGAAGCCGGAGAAGCGGCTGGCGAAGTCCATCTTGATGGTGAACTGCTCGTTGGGCGCGGTCAGCACCGCCTGGTCAAATGCGTTGAGCGTGTCCTTGGGCTTCTGCGGCACCCAGGGCGAGAAAGACAGCACGCGGATCTCGTTGTTGCCCAGATCGAATTCGTACAGACGCATCAGGCCGTTGCCGCCCTGGTAGGCCATCTGGTAATCCACCACCATCTCCTCCACCGCGTTGCCATAGGCGTTGGTCTTGGTCAGGCGGGTGGCGCCATGGTAGTGGCCGTTGAGCGTCATGAAGATCTGATCGTTGTCGCGGATCAGCTTGTCCCACAGCATCTTGCCGTAGGGCACTTCCAGTGGGCTGACGCCATCCTTGTCGATATTCAGCAGCTGGTGGTTGATCAGAATGGCGGGCAGCGTGGGATTGGCGCGCAGCACCTGGTTGGCCCAGGCCAGCGCGTCATTCGATGCGCGCCAGGACAGCGACAGCACCAGGAACTTCTGCCCTTCGGCCTCGAACACGTGGTACTCGTGAAAGCCGCTGGCATCGCGGCCGCCGAAGGTGGCCTGCTGCTTGGCGCGCGTGACGCTGAAATGCTGCAGGTAGGGTTCCTTGGCCAGGTCGCGCTGCGCGTCGGTATTGGCCGACTGGCTGCTCTCGTCGACATAGTCGCGGTCGACGATCACGTCGTGGTTGCCCGCCAGGATCGAGTACGGCACCTTGGCGTCTTCCAGCACCTTCATCGCGGCGCTGGCCACCTTCCACTGGTCGGGCTTGCCCTGCTGGTCGACCACGTCACCCAGATGGACCAGGAAGGGAATGTTGAGCGCCTTGGCGTGCTCGGCCACCCAGCGCGTCTGCGCCTGGTAGGGCTCGCTGCCGTACTTGCGCATGAACTGCTGGTTCTCGGCGTCGGTCGCGTAGCGAGAATAGAACTGCGTATCCGGCAGCACCGCCAGCGCAAAGCTCGACACCAGGGCCGGCTGAGGCTTGCCCGTGCCGCCATCGCCGTCATCATCATCGTCATCGTCGCCGCCGCCATTGCAGCCGCTGAGCAGGAAACTGCCGCCCATGGGCAACAGCGTCACGCCCAAGCCGGCGCGCAGCAAGCTGCGCCGCCGGTTGTCGGGCGCCTGCGGCAAGGCATCCGGCGCCTGCTCCACGATCTGCGTATCACCCTGGCCGTGCTTGCTGTCCTTCGTCATCTCTGCTGCCTGTTCGAAAAAGGCGGGAGTCTAGAGACGCGGAATGACGGCGGGATGACTGAATCCGACACGCAAATGCAAAAAAGCCGGCAACGCTTGCGCGATACCGGCTTTCAGCCAAAGGCGTCGGGAAACACCTTCATGAATTCGACCACATGAGTGGTCGGGGCGAGAGGATTCGAACCTCCGACTCCTGCGTCCCGAACGCAGTACTCTACCAGGCTGAGCTACGCCCCGAGTCTTAGTACAACTCTTACTACTACTGACTTCGCTGCGCTCAGTGCAACCAAATCATCTTTCGCTTTCACTATCAACCGCCACGTTTCAGGCCACCGGGCTTTCCCATCCGGGTTTTCCCAACACCTGGGTTGCCCCAGATTTTTCGCCTAATTCGCTTAGCGATCTCTGTTCACCGCGAAAGCGCAGAATTCTAACAGAGATTTTTGAAAAGGGGAAATGGGGTAAGCAGAAAGTGCTTTTCGGGCCAGATCCGCTTCGGCCACGGCGGCCTGGCGGGCGTGTTCCAGGGCATCGGTAGCCTGGATGGCGGCGGCCACGGCGGCGAAGTCGGCGTCGCCGGTCTTGATGGCATCGCGGATCAATTGCTGCTGTTCCGGCGTGCCCACTTCCATCACGCGGATCAGCGGCAGCGTGGGCTTGCCCTCGCGCAAGTCGTCGCCCACGTTCTTGCCCAGGGCGGCGGCGTCGCCGCTGTAGTCCAGCACGTCATCCACCAACTGGAAGGCGGTGCCCACGTGGCGGCCATAGGCGGCCGCGGCGGCTTCCTGCTCGGGGGTGGCGCCCGCCAGCACGGCGCCCACCTGGGCGGCGGCCTCGAACAGCTTGGCGGTCTTGTAGCGCACCACTTGCAGATAGCGCTCCTGCGAGACGTCCGGATCATGCACGTTCAGCAGTTGCAGCACCTCGCCCTCGGCGATCACCGTGGTGGCTTCGGACAGGATGCTCATGACGCGCATCGAGTTCGCTTCCACCATCATCTCGAAGGAGCGCGAATACAGGTAGTCGCCCACCAGCACGCTGGCGGCGTTACCGAAGACCGCGTTGGCGGTTTCACGCCCGCGGCGCAGGTCGGATTCGTCGACCACGTCGTCGTGCAGCAGGGTCGCGGTGTGGATGAACTCAACCACGGCGGCCAGCAGCTGGTGGTGCGTGCCCTCGTAGCCCAGCGCGCGCGCCACCATCAGTACCATGGCCGGGCGCATGCGCTTGCCGCCCGCGCCTATGATGTAGTCGCCGATCGTGCGGATCAGGACCACCTCGGAATTCAGCCGCTCGCGGATGACCGCGTCGACGGCTTTCATATCGTCTGCAATGGGGGCAACAAGCTCGGGGAGATTCAAGACGTATCCGGGAGAGTGAAACGAGCCGCGGCGTGAACGCGCGCCGGCTCTTACCGCTGGGCCCGCCGCAGACGGCGGGAGGATTCGACCAAGGATTATACGGGGAGTGACGGACACGAGCCGTCATCCTGGCGGAATCGCCGGGCAGGGGTGACGCCCCGGAGCGCGCCCCTGCCCGGCGCCGTCCTGCGGCGGATCAGGCGCCTTGCCTCGGCAGGCCGCGCGCGGCCAGGCTGGCGTAAAGTGCGCGCACCCCGAAGGTCCAGGGCTCAATCTCGGTGGCCAGACGCACTTCGTTGACCAGCGCGCCCAGGCGCTCGGACGCGATCACGACGCGGTCGCCCAGCTTGTGGGTGAAGCCGGTGCCCGGGCCCATGCGGTCCTGGGTGGGCGAGAACATGGTACCCAGGAACAGCATGAAGCCGTCCGGGTACTGATGATGCTTGCCGCAAGCCTGGCGCGCCAGGTCCAGCGGATCGCGGCTGATCTCGCGCATGTGGCTCACGCCGTCCAGCACGAAGCCGTCCAGGCCCTCGATGCGCAAGGACACATCGGCCTGGCGCACGCTGTCCAGGCTGAAGTCCCCGTCAAACAGGCGAATGAAGGGACCGATGGCGCAAGAGCCGTTGTTGTCCTTGGCCTTGGTCAGCAACAAGGCGCTGCGGCCTTCGATGTCGCGCAGGTTGACGTCGTTGCCCAACGTGGCGCCGACGACCTCGCCGCGACTGTCCACCGCCAGCACGATCTCGGGTTCGGGATTGTTCCAGCGGGATTCGGGCAGCACGCCGATATGCGCACCCGTCCCCACCGACGCCATGGGCGGCGCCTTGGAGAAAA
Source organism: Achromobacter sp. K91 (assembly GCF_003576205.1). NCBI lineage: Bacteria > Pseudomonadati > Pseudomonadota > Betaproteobacteria > Burkholderiales > Alcaligenaceae > Achromobacter > Achromobacter sp. K91. The sequence continues at coordinate 232,454 of NZ_QWFB01000030.1, read as the reverse complement.
TCTCGGCATCCGGGCCTATGCCGACCTCCAGGTATTGCGACCACTGGCCGCGCTCGGTCAGCTCGGCCTTCAGTTTGGCAGCTTCGGGCGAGCCCGGCCGCAGGCGGGACAGGTCCGAGCCGATCAGCGCCTGCATGCGGACGCGGATTTCCTCGGCGCGGCTGGCATCGCCGCCGGCCTCTTCCTCGATCATGCGTTCCAGCAGGCTGATGGCGAAGGTGACGCCCGCCGCCTTGACGGGCTGCAAGTCGCAAGGCGCCAGCAGGCGCAAGCCCTCCCGGCCTGCCAGGCTGGCTGCCATCAGGGCATGCACATCGCCCAGCGACTCGCCGGCGACGCTGGCGGCGAGCGCCACGCGGTCGGGACGGTCCAGCAGGTCCGCCATGGTGGACGCGGCCGCCGTGATGTCGATCACCTCGCCGCGGCGCACCGCCACGACGCTGGGACCATGCCCCGGCCTCCACACCCGCCCCACCAGCAACGCCTGTTCCAGATCGACGGGCAGCGCCTTTGCTTGGTCCATGAGTCTCCTCGCCTTGTTCGAATGATGTGCGGGGCAGTCTAGGAGACTTCCATTATCATGTCCAACATCATGAATTTATGTCCAATATGTTGGACAAATAGAGCATGGCAACCGTACACGACGTCCCCGCCATCCGCCGCACGCACGACATCCTGCAAGTGCTGGCCAGCCGCAACACGCCGGTCAAGGCATCCGAGCTGGCTGAATCCTGCCAGCTCGCCCGCAGCACCCTCTATCTGCTGCTGGATTGCCTGGAACAGCGCCGCTGGATCGAGCGCCGTGATGGCGGCTACGTCATCGGCATCGAACTGATGGCGCTGGGCCATGCCTATCTGCGCCAGGACGGGCTGCAGGCGGCGTTCCAGGCGGCCGCGGGCGCTTTCGTGGCGCGGCACAACGAAGTGGTGCAACTGGCGACGCTGGATGGCTTCGACGTGGTCTACCTGGCCCGCGAAGACGCGCGCCGCCCGGTGCGACTGGTGTCGGACCTGGGCTTGCGCCTGCCGGCGCACGCCTGCGCGCTGGGCAAGGCGTTGCTGGCCAGCCTGCCGCCCGAAGACCTGGCCGCCCGCGTGCCGGATACGCTGCCGCGCGTCACCGAGCGCAGCCTCGCCACCCGCGCCGCGCTCGATCAGGAACTGGCCCAGGTGCGCAGCACAGGCCTCGCGCAGGATCTGGAGGAAGTGGCGACAGGCCTGGTCTGCTATGCCGCCTACGTGGGCATGACGCCGCAGGGCAAGCGAGTGGCCGTCAGCACGTCGATCCCCACCGACCGGCTGGACGAGACGCACCGCCATGACGTCATTGCGGGCATCCGCCTCGTGGCGCGGGACATCGCCCTGCGGGTGATCCCCGGCGCTTGAAGCGCGCATGCGACACCTAAGCCCTTAGCCTGCAACGGCTTTTTGACTTTCTGAAAGTCCCGGGCTAATATTCCGGATTCGGTCAGCAATGCCCGAATTACGTCGGTTGCATTTGCGTCACCCCTCTGGGTGCCAAGGAAGGTTCTACTTTCCCAGGCATCAAGGCCTTTCCCTCTCTTGCCAGGCTCTGGCGCCAGGAGAAGAAAGCGCCCGCCAGAGCGGCAATCCCGCCCAGCAGGGCAGGCAGCGCAGATGAACCCATTTACCTATTTAAGGAATCCCCCATGTACGCGGTCGTAAAAACCGGTGGCAAGCAGTATCGCGTTGCCGCTGGCGAAAAACTCAAGATAGAACAGATACCGGCAGACATTGGGCAAGAAATCACCCTGGACCAAGTGCTGTCCGTGGGCGAAGGCGACCAACTGAAAGTTGGCACGCCCCTCGTCTCCGGCGCCGTGGTCAAGGCAACGGTTCTTGCGCAAGGCCGCCACGACAAGGTCAAGATCTTCAAGATGCGCCGTCGCAAGCACTACCAGAAGCGTCAGGGCCACCGTCAGAACTACACCGAAATCCGCATCGAAGCCATCACGGCTTAAGAAGCGACTCGGTACCACTTAGCAGGAGCTAAACATGGCACAGAAAAAGGGCGGCGGCTCTACGCGGAACGGACGCGACTCAGAATCGAAGCGTCTGGGCGTCAAGGCATTCGGCGGCGAATTGATTCCCGCTGGTTCGATCATCGTGCGTCAGCGCGGCACGCGCTTCCACGCTGGCGTGAACGTCGGCATGGGCAAGGATCACACCCTGTTCGCGCTGATCGACGGCAAGGTTCAATTCGGCTTCAAGGGCGCGTTGAACAAGCAGACCGTTTCGATCGTCGCTGCCGAGTAATCGGACCAGCACGGTCAGCAACGCGGTTCGCCGCGTTCCAGAACGGCAAAAGCCCTGTCGCATGCGGCAGGGCTTTTTTGTTTTAAGCTTTTCCAGATTTCGGGCAGCAGCCGGACGGTTCCGGCCCCTGCCTCCCGGCGGCGCCGAATGACGGCCCCGCCCCACTCCTTACCACTACACGCGCGGACATCATGAAATTCGTAGACGAAGCCACCATCGAAGTCGTCGCCGGCAAAGGCGGCAATGGCGTGGCGAGCTTTCGCCGCGAAAAATTCATTCCCAGAGGCGGCCCGGACGGCGGCGACGGCGGACGCGGCGGCACCATCTACGCCGTGGCAGACCGCAACATCAACACGCTGATCGACTACCGCTATGCGCGCCTGCACCGCGCCAAGAACGGCGAAAACGGCCGCGGCTCGGACCAGTACGGCGCGGCCGCTCCGGACATCACGCTGCGCGTGCCGGTGGGCACCATCATCCATGACGCCGACACCGGCGAAATCCTGTTCGACCTCAACCAGCACGACCAGAAGGTGGTGCTGGCCGCAGGCGGCCAGGGCGGCATGGGCAATATCCATTTCAAGTCGAGCGTGAACCGCGCGCCCCGCCAGTGGACGCCCGGCAAGGAAGGCGAACACCGCTACCTGCGCATGGAACTGAAGGTGCTGGCGGACGTGGGCCTGCTGGGCCTGCCCAACGCCGGCAAGTCCACGCTGATCACGCGCATTTCCAATGCCAAGCCGAAGATCGCGGACTACCCCTTCACCACGCTGCACCCCAACCTGGGCGTGGTGCGCACCTCGCCGTCGCGCAGCTTCGTTGTGGCCGACATTCCCGGCCTGATCGAAGGCGCCTCCGAAGGCGCCGGCCTGGGCCACCTGTTCCTGCGCCACCTGGCGCGCACCCGCGTGCTGCTGCATCTGGTGGACGTCTCCACGCCCGACCCGGACGCGGATCCGGTCGAGCAGGCCGTGGTCGACGCGCGCGCCATCGTCGAGGAACTGCGCCGCTACGATCCGGAACTGGCCGCCAAGCCGCGCTGGCTGGTCCTGAACAAGCTGGACATGGTGCCCGATCCCGAGGACACCAAGCGCCGCTTCCTTGAACTCTACGACTGGAAGGGCCCGGTGTTCGGCATTTCCGGCCTGTCGGGCGAAGGCACGCAAGACCTGATCTATGCGCTGCAGGACTACCTGGACGCCGAACGTGAAAAGGAACACCTGTCGCAAGACCAGGCCGAAGAGAACTATGTCGCGCCGGACCCGCGCTTCGACGACAAGCGCTCGACCGCCGACCAGCGCCCCGCGCCGCGCGGCGACGACGAATAAGCCATAATCGCAGTCCTTACGATTACGCCTTTTTCTCGCCGCAGCCGGCCGCCATCATGTCTGCTGAAACACCCGCCGTTTCCGTCGTCACCAACGCCCAGCGTCTCGTCGCCAAAGTCGGCTCGTCGCTGGTCACCAACGAAGGCCGAGGCCTGGACCGCGCCGCCGTGGCGCACTGGGCCGCGCAGATCGCCGCCCTGCACAAGCAGGGCAAGCAGATCGTGCTGGTCTCCAGCGGCGCCATCGCCGAAGGCATGGCGCGCCTGGGCTGGCGCAAACGCCCGTCGGTCATGCACGAACTGCAGGCAGCCGCGGCCGTGGGCCAAATGGGCCTGTGCCAGGCCTACGAAGCGGCCTTCGCCGAGTACGGCCTGCGTACCGCCCAGATCCTGCTGACCCACGAAGACCTGGCCGACCGCCACCGCTACCTGAACGCGCGCAGCACGCTGTTCGCGCTGCTGCGCCTGGGCGTGGTGCCGATCGTGAACGAAAACGACACGGTCGTCACCGACGAAATCCGGCTGGGCGACAACGACACCCTGGGCGCGCTGGTCACCAATCTGATCGAAGCCGACACGCTGATCATCCTGACCGATCAACGCGGCCTGTACGACTCCGATCCGCGCAAGAATCCCGACGCCAAGTTCATGTCGCATGCCCAGGCAGGCGACCCCGCGCTGGAAGCCATGGCCGGCGGCGCGGGCAGCGGCATCGGCACCGGCGGCATGCTGACCAAGGTGCTGGCGGCCAAGCGCGCGGCGCATAGCGGCGCGCATACCGTCATCGCGTCGGGCCGCGAGCGCAACGTGCTCACGCGCCTGGCCCAGGGCGAGTGCATCGGCAGCGAATTGCGCGCCGTGCTGCCCGTGTGGTCCGCGCGCAAGCAATGGCTGGCCGATCACCTGCGCCTGCGCGGACGTGTGGTGCTGGATGACGGCGCCGTGCAGGCGCTGCTGCGCGAAGGCAAGAGCCTGCTGCCCATCGGCGTGACCGAGGTGGAAGGCGAGTTCGGCCGCGGCGACGTGGTCGCCTGCGTGGACGGCCAGGGCCGCGAATGCGCCCGTGGCCTGATCAACTACTCATCGGCCGACACCCGCCGCATCCTGCGCCAGCCTTCGTCGCAGATCGCGCGCATTCTCGGCAGCATGACCGAACCCGAGCTCATGCATCGGGATAACCTGGTAGTGCTCTGAGACCCTGCCCTCTTGCGGCGCCTTCGGGCAGCAGGATGTAGCCCCATCCCCGCACCGCAAGCACGGGCAAGTCGATATTGAGGCGGCGCGCCTTGCTGCGCAGCCGCGACAAGAGCACATCCACCCGCCGCGCCCCTTCCATGGACTTGCGCGTACCGGCAGGGAAAAAACATTCCCGGCGCAGGCAGTAGCCCGGCGCGCTCAACAAGCGGACAAAAAAAGCGCGCTCGGTGACCGTCAACGGCAGGAACTCGCCAGCCGGTCCCGCCAGTGCGCCCACGTGCGGGTCTAGTCGCCAAGGCAAGGCGGTGGACGGCGCGCGCCGGTACAGATTGCGCAGCAGAGCATCCCATTCCAGCGCGTCCATGCCCGCAGGGGTACAGACGTCCGCCCCCGCATCCAGCGCGGCAATGCGATCCGACGCGCTGGCATCCGCGGCCTGCCACAGCACCGCCGCAGCGGGCGCCGCCCGGCGCAGCATGGCGATGAGGCCAGGCACGCCCTTAATACCTCCCAAAAGTACCAGGGCATCAGCGCCCTGCGCCTGCAAGTGTTCCAATACGGCAGCGGACGAATCGAACACGCGGACCTGCCAACGCATCAGACGCAAAGCCTCGGCGAAATCCTCGCGCGCCGTTGCGTCGAGCCGTACGACGAAGACGCTGCCTCGTTGCTCCATGCGCTCACCTTTGATAAATATCACTTAAGTAATATTTATAACCACCAAAGCGCGTGACCAGCAAGCTTCAATCGCCGGTGTGAAAACATTCTCAGACCGACTGAAGCATGCGCGCCTGCTGCGTGGCCACACGCAGAAAGACCTCGCTCGTCTTGCGCGCATTTCGCAAAGCGCCATCGGCAGCTACGAAAGCGGCCTGCGGCACTCAAGCCGCTCGGCCCGCAAGCTGGCGCAGGTCTTGAAGGTCGAGGTCGAATGGCTGGAAACCGGCAAGGGCCCGCTGGAACTTCCCGTGGAAGGCTACGACCTCAGCAACACGCTGCCCGCGCCTGGCGTGGCCGAACCCGTGCCGCGTCCCGGCGGCCGGCCGCGTCCGATGGCGCCCTGGCCCTTCCCCAACATTTCGCCTTCGCAGTTCGAATCGCTCACGGCCGACGACCGCCTGATCCTTGAATCGATCACGCAGGCCTACATCGAAAAAACCATCCTCGTCCGCCGCGGCGCCAAGACGCGCGGCCGCAAGCTGGGCTGATCGCAAACTATCTTTGCCGGCCTCGCGCAAGCGCGCGTCCGCCAAGCGCATCCCAGTGACAGATATCGCGCAGTAGCGCCCCTGCCTCCCGGTAAAGCACGTACAGTCGTCGGCGATTTTCCGCGCCGCGCGCTTGCGGTATTACGTGCAACTTCGACTACGCCATTGGCGTACAATCCAATCGTGGTTTTCATAGAAACCAGCGTCTTTACCAGGCAAATCACGTCCCTGCTGCCAGATGATGGTTATCGTGAATTGCAGCAAATGCTGCTGGAGGATCCCGCCTGCGGCCATGTGATTCCTGGCGGAGGCGGCATACGAAAGGTGCGCCACGCGCGGCCGGGAATCGGCAAGAGCGGGGGATACGGGTGATCTATTACTGGCTCACCGATGACGACCAGATTCTGATGCTGTTGGCCTACCCAAAGAACGTGCGGGACAACTTGAGCTCAGCGGAACTTTCTGAACTGCGGGCGTTGGTAAAGGACTTGTGAAATGGACAGGCAGTTATTCGCCGATTTGAAGGCGAGTCTCAAAGAAGCGGCAGCGATACGCAAGGGAGAGACGCGTCCTTCGAGAATATCCACGCTTGATCCTCTGGACGTGAAGCGGGTGCGCGAACAGACCAAGCTGTCTCAAGCTGAGTTTGCGGCGGCGTTGCAGGTCAGCGTTCGCACCTTGCAAAACTGGGAGCAAAAGCGCCGGTCTCCTACTGGACCAGCTGCTGCTCTGCTGAAAGTCGTAGCCAACGAGCCTGAGATCGCGCTACGCGCCCTGCACCGTTAGGCGCATGGGACCGCGCAAAAGACGCCAAGCCCTCATCAACCCTCCCCCGCGCATTGTGCGCGGCCATGAAAAAGCCCGGCATGCCGGGCTTTTTTGTCGCTTGCTGTGCTGTTCAGGGCTTGGCAGCAGGAGCCGGAGCGGCGCCGCCAGCCGGCGGCACGGCAGCGTCGCCGCGGATCTTGGCGGCGATTTCCGAGGCGGCCTGGGCCGAGGCCACGCCAAAGGCCAGCACGCCGCGGTTCAGCGGTTCGCCGATCAGCGGAGCGGCGACCAGTTCCTGGTCGATCACGAGCGCCAGCATGTTGCCGACGTTCTTGGTGCTGACGTCATTGAGCTTGCGGGCGCCGGCTTCCGAGAAGCGCAGGCCGACGAAGTTCTGACCCTGGCGGTCCACCAGCGCGGCGGCGTCGGTGAGGTCGGCGCGCGTCAGGACGGGCACGGTCTGCATGTAGAGCTTGCCGTCAGGCAGCGCGATTTCGCGCATGCCTGCGCCAGGCTGCTTCTGCGCCAGGTAGAAGTCCACCGAGGCCGCGGCTGCCGGCTTGGCGGCCTCTTGGCCTGCTTGCGGCGTGGCGGTGTCGCCAGACGTCTTAGTCGGGGCGGTCTTGCAACCCGCTAGCGCCAACGTCACGACTACCAGGGCGGGCGCCAATTTGCGTAGGGTCAGTTGCATGCTCGTTTCCTTCTTAATGTGGACTAAGACCAGGCGATGCACTTCATCCCCGGCACTGGGAAAAGTGTACCGAACCTGAATGACGGTGTCGCCATAGTCTGAATCCAATTGTAAAGCGGTAATACCAGCTCCCGCCTGCTCCGGCCGACGCGGCGCAGCAGCCGCGCGATTCGTCGGAACGCGCGCCAGCCTCTATACTTCGCTTTCGCGCAGGGGTACTCGTCCCGCCTACATGGCCGGACGTGTTGAGAGAGTCCCTTCGTACCAGTACGGATAATGCCGATGCTGGGAGCCGTATTCCCGCCATGCGTCTTTGCGCGCGCGGCGGGAATTCCTTCCCGATCGGCTCCAACCACTCGCTTGGAGCTTTCCATGAACGCCAATCCCAAATTCCTGGCCGCTACCGCCGAAGTCGACGCGGCGGCCGTCGCACCGCTGCCCAAATCCCGCCGCGTGTATGAAGTGGGCTCGCGCCCCGACATCCGCGTGCCGTTCCGCGAGATCGAGCAGGACGATACGCCGACGATGTTCGGTGGCGAGAAGAACCCGCCGCTGACGGTCTATGACTGCAGCGGCCCCTACACCGACCCCGAAGCCAAGATCGACATCCGCCGCGGCCTGCCCGAACTGCGCCGCGGCTGGATCGAAGAGCGCGGCGACACGGAAGTGCTGTCGGGCCCGACCAGCGACTACGGCAAGGAACGCCTGACCGATCCCAAGCTGACGGCCATGCGCTTTGACCTGCAGCGTCCGCCGCGCCGCGCCAAGTCGGGCGCCAACGTGTCGCAGATGCATTACGCGCGCCGCGGCATCATCACGCCGGAAATGGAATACGTGGCGATCCGCGAAAGCCTGCGCCGCGAACACTACCTGCAGACGTTGCGCGACAGCGGCCCCGATGGCGAAAAGATGGTCAAGCGCCTGCTGCGCCAGCATCCCGGCCAGTCCTTCGGCGCCTCGATTCCCGCGGCCATCACGCCCGAGTTCGTGCGCGACGAGATCGCGCGCGGACGTGCCATCATCCCCGCCAACATCAACCACCCTGAAGTGGAGCCGATGGCCATCGGCCGCAACTTCCTGGTGAAGATCAACGCCAACATCGGCAACTCCGCCGTCAGCTCCGGCATCGGCGAGGAAGTGGAAAAGATGACCTGGGCGATCCGCTGGGGCGGCGACACGGTCATGGATCTGTCCACCGGCAAGCACATCCACGAAACGCGCGAATGGATCATCCGCAACTCGCCCGTGCCGATCGGCACCGTGCCGATCTACCAGGCGCTGGAGAAGGTCGACGGCAAGGCCGAGGACCTGACCTGGGAGATTTTCCGCGACACGCTGATCGAGCAGGCGGAACAGGGCGTGGACTACTTCACCATCCACGCGGGCGTGCGTCTGCCGTTCATCCCGATGACGGCCGACCGCATGACCGGCATCGTCTCGCGCGGCGGTTCGATCATGGCCAAGTGGTGCCTGGCGCACCACAAGGAAAGCTTCCTGTACGAGCGTTTCGAGGAAATCTGCGAAATCATGAAGGCCTACGACGTCAGCTTCTCACTGGGCGACGGCCTGCGCCCGGGTTCGGGATACGACGCCAACGACGAGGCGCAATTCGCCGAGCTGAAGACGCTGGGCGAACTGACGCAGGTGGCGTGGAAGCATGACGTGCAGGTCATGATCGAAGGGCCGGGTCACGTACCGATGCAGATGATCAAGGAAAACATGGAGCTGCAGCTGGAACACTGCCACGAGGCGCCGTTCTACACGCTGGGCCCCCTGACCACCGACATCGCCCCCGGCTACGACCACATCACCTCGGGCATCGGCGCAGCGCTGATCGGCTGGTACGGCACGGCGATGCTCTGTTATGTGACGCCCAAGGAACACCTGGGCCTGCCGAACAAGAAGGACGTGAAGGACGGCATCATCACGTACAAGATCGCAGCCCACGCAGCGGACCTGGCCAAGGGCCACCCGGGCGCGGCAATCCGCGACAACGCGCTGTCCAAGGCGCGCTTCGAGTTCCGCTGGGACGACCAGTTCAACCTGGGACTGGATCCGGACACGGCCAAGGAATTCCACGACGAAACGCTGCCGAAGGATTCGATGAAGGTGGCGCACTTCTGCTCGATGTGCGGACCGCATTTCTGCTCCATGAAAATCACCCAGGACGTGCGGGATTATGCGGCGGCTCAGGGGGTTAGCGAGAAGGATGCGTTGCAGAAAGGGATGCAGGAGAAGTCTGTGGAGTTCGTTAAGAAGGGAGCCGAGGTTTATCATCGGCAGTGATGTTGTTGCTGCTGCGTCTGCGTTGAGTTCTTAAGACGCACGACGCGGCAGCGGCCTGCCGGGCGCGGGGCAACGATTGCGGTCCGGAGCGTTCGCTCCGGACTTCCCCGTTGTCATCCTCGTCCTCGCCTTCGGCGACTCCTTCGGATTCCCTCGGGCTTATCGACGCCCCGCGCCCGGCAGGCCGCTGCCGCGCCGTGCTCTGTCTGTTGGATCTTCACGGTCGCCGCGACGAGAAGTGTGCTTGGCGTTCTCGCCACCGGTGGGGGTGGGCGAGGCTCTTGCGGGGCCCGCCCCCGGCCGGCCGCGCAGGCGGCCTTTGGGGGCTTACGCGGTGCCTCGCGTCGAAGGATGACGCTGCGCGCTGGTGTTGAGTGCGTGGAGATGGGCAGGACGGGGGAGTGTGTAAGGGTCCGGCCGTGAGCTACTTGTGCTGGACGCTGGGGTTCTTACTTGATGCTTCACCCATCCCACGGAAGCGTCATGAGGCGGCAAACGTTCGTCATTTCAACTCCGCCGCCGGATGGGCGGCGCGCGCGAGAGGATCTGCGTGCGCAAGCTTCTGTCCAACGCGCGCCGCCCATCACCGCCCCCCAAAAAACGGCGACAACCACTAGCAAACCGCTCGTCGCATTCGCGCCAGCGCTCCCATCACGACGCAAGCAAGCGCGCATGCTCATTGCGGCCGCCCGGGCGGCCGCAATGAGCGGGCCCCGCAAGACTCGCCACTGAACACGGCTCTAGCAACGCAACAAGCCAAGACGCAGATAGCACGGCGGTGCGGGCGGCATGGCGGCGAGCAACCTCGATGCGCCCGAGGGAATCTGAAGGAACCGCCGAAGGCGGTGACGAAGATGACGAAGGGGCAGTCCGGAGCGAACGCTCCGGACCGCAATCGTGGGCGCTCGCCGCCATGCCGCCCGCACCGCCGTGCGGCCTACGAAGCTTCGCTCATGCACACCGCCGAAGCCCCGCTCAAAAACAACCCAAAAAAAACTACAGCAACTTCCCCGGATTCATAATCCCCGCAGGATCCAATACAGCCTTGATTTCCCGCATCAACCGCAACTCCAGCGCGTCCTTGCTATGCAGGAAATGATCCCGCTTCAGCTGCCCGATTCCGTGTTCTGCCGAAATGCTCCCGCCATAGCGATTGACCTCATCCAGCACCGCATCAGTGATCGCCGCCCCATGCACCGCCACCCAGTCGCGATCGGCTCCGGCCGGGCGCGACAGGTTGTAGTGCAGGTTGCCGTCGCCGAAGTGGCCGAAGATGAAGGGGCGGATGTCCGGGTACAGCGCGCGCACGCGGGCCTCGGCGGATTCCATGAAGTCGGGAATGCGTTCGATCGGCAGCGACACGTCGTGCTTCAGGTGCGGGCCGTCGGCGCGTTGGGCTTCGGAGATTTCCTCGCGCAGCTTCCACAGCGCCTGCAATTGCGCCAGCGACGCCGACACGGCTGCGTCCAGGCACAGGCCGCGTTCCAGCGCCGTGCCGATCACGTTTTCAACAAGGCCATTGAGCGCGGCCTCATCGGCCGTGTCCGCCAGCTCCACCAGCACATAGGCCGGATAGCGCTGGTCAAAAGGTTCCTGCACACCCGCGGCGTGCGCCAGCACCAGATCCAGGCAGTCGCCCGAGAAGTACTCGAACGCCTGCAGCCGCGCACCGCATTGTTCGAACAGGATCTCGAACAGTTGCAGGGCCTGCGCCGGCGACTCGACGGCGGCCAGCACCACCGACCGCACATCAGTGCGCGGGAACAATCGCAAAGCGACGGCGGTAATGACACCCAACGTGCCCTCGGAGCCGATCAGCAATTGCTTGAGGTCATAGCCGGTGTTGTCCTTGCGCAGCGTGCGCAGGCCGTGGAAGATCTCGCCCGTGGGCAGCACCGCTTCCAGGCCCAGCACCAGTTCGCGCGCCATGCCGTAACGCACCACGTTCACGCCGCCGGCGTTGGTGGCAACGTTGCCGCCGATCTGGCTGGAGTCTTCCGCGGCCAGGCTCAGCGGCAGCAGGCGGCCGGCGTCCTGCGCGGCACGGCGCAAATTGCCCAGGATCGCGCCCGCCTCGGCCACCATGGTGTTGGCGATGGTGTCGATGGAGCGCACGGCGTTCATGCGGTCCAGGCTCAGCACCACATTGCCCGCGGCGGCATCCGGCGTGGCCCCGCCGCACAGGCCGGTGTTACCGCCGCGCGGCACTACCGGCACGCCTGCCTCCTGGCACAGCGCCAGGCAAGTGGCGACCTCGGCGGTTGTGCGCGGGCGCACCACCGCCTGCGCGTTGCCCTTGTACAGGCCGCGCCAGTCGGACAGCCAGGGCGCAATGTCGGCCTCGGCGGTGATGACGGTATCGGGGCCCAGGGCCTGGACCAGGCGTTGCGTAAAGTCGGATGCGGTCATGATGTCTGCCTTGCGGCGGGAGAGAGAAGATCGAGTTGCAGGCGGCTGGCCGCCTGTTGCAGATGGCGGGCGGCGGCGTGCCGCGCCCGTTCGGGATCGCGCGCGCGGATGGCCTCGAACACGGCCACGTGCTCCTGGTGCACGGCGGCCGTCAAACCGGCCTGCAGGCGGCTGTTGCTGCGCGCAGTGCTGACCGCCAGCCTGAGCTGCAGGTTCAGGTACTGCAACAGGTCCTGGTAGCAGCTGTTGTGCGTGGCGGCGGCAATGGCGCGGTGAAAGGCGATGTCGTGCTCCACGCCCTGCTCCGGGTCTTCCAGATGCGATCCCAGGTCAGCCAGGGCGCACGCCATGGCGGCCAGGTCAGCATCGTCGCGCCGCAGCGCAGCCAGCGCGGCCGCGCCGCCTTCCAGCTCCATGCGCAATTCGTAGACCCCGGCCAACTGCTTGCGGTCCACGGCGATGCCGGCGGAAAGCTGGAAGCCCTGCGCGCCCGTGCGCGACAACACGGTGCTGCCGGAACCCTGCCGGCTCTGGATCAGACCCTGGGCTCGCAGGCGTTCGGTGGCCTCGCGGATGACCGCGGCGCTGACGCCGTATTGCTCGGCCAGCATGCGGCCCGCCGGCAGCTTGGCGCCGACGGGATAGGCGCCCCCGGCGATGTCGGCGGCGATCTGGCGGGCGACCTGTTCGGTCAGGGTGAGGCTCTTGGTCAGCATCCGGGCATTATAGGCACACTTCTCAGGTTATCTGATAACTTTTGAGAAAGAAGCCGCTTCCAGATCGGGTTCAGGCTTGATGGATTACGCGAACCGGGCGGATCAGGCGACGGCGGGTTCGTCGTCCCGGACGGTCTTTTCGGCCTCTTCCGCCCCCGCCACGGCGCAACAGCGGCCGCCCTGCGCCTTGGCCCGGTAGAGGGCGGCATCGGCGGAATGCAAGGCAGCTTCCGGACTGCGGTTGGCGCCGGACACAATGGAAATGCCGATGGACAGGCCGACACTGACCCGCGTGCCATCCGCCAGCGTGATCGGCTGGGAAGCGTCATGCAGCAGGTGCTCGCCCAGCCGTAGCGCGGCCGTGGCGTCAATGCCGGTCACCAGCACGATGAACTCGTCGCCACCAATCCGCGCGGCCACGTCGTCCACCCGCAACATGGAGCGCATGCGCTGGGCGATGGTCATCAGCACCTGGTCGCCGGCAGCATGGCCGTAGGTGTCGTTGATGAGCTTGAAGTCGTCCATGTCCATGTACAACAGCGCCGCAGAACTGTCCTGGCCGCGCGCGCTGGCGCAGACGCGCTCCAGCGCGGCCTGCAGGCCGGCGCGGTTGGCCAGACCGGTCAGCGCGTCTTCGCTGGCGCGACGTTCGCTGTCGCGCTCGGCCAGCATGGTCGACACCAGGATGCGGTTGAGCCGGTGCGAGGCGACACTCATGCTGACCAGGTAGAACGGAATCTGGATGAAGACGATGGCTGTGACGTATTCGCCGGTGAAGGCCGCGCCCAGGCACATCGGCCCCAGGCTCAGGAAGATCATGGCGCCGACCAGCCTCGGCGCGCCGTAGTTCCGGAAGCAGATGCCGCCGGCCATGGCCCCGCAGGACACGCCGGCCAGGGTGGCGGCCAGCCAGTCGCCGTTGATGAAGGTGACGAAGACGCCGTAGCCCACGCTGAACGCCCACAGCAGCGCCAGCAGGATGTAGATATCGGTATGGGTATTGCCGCCCTTGGGCGCGGCGCGCAAGGCGGACCGCAGGATCAGCACGCGGACCAGGGCCAGTATCACCTCCATCGCCAGCCAGGACAGGTACAGCGGCTCGGGGCGGCGCCAGGCGACCACGCCGGAGATCATGAGGGTGTTGATGACGCCGCCGGCAAAAATGGGCAGCGTGCCGAACAAGCTGGCGATCAGGGCCGAACGGATGTCCGCAGGGGTGTCGTGCCCGGAATGCGTCAGCCAACGCGTCAGGCGCCATTTGGGCAAACTGAACTTCAGTGCTGTATCCACGCGGTCACGTCCCTGGCCATCTACCCGCTTTCGGGTAGGCTGGCTGGCGTTATAGCAGGTATTTCAAGCCTTTAATATTGTCCGCGGGGCCAATCCCGGGCAGGAAATCAGTGCCCGCGATGGCCGCAGACGGCGCATTCCGGGTCGCGCTGGACGTTGACGCTGCGCCATTGCATGGTGCGCACGTCCAGCCACAGCAGGCGGCCGGACAGGCTTTCGCCCACCCCGGACAGCAGTTTCAGGGCCTCTGCGGCCTGCATGCTGCCGATGATGCCGACGACCGGGGCGAACACGCCCATCGTGGCGCAATTGGCTTGCTCGACGTCGTCCGCTTCCGGGAACAGGCAGTGGTAACAGGGCGCGTTGTCGTCGCGCAGGTCATAGACGCTGACTTGGCCGTCGAAGCGTATGGCCGCGCCTGATACCAGTGGCTTGCGGTGCTGCACGCAGGCGCGGTTGATGGCGTGGCGGGTGGTGAAGTTGTCGGTGCAGTCCAGCACCAGGTCCGCTTGGGCGACGGCGTCGGACAGGGCCTGGCCTTCCAGGCGCTCGACGCGGGCATGGACCCGGGTCTGCGGATTGAAGGCCGCCAGCATGTCCCGCCCCGACTCGGCCTTGTGGCGGCCGACGCTGGCGGTGGTGTGCAGGATCTGGCGTTGCAGGTTGCTCAGCTCGACGACATCGTCATCGGCCAGGGTGATGTCGCCCACGCCGGCAGTGGCCAGATAGAGGGCGGCGGGGGAACCCAGTCCGCCCGCCCCCACGATGAGCACACGCGCCGCCAGCAGTTTTTCCTGCCCTTCGATTCCCAGCTCGTCGAGCAGGATGTGGCGGGCGTAGCGCAGCAGTTGCTCGTCGTTCATTTGTCCTTGCTGGGCTCGACTCCGGTCGGCGTGATCTTCATGCGCTGGGGCGTACCGCCGCCGGCCTTGGCATCAGCCTTGGCCTGGGCGCGGGCCGAACCCTTCTGCACCGGCTTGCCGGCCAGCACGTTCAGGGCCTGTTGCAGCTGGAAGTCGTCCTTGCCGCCGAATTCGAACACCTTGGCCGGCACATCGGCGTTGTCTTCGCCGGCGCTGGACTTCACTTCGTTGGCCGTCTGCTGGTTGGACAGGTGGCGCTGCAGGTCGGCTTCGCGCGGCAGGCGGAACAGGTCGCCTTCGGCGGTGTCGGCCACGACGTAGTCGGGTTCGATGCCGGTGGCCTGGATCGAGCGGCCGCTCGGGGTGAAGTAGCGCGAGGTGGTCAGCTTGACCGCAGTGGTTTCGGACAGCGGCAGGATCACCTGCACCGAGCCCTTGCCGAAGGTGCGGTTGCCCAGGACCTTGGCGCGCTTGTGGTCCTGCAGCGCGCCGGCCACGATCTCGGACGCCGAGGCGGAGCCCACGTTCACCAGCACCACCATCGGCACGGTCTTGGTCCAGGCCGGCAGGCCGGCCAGGTAGTTGCTTTCGCCGCGGGCGTATTCCGAAGGCGTGGCCAGGTACTTGTGGCGGGCGTCCGGAGTACGGCCGTCGGTGGTCACCACCACCGAGTCGGGCGGCAGGAACGCGCCGGACACGCCGATGGCGCTGGTCAGCAGGCCGCCCGGGTCGTTGCGCAGGTCCAGCACCAGGCCCTTGGGGGCTTCCTTGGCGCCGAGGTCCTTCAATTGCTTGGCCAGGTCGGCGCCGGTCTTTTCCTGGAACTGGGCGACGCGGACGTAGCCGATGCCGTTGTCCAGCATCTTGCTGCGCACGCTGCGCACCTTGATGATGTCGCGCACGATCTTCAGCACGATGGGCTGCGGACGGTCGGCGCGCATGATGGTCAGCGTGATCGGCGACTTGGGCGCGCCACGCATCAGCTTGACGGCATCGTTGAGCGTCATGCCCTTGGTGGGCGTGTCGTCGATCTTGATGATGAGGTCGCCAGCCATCACGCCGGCACGGGCCGCGGGCGTGTCTTCGATGGGCGAGATGACCTTCACGAAGCCGTCTTCCGCGCCGACCTCGATGCCCAGGCCGCCGAACTCGCCTTGCGTGGCCGTCTGCATTTCGCGGAAGGCATCGGCGTCCAGGTAGGCCGAGTGCGGGTCGAGGTTCGACACCATGCCGGAGATGGCATTGTCGATCAGGGTCTTGTCGTCGACGGCCTCGACGTAGTTGTTCTTGATGGCGGCGAACACATTGCTCAGCTGCCTGAGTTCGTCCAGTGGCAGAGGGCTGCCGCGCTGGGCGACCGCGGTCACGCCTACGCTGAGCAACACACCAGCCACCGCACCGATGGCAATCAGACCGAAACCGCGAAACTTACGAGTGCCCATGCACACTTCCCGAATTTTGTTTTCGCCGATGGGGTTTGGTAATTACCAACGACATCAATCTACTGCGCCAGCCATTGTGCCGGATCCACAGGAGCGCCACGATGGCGAATTTCAAAGTATAGGCCGGATTCCACTTGGCCGCCGGTCGCCCCGACCGTGGCGATGGTATCGCCACCCGTCACCGAATCTCCCACCCGTTTGAGCAGACTTTGGTTGTAAGCATAGACGGTCAGGTATTGCTGCCCATGATCCACAATGATGAGGTTGCCAAAACCCCGCAGCCAATCGGCGTAGACCACCGTGCCGGGGGCCACCACCTTGACCGGCGTGCCTTCGGCGGCGCGCAGCACCACGCCGCGCCATACGCCGCCATCCGGACGGTCGACCCCGAAGCGCCCCTGCACCTGGCCGCGCACCGGCATGGACAGCCCGTGGCGCAAGCCGTTGCCGCCGCCCACCGCCGGCGCGGCGCGCGCGGTCTGGGTTTGCTGCGCAGGCTCGCTACGGCTTGGAGCGGGTTTTTCCTCTATAGGTTCCGCCTTCCGGGGCGGTTCCGCGGGCTTGGCCTGAGGCGGCGGTTCGGGCGTGGTCAGCCGGGATTGCTTCTGCTCGGCCGGGCGCAGTCCGGCGGCATCCGGGTCGGCCACGGCCACGGGACCGCGGTTCTGGCGCGAGGCGGCTTCGACCTGTTCGCGCGCCTGGGCGGCATCGCGGGCGTCACGGGCGTCGCGCTCGCGCTTGGCGTTGTCGGCGGCCTGCTTGGCATTGTCTGCGGCCAGCTTGCGGTCAGCCTCGGCCTTCTTGCGGGCCTCGTCGGCGGCGCGGCGCTCGGCGTCGGCGCGTTTTTTGGCTTCCTCGGCGGCGCGGCGCGCTTCTTCCGCGCGACGCACTTCCTCGGCCCGCTTGCGCGCTTCCTCGGCGCGACGGGCGTCCTCGATCTGCTTGGCGATGGCCGCATCCAGATCGGTGATGAGCCGCGACAGGCGCTGATCATCTCGGCCCAGCTTGTTGGCTTCGGCGCGCTGGGCGGCGATCTGCCCTTCCAGCTGGGCCAGCAGCGTGGCGCGCTCTTTTTGCTGACCGACCAGCGCGGTCTTCTGCTCGGAGGTCTCGGCCACGACTTTTTCGATTTCCGCGCGGCGGGCGTCGGCGCGTCCCTGCAGGGCGGCCAGGCGCTCGATGTCCTCGCGCAGGGCCTGCACGGCCTGGGCGCGGGCCTGCGACACATAATCCAGATAGCCCAGGTTGCGCCCCAGCACCTGGGGATCGTCGCCCGACAACAGGGCGGTCCAGGGCGACAGGCCGCTGGTGTACTGGGTGCGCAGCTGTTCGGCCAGTTCGGTGCGGCGCTTGGCCAGCACCGCCTGCTGGGCGCCGATCTGCTTTTCCAGGCCGGTCAGGTCGGCCTGCGCCTGGCGGTTGGCCTCGGCCAGCTCCCGCAGGCGCAGGTTGATCTTGGAAATCGCCGACTCGGACTGCTTGAGCGCGTCGGCGGCTTCCTTGCGGGCGGCCTCGCGGTCATCGATATCCTTTTGCAGGTTCTCGATGCGGTCGCGCAAGGCGGCCTGCTGCTTTTCCGCGTCGGACTGGCGGCCGGCAAGGTCGTTGGGCGCGGCGCGAGCCGACAGCGCTCCACCGGTCAACATGACCGCCAACAACAACCCTGCCGCGCGACGCATAGGAATATCAGTCCTTCTTAGCCTTGCCCTGGGCTGCCACCGCAGCCATGGCCGCCTCGATCTCGGCGGCATCGCCCAGATAATAGTGGCGGATCGGGCGCAGGTCATCATCCAATTCGTACACCAGCGGCTGGCCGGTGGGAATATTCAGGTTGACGATGTCCTCGTCCGACACGTTGTCCAGGTGCTTGATCAGGGCGCGCAGGCTGTTGCCGTGGGCCGCGATCAGGACATTGCGGCCGGCGCGGATGGCCGGGGCGATGGATTCGTTCCAGAACGGCAGCACGCGGGCCACGGTGTCCTTCAGGCATTCGGTGGCGGGCAGCTGGTCGGCCGGCACCTTGGCGTAGCGCTTGTCGAAACGCGGATGGCGTTCGTCGTCCAGCGCCAGCGGTTCCGGGGCGATGGCGTAGGCGCGGCGCCAGATCAGCACTTGCTCGTCGCCGTACTTGGCGGCGGTTTCGGCCTTGTTCAAGCCTTGCAGCGCGCCGTAGTGACGTTCGTTCAGGCGCCAGGTCACGCCGACCGGGGTGTACATGGCGTCCATGGCGTCCAGGGCGATCCACAGGGTGCGGATGGCGCGCTTGAGCAGCGACGAGTAGGCCAGATCGAAGGTGAAGCCTTCTTTCTTGAGCAGTTCGCCGGCCTTGCGGGCCTGTTCGCGGCCGGTCTCGGTGAGGTCGACGTCGGTCCAACCGGTGAAGCGGTTTTCCAGATTCCACTGGCTTTCGCCGTGGCGCATCAGAACGAGTTTGTGCATGATTTGGGACGCTTGTAACGCGGGTTAAAGTGAAGGAATGCGCTCATTTTATAATTGAGCGATTTTGCCCTTGATTTTGCCCCGGCGCACCCGCCCATTTCTGCGGCGCGGCGCATCAGGGTTCGCCTATACCAGGCTAGTCGCCGCACTTCAGGATGCCCCGTGGACCTTTTGCAATTCTTGATCGATAAAAACAACGTCTTCATCGTCGCCGTTGCCGTGATCTCCGGCATCATGCTGGCCATCCCCGCCCTGCGCAAAGGCCGCACCGGTTCGGCCGTGAGCACGACCGAGGCCATCCAGATGGTCAACCAGCGCCAGGCCGTATGGGTCGACGTCCGTCCCGCCGAACAGTTCCAGGCCGGCCACATCGCCCAGGCCCGCAACGTGCCGGCGGCCGATCTGGAGCAAAAGGCCGCCTCGCTGCCCAAGAACAAGCCGCTGGTCGTGGTTTGCGACAATGGCCGCGATTCTGCCCGCGCCGCCGCCAAGCTGCGCGCCCAGGGTTTCGCCGATGTCGTGCCGCTGGAAGGCGGCATGCGCGCCTGGTCGGCCGCCAGCCTGCCCGTGACCCAGAAGGGTTGAAGCCTGGGGCCGCGCCCCCATCTACCTATTCTTGTACTCACAGGAGCGCCCATGAATAAAGTCGTCATGTACAGCAAGGACTATTGTCCCTATTGCGCCCGCGCCAAAGCCCTGCTGGAGCAGCGCGGCGTGACCGACCTGGAAATCATCCAGATCGACCGGGACCCGTCCCAGCGCGACGTCATGATCGAACGCACCGGCCGGCGCACCGTCCCGCAGATCTTCATCGGCGATACCCACGTCGGCGGTTGCGACGACCTGATGGCCCTGGACCGCTCGGGTGGCCTTGCCCCCATGCTGGCCAGCTAAATCGCCCCCTTTTTGCCCCTCCCACCAACGGAAACACTCATGGCTGATCAAGACCAAAACACCCAGCAAGAAGGCGGCAACGCGCCCTCGTTCAATCTGCAGCGCGTCTACCTGAAAGACCTTTCGCTGGAAATGCCGAATGCGCCCCACGTCTTCCTGGAACAGGAAGCGCCCCAGGTCGAGGTAAGCATCACCGTGGGTGGCCAGCGCCTGGCTGAAACCGTGTTCGAAACCACGGTTACCGTCACCGTCACCACCCGCATCAATGAAAAGGTCGTGTACCTGGTCGAAGGCACGCAAGCCGGCATCTTCGAGGCCGCCAACATCCCCGAAGAACAGCTCGACCCGCTGCTGGGCATCGTCTGCCCGACCATGCTGTACCCCTACCTGCGCGCCAACATCGCCGACGCGATCACCCGCACCTCGATGCCGCCGCTGCACCTGACCGAAGTGAACTTCCAGGCCCTGTACGAGCAGCGCCTGGCCGAGCTGCAACAGCAGCAAAGCGCCGCCAACGGCAACGGCAGCGACTCGGGCATCATCCTGCCCCCCGGCGCGACCCGCCAGTAAAGCAGCCGCGGCGTCCAATGAAAAGAGCCCCCACGCTGCGCCTTCGGCTTGCTGCCCCCCGTGGGGGCGCTTTTCATCTTGAGGCGGCTCGGCGATGAAAAATCCCATCGAGCCACGCCTGCGCGTCGCCGTCCTGGGTGCGGGAAGTTGGGGCACCGCGCTGGCGGCGGCTGCCAGCCGCCGCCACGCCACCGTACTCTGGGCGCGCGATGCCGCGCAGGCCGCCGACATGGCCGCCTCGCACGAAAACGCGCGCTACCTGCCGGGCATCGCCCTGCCGCAGGCACTGAATATCTCCTCCGATCTCGACGCCACGCTGCGCAGCCTGCAAGAAGACGGCGCGCGCCGGCTGATCGTGCTGGGCGTGCCCGTGGCCGGCTTGACCGCCATCTGCGGCGAGCTGTCCCGCCGGCTGCCCGCGCTGGGATTGCAGGACACTCCCATCGTCTGGACGTGCAAGGGCTTTGAAGCCGACACGGCCAGGCTGCCCCATGAAATCATGCGCGAGGCCCTGCCTGGCGCCACCGGCGGCGCATTGTCGGGCCCCTCGTTCGCGCGCGAAGTCGCGCAGGGCCTGCCGGTCGCGCTGACCGTGGCCAGCGACAGCCCCGCCTTGCGCGATGCCACCACTGCCGCCTTCCACGGCGCGGCGCTGCGCGTCTACGCCAGCACCGACCTGGTGGGCGTGGAAGTGGGCGGCGCGCTGAAAAACGTGATCGCGGTCGCCTGCGGCATTGGCGACGGCCTGGCCCTGGGCACCAATGCCCGCGCCGCGCTGATCACCCGCGGCCTGGCCGAGATGACCCGCTTCGGCGTGGCGCTGGGCGCGCAGGCCGAGACCTTCGCCGGGCTGACCGGCCTGGGCGACCTGGTCCTGACCGCGACAGGCGAGCTGTCGCGCAACCGCCGCGTGGGCCTGGAGATCGGCGCCGGGCGCAAGCTGGCCGACATCCTGGCCAGCGGCATCACGGCCGAAGGCGTGCGCTGCGCGCGCGCCGCGCTGGACCGCGCCCGCGCCATCGGGGTCGAACTGCCCATCACCGAAGCCGTCTGCGCCGTGCTGTTCGACGGCGTGGCCCCAATGACGGCCGTGTCCGCCCTGTTGGCGCGCGACGCCCGCTACGAAAGCGGGATAGCCAGCCAGCCGGACGCGTCGCCGGACAACCGGCCCCGCTGAGCCGCCCCAAAAACAAATACCACGCACAACCCCGAGGAGACATCCTTCATGACGCAAACCCGCAAGTTCCGGGTCGGCCCGCTGCTACGCGGCCTGTGCCTGAGCCTGGCCGCCATCCTGCCCGCCGCCGCCCATGCCGACTGGCCCGACCGTCCGATCCACATGGTCGTGCCCTTCCCGCCCGGCTCGTCGCCCGACATCCTGGCGCGCACCATCTCGGAACCGCTGTCGCAGGCGCTGGGCCAGCCCATCGTGATCGACAACAAGCCGGGCGCCGGCGGCAACATCGGCACGCGCATCGTGTCGCAGGCCAAGCCGGACGGCTACACGCTGCTCTACACGATCAACGGCCCGCTGGTCACCGCCCCCACGCTGTACAAAAAGACGCTGGGCTATGACCCGCTGCGCGACCTGCAGCCGGTATCGCTGGTGGGCACCAGCCCCAACGTGCTGGTCGTGCCCAGCAGCCTGAAGGTCGATAACGTCAAGGACTTCGTCGCGCTGGTGAAGGGCCGCGGCAATTCGCTGAACTACGGTTCCGTGGGCCCGGGCAGCTCGGCCCATCTGGCGATGGAAATGTTCAAGGAAAGCGCCGGCGTGGACCTGGCGCACATCCCCTATTCCGGCTTCCCGCAGGTCATCTCGGCCATCATCGGCGGCGATGTCCAGGCCGGCTTCATGGTGCCCGCCATCGCCGTGCCCCAGGCCCGCGACGGCAAGGTGAAGCTGCTGGCCGTGACCAGCCTGCAGCCCAGCGAGGCGCTGCCGGGCGTGCCGACGATGGCATCCCAGGGCTATCCGGACTTTGAAGCCATTTCCTGGAATGCCGTGCTGGTTCCCGCCGGTACGCCCACGCCCATCGTCGAACGGCTCAACAGCGAGCTGGCGCGCATCATCGGCAGCGAAGCGGTGCGCAAGCAGCTGGCGCTGCAGTACTTCACCCCCGCGCCGTCCACGCCGGAAGCCCTGACCGCCCGCATCAAGAATGAAAAGGCGCGCTGGGACCAGGTGATCGAGAAGCTGAATCTGTCGCTGGATTGATTGCAGCCCAGCCGTGACGGGCCAGGCGCGCCGGCTTCAGCGCGCCGCCGTCACACTCCCCCTTCATACCCCTGCTGACGCCAGGCCTCGAACACCGTCACGGCGACGGCATTCGACAGGTTCAGGCTGCGTTGGCCAGCGCGCATCGGCAGGCGCAGGCGCTGCTGGGGCGGGAACATCGCCTGATGTTCTTCCGACAGGCCCGAAGTTTCGCGGCCGAATACGAACACGTCGCCCGGCTTGAAGCCGATATCCGCCACGCTGCGTTGCGCATGCGTGGTCAGCGCGTAGATGCTGGACGGCGCGGCGCCGGTATCGGCCAAAGCCTCCTCCAGCGTGTCATGCACGCGGACGGGCTGCCATTCGTGGTAATCCAAGCCGGCGCGGCGCATGCGGGCGTCGTCGAGCTCGAAGCCCAAGGGACGAACCAAGTGCAATTGCGCGCCCGTATTGGCGCACAGGCGGATGGCGTTGCCGGTATTGGGCGGGATTTCAGGACAAACAAGGATGACGTGGAACATGGCGCTAGGGACTCGGGACGGCTTGCGGCGGAAACGTCGCCGCGCACCGGGAATTGTCGCCGATTTACCTGGGGGCCGGCTCAGGGCGTGCGCGCCGCCACCAGCACCGTGACATCCGCAGCTCCTGCTGCCAGCAGCGCAGCGGCGGCCGCGTTGGCGGTGCTGCCGGTGGTCATGACGTCGTCCACCAATAGCAGCTGCCGGCCGCTTACGTCGCCCACGCAATAAAACAGGTTTTGCGCCCCGAGCCGGCGGGCCTGGCGGCCCTGCGCGGTCTGCCGGGGCGTCTCGCGCCGGCGCCGCAGCAGCCCGCGCGCCAGCGGCAGCCCCAGCTCCGCCGCCAGGCTGCGCGCAATTTCACCGGCCGGATTCATGCCGCGCTGGCGCAGCGATGCGCGGCTGGCGGGAACGGGCACCAGCAAGGCGCCTTCCGGCGCAGGCCCGTCTCGGGCCACGGCAGCCGCGATCATCCGGGCCAGCACCGGCGCCATGCTGAGGCGCAGCCGGGTCTTCAGCATCAGGATCAAGGTGTCGGCGGGCGGCGCGTAGTCAAAGGCGGCAATCGTGCGCGAAAACGTCCGGGGCGCGCCCAGGCAGGCGGCGCAGTGCGGCGCATCCGGGCGCAACCGCAGGGCGCAACGAGGACAGCGTGGCGCTGCAGGGCGACGCGCGACCACCCCACTATCGGCCCGGCGGAGAGCATCGCCGCAGATATCCGCCTCGCAGCCCGCGCAAAGCCTAGCACCCGCCACCCGGGCGCCGCACAAGGGGCAGTCGCAACCGACGCGCGACAGCAGCCACCGCCCCATGACCCGTAGGGGCAATCGGAAGCCGCGGCCGGGATGCGCAATAATGGATGCCATCCCTCATGAAACCATGATCCGCCCGCGTTGCAGACGCGGGTGCGACCGAAATGTCCCTGCCAGAATCCGCAACGCTCCCCTCCCTGCCCATCGTCAGCGCCGACGTGCCCCGGCAATTCGCCCGCCGCGGCGACCTGGCCGAGGCCCAGTTCCTGTACGGGGAAATCGCCCGCCGCATGCTGGGCCGCCTGCAATACATCCGGGTCCAGCCGCAAGCCATGCTGGACGCGGGCTGCGGCGCGGGCGACAACCTGCCGCTGCTGCGTGAACGCTATCCCGACGCCGCCTATACCGGGCTGGACAACTGCGAACCGCTGCTGGAACAGGCGCGCAAGCGCCATGCCCCTGCCGGCCTGTCGGCCTGGATCGGCAAGCTGGCGCGCCGCGGCCCGGCCGCCCCTGCCTTCGTCAACGCCGACCTGGCGGCGACGGGCCTGGCGCCCGAATCGCTGGAACTGGTGTGGTCCAACCTGGCCATGCACTGGCACCGCGCTCCGCACGCCGTGCTGGCGGAATGGCGGCGCATCCTGAAAGTGGGCGGACTGGCGATGTTCTCCTGTCTTGGGCCGGCCACGCTGCGGGAACTGCGCCAGGCCCTGGACGACGCCGGCCTGCGCACGGCTACGCCGTCCTTCGTGGACATGCATGATTTCGGCGACCTGCTGGTGGAAAACGGCTTCGCGGATCCGGTCATGGACCAGGAGATCCTGACCCTGACCTACCGCAGCCCGGAAAAGCTGCTGCAGGACGTACGCGCGCTGGGCGGCAACCCGGCCGAAGGCCGGCGCGGCGGCCTGGTGGGCCGCGACTGGCGCGATCGCCTCGGCGCCGCGCTGGAAGCACAGCGCCGGCCCGACGGCCTGATCGTGCTGAGTATCGAAGTCGCCTACGGCCACGCCTGGCGCGCCGCGGCGCATCGCACCGTGGCCGGTGAAACCCGGCTGTCGGTCAGCGCGATTGGCGGCCGGCACCGCGCGCCCTGACCTGGGCCGCAGGCTGACCGGCAGAGCCGGCGCTTTGCGGGCGCCGGCCTTCCCGTCTAGTGCAGGCGTTCCGGCATCGGCACGCTGACCCCGGGCTCGGAAGCCGGCAACGCCGACATAGGCTCGGAGGTTGCACGAATGCGGCGCCTCAGGACCGCCGTCGGTTCTGCGGGCCCTACGCCGGGCGAAGCCACGCCGCGCCAGGCGTTCGACATGGCCTCCACCACCAACGGCAGGTCGCGCAAGCGGTGGAACTGGCTGCGCAGCCAGCGGGAATCGTTGCCGCTGCGCATGGATTCATCGCGCAGGGCGGCGATCATGTCGCCCGTGCCCAGCTCTTCAGCCACCGGCATCAGGCGCTGGAACAGGTTGCGCAGGTGGTCCATCAGCCGCAGGCGCTGGCCGTCCGGCGTCACGTAGCTGCCCTGCAGGCCGAAGCGGCAAGCCTGGAAGTGATTGCTGCGGTAGGACAGCCAGGCGCCGTCGCCGGGGTCGCCCTCGCGCATCAGCAGCACCGCCAGCGCCTGGGCAAAAGCCGCCAGCTGGCAAGCCCGTTCGACCGTCAGCGGCGTGTCGCACACGCGGATTTCGACCGTGCCGAATTCCGGCTTGGGGCGGATGTCCCAGTACAGGTCCTTGATGCTTTCCGCCAGGCCATAGGCGCGCAGCTGCGCCAGATGGGCCTCGAACTGGTACCAGTCCTTCACTTCGGGCGGCATGTGCCCGGCCAGCGGGAAGCTGTTCACCGCGTTCAGGCGCGAGCACGAGAACAAGGTGTCCACCCCCTCGCAATAGGGCGACGAGGCCGACAGGGCGATAAAGTGCGGCACATAGGGCGACAGGCGGCGCAACAGTTTGATGGAATCGTCGCCGCTCTTGACGCCCAGGTGGATGTGCTGGCCGAAGACCGTAAATTGACGCGCCAGGTAACCGTACATTTCGGCCAGGTACTGGAAGCGCGGGGTGTCCGAAATGGACCGTTCCTGCCAACGCATGAAGGGGTGGGCGCCCCCGCCAGCGACCGATACGCCCACGGCGTCCGCCGCTTCGATCAGGGCGTCGCGCATTTCGCGCATCTCGGCCAAGAGGCCCATGGGGTGCTCGTGCACCGAGGAATTCAGTTCAATCATGGACCGCGTGATTTCCGGTTTAACGCGGTCGGCGATGGGGTGGTTGGCCATTTGGGCCAGCAGCTCGTCCGAGGCTGCGGTCAGGTCAAAACTGCGCGGGTCTATCAGTTGCAGCTCGAGCTCGATGCCCAGGGTGTTGGGGGCCGACGAAATGAACGGGATCTGTTCCATCTCGGACTCCTTTCTGAATGTTTGATGAGGGTGTGCGCCGTTCGACCTTGAAGCCCGGAAACAGCCCGGGGGGCACTAGACGGCAGCTTGTGCACGCATGATAGCCGCTGTTTTGTGGCAAGAAGATGGAAAATCGTGACATTTATGTGCAACATCACGAAGCAATCGGTTTTTCCCTGTGAAGGAAAGTGAGCGAGCGCTCACGGCATAGAAATGGCGCGGCCTCCCGGGCTGCGGCAGCCGGAAAGCAAGCGCTCAAGGGGCTTTCAAGAGGGGGTGGGACAACCCTTATAAGGGTTATCCCTTATCTATTTCCGCCAGAAAATAGGGGTGAACAACACCAGCACCGTCAGCAGTTCCAGGCGCCCGATCAGCATCGCGAAGGTGCAGACCCAGATCTGGAAATCGGACAGGACGGCGAAGTTGCCCATGGGTCCGACGGGCCCCAGGCCTGGTCCGGTGTTGTTGACGCTGGCGAAGACGGCCGAGAAGGCGGTGATCGGATCCAGGCCGGACAGGAGCAGCAGGCTGGTGAAAACGGCGATAGAAAGGCCGTAGAACAGCATAAAGGCCAGCACCGACGACATGGTGCGGGTCTCGACCGCGCGGCCATTGATGCGCACCGGGCTGACCGCGTGCGGGTGCAACATTGTGACCAGCTCATTGCGCGCCTGCTTGACCAGCAGGATCGCCCGGATCATCTTGATGCCGCCCCCGGTCGACCCGGCCGACGTGGCGAAACCCGACAGCAACAGCATGGTCAGCGGAGCGAACAGCGGCCATTGCGCGAAGTCGGTATTGGCGTAGCCCGTGGTGGTCGCCATGGAAATCGTGTTGAACATGCCGTAGCGCAGCGCCTGCAGCGGGTCTTCATAGACCCCTTTCAGGAACAGGAACACCGAGATGACCAGCCCGACTCCCAATACCACCACCAGGTAGGGGATCGCCTCCGGACACCGCACGTAGGCGCGCGCGCTGCGCTGGCGGAAGGCATTGAAGTGGGTGGCGAAGTTGATGCCCGCGATCAGCATGAACACCATCGCCACCATTTCCACCGCGACCGAATCGAAATGGGCGAAGCCGTCATCCCAGGTCGAAAAGCCGCCCAGGCCCATGGTGGTGGCCATGTGGCACCAAGCCTCGAACCACGACAGGCCGACCGCCCGGTAGGCCAGGAAGCACAGGATGGAGAACACGAAATACACCGCGTACAGCGCCTTGGCGGTGCTGGCGATGCGCGGCGTGAGCCGCTCGTCCTTCATCGGTCCGGGGGTTTCCGCCCGCACCACCTGGTGCCCGCCGACACCGAGCAGGGGCAGAATGGCCACGGCCAGCACCAGGATGCCCATGCCGCCGATCCAGATCAGCGTGGCCCGCCACAGGTTGATCGACGCGGGCAAGGTGTCCAGATTGGTCAGGACGGTGGCGCCGGTGGTGGTCAGGCCCGACATGGCCTCGAAATAGGCGCCGGTAAACGACAGCGGCAAGCCGGCGCCATGGAAGTAGAGCAGCAGCGGAATGGCCGCCAGCAGGGGCAGGCCCGCCCACACGGCCGACACCAGCACGAAGCCGTCGCGCGCCCGCAGCTCGCAGCGGGCGCGGCGCGTTATCGCGGCCAGGCCGCCGCCTATGCCCACCGAGATCAGGAACCCGTCCAGGAAGGCCTCGCGCGCGCCGTCGCCGCCCACGTAGGCGACGGTCAGCGGGATCAGCATGGTGAGCGCGAACATCACCATCGTCAGGCCCAGGATGTAGAGAGTGCCCAGGACACGCTTCATGGAGCTATCCGGCCGCGCGCGGCCCGCGCAGAAGGAAGGAGGCGGCGCGCATCAGAAGAACGACGCCGAGACTTGGAACAGCTTTTCCACGCGCGGCATCTGCCGGCGCGAGGGTACGAAGACGATGACGTGGTCGTCGGATTCGATCACGGTGTCGGCGTCCGGCAGGATGATTTCGTCCTCCCGCACCAGCGCGCCGATGCTGGCGCCCTTGGGCAGGCTGATCTGCCCGACCGCGCGCCCCACCACCTTGGAGGTGGAGCGGTCGCCGTGGGCGATGGCCTCCAGCGCTTCCGCCACGCCCTGGCGCAGCCGGTGCACGGCTGCCACGTCGCCGCGGCGCACATGCCGCAGGAGTTCGCTCATGGTGGCCTGGGATGGCGACACGGCGATGTCGATATGGCTGCCCTGCATCAGCTCGCCGTAGGCCTGGCGGTTGATCAGCGCGATCACCTTGCGCGCGCCCAGGCGCTTGGCCAGCAGCGAGGACATGATGTTGTCCTCGTCGTCGCTGGTCAGCGCCAGCCAGGTGTCCATGTCCTCGATGTTCTCGCGTTCCAGCAACGCTTCGTCGGTGCCGCTGCCGTGCAGCACCAGCACGCTGTCGGGCAATTGGGTCGCCAGGTATTCGCAGCGCTTCTGGTCGCGCTCGATGATGCGGACGCTGTATTTTTCCTCGGCCAGTTGGCGCGCCAGGCGCAGGCCGATGTTGCCGCCGCCCGCGATCATCACGCGACGCACGGCACGCTCGGCCTCACGCAGCTGCCGAACGGCGCGGCGCGCATCGCGCGAGTCCACCACCAGCACCACCTCGTCGCCCGGGGCGACGACGGTACCGCTGCCGGCCCGCAGCGGCCTGCCGCCGCGCAGCACGTCGATCACGCGCGCCTTCACGTCGGGCCAGACGTCGCGCAGCTTGTCGACCGGCGAATGGGCCATCGGGCTGCCCGCGCCGACCCGCACGGTCACGACGCTGACCCGGCCTTCGGCGAACTCCACCACCTGCAGGGCCTCGGGAAATTCGATCAGGCTGTGCAGATAGGTGGTGACGCTGCGCTCGGGGCTGATCAGGGCGTCGATGCAGAAGCCCTCTTCGCTCATGAGTTCCGGGTGTTCGGCGAACTCCACCGAACGGATGCGGGCAATGCGGCGGGGAATGTTGAACAGCTGGCGCGCGATCTTGCAGGCCACCATATTGGCCGAATCCGAGGCCGCACAGGCGATCAGCAGGTCGGTGTCGGCGGCGCCAGCGGCCTCCAGCACCGAAACCTGCGAGCCGTCGCCATGGACGACGCGCAGGTCGAAGTGTTCTTGCAGGTATTGGAGCTGGACAGGATCCGAATCGATCACCGTGATGTCGTTCTCTTCGGACACCAGGTTCTCGGCCACGCTGGTGCCTACGCGACCAGCGCCCATGATCAGGATCTTCATGAGCTCCGCTTGCGGGCGGACTCGATGCCCAATTGCTTGAGCTTGCGGTACAGGTGGGTGCGTTCCAGCCCCGTGCGTTCCGACACGCGGGTCATGCTGTGGCTTTCGCGGACCAGGTGGTATTCAAAATAGATGCGCTCGAATTCGTCGCGCGCCTCGCGCAGCGGTTGGTCCAGCGAAATGCTGCCCAGTTGGCCGTTGGACGTGACGGGGACTTCGTTGGACGGCGCGGCGGCCTGGACCGGGGGATCGAGTTCGTCTTCCAGCGCCACCGCGGGGCTGGCCACGGCCGAATGCGCGGCGGCAGGCGCCGGATGCGGCGCGCGGCCGCGCGCCAGGCCGGCGGCGACCGTCTTCAGGAGGCGTTGCAGCGTGATCGGCTTTTCAAGGAAGTCCATGGCGCCGATGCGCGTGGCTTCGACTGCCGTGTCGATGGTGGCATGGCCGCTCATCATGATCACGGGCATGTCCAGCAGGCCTTGCGAGCCCCATTCCTTGAGCAGGCTGACGCCGTCCGTGTCCGGCATCCAGATGTCCAGCAACACCAGGTCAGGACGCATGCGCAAGCGTGCGGCGCGCGCTTGCGCTGCGTTTTCAGCCAGCTCGACCGTGTGTCCTTCGTCGTATAGGATTTCCGACAAAAGCTCGCGTATACCGACTTCGTCGTCAACCACCAGAATTCTGGCCATAAAGCATCCACCTATTGCGTAGCCGCATTATCCTTTTCTTGCGCGGCCGCGTCCATAGTATCGGCCTCGGAAGCCAGCCGGGTCAACAATATGGAGATCCGCGCGCCCCCTTCCTTGCGGTTCGCAAGGTCTATACGCCCGCCGTGTTCTTCCACGATCTTGCGTACGATTGCCAATCCTAACCCAGTCCCGTGGGACTTGGTGGTGACGTAGGGCTCGAACGCGCGCTGCATGACCTGGGGAGGAAAGCCCGGGCCCGTGTCGGCGACCGTGAACCTGAGCGCCTGATGGGCCGCCCGGTCGGGCTGCTCGCTGCGCATGAGCTGCGTGGTCACGCTGACCCGCCCTTGCCCGCCCTGCTCGGCGATCGCGTCGCGGGCATTGGACATCAGGTTATGGATCACCTGCCGCAACTGGGTGGGATCGCCCTCGATGGGCGGCAGGTCCGGCGCCAGCGTCACGTCCAGATTCAGGGCCTTTTCGGCCAGGCGCGACGAACCGCCTTCGGGCTCCCAGCCGTACAGCGACAGCACGTCCGCCACCAGGGCGTTGAAGTCGATGCGTTGCATCACGGCCGGCGGCGTGCGGGCATATTCGCGGAAGTCGTCCACCATCTGCTTGAGCGATGCCACCTGGTTGACGATGGTATTGGTAGACCGTGCCACGATCTGGGCCTCGGCGGGAGGCAGCTTGCCCTCCAGCTTCATCGCCAGGCGCTCGGCCGATAGCTGGATCGGCGTAAGCGGGTTCTTGATCTCGTGCGCCAGCCTGCGGGCGACTTCGCCCCAGGCCACGGTCCGGTTGGCCGAGATCACTTCGGTGATGTCGTCAAACACCACCAGATAGCCGTTGCCGCGCCCGTCCACGCGCAGATGCGTGCCGCGCGCCAGCAGGGTCAGGGGCTGCGAGCCAGCGGGCGCGTCGTCCTGGCCCGGGGCGATCTCGAATTGCTGCTGCCAGTGCTGGCGCTCGGACCCCACCGCGGCGTGGGCGGAAAAAGCCTGCCGCACGATGTTGGCGAACTCCAGCATGCCGGCCACGGTTTCCAGCGGCCGTCCGATCACCGAGCGCAGGTCCGCGCCCAGGATGGTCTGGGCGCCCTGGTTGACGGTGGTGACGCGGAACGATTCGTCGAACACCAGCACCCCGGAGGACAGGTTCGACAGCACGCTTTCCAGATAGACATTGGAGCGTTCCAGCTGCTGCCGGTTGCTCTCGACCATGCGGCGGGCCTCGTCGAGCTGGCGTGTCATGGCGTTGAACGAACGCGTGAGCTGGCCGACTTCGTCGCGCTCGGGCGGCTCGGGCAAGGGCCGGTAGTCGCCCACGCCCACGGCCTGCGTGCCGCCCGCCAGGCTGAGCAGCGGGCGCACCAGCCGCTTGGACAATGAGAGCGCCACCGCGATGGCGCCGAAGGCCGCCAGCAGCAAGGCCAGGGTCAGGGTGATGCCGTACAGCTTGCGCAAGCCCAGCCGCGACAGCGCCAGCTCCTGGTAGTCGCGAAAACCCTGCTGCACCAGATTGGCGTTGTGGGCGATCTGCTCGGGTACCGGCTGCAGCAGCTGCAGCCAACGCGGTTCGGATGCCGGTCCCAACAGGTTGTCGTAGCGGTCGGGGCCGGTCAGCGGAATCACCACCCGCAGGTGCAGCCCGCCTTCAGCGCCGGGGGTCACCGGGTCATCGGCCTCGGCGGCGGAGTAGCCGCGCGCCAGCCGCAGCTGGTTCATGACGGTGGACGGCGGCATCGCGGGCAGCAATTGCCCGTACTGGCTGGTGGAGAACGCGATCATGCGCCCGCTGCCGGTAAAGACCATGGCTTCCTGCACGCCGTTGGCCTCGCGCAGCCGCGTCAAGGCGAGCGTCACGCCGCTGTCGGAACTGCGGTTCAGTTCCATCGCCATGGAGCGCGCACGCGCGTCCAGGTCGGCCAGCAGCGAATCCAGCGCGGCGCGGCCCAGGTTCAGGCCCGCCTCCAGCGCCGTGTCCACGCGCACGTTGAACCAGGATTCGATCGAGCGCGACATGAACTGCACCGACACGGTGTAGATCAGGGCGCCGGGCACCACGCCGATCAGCGCAAACGCCAGGGAAAAACGGGCCGTCAGCCGCGCGCCGAACTGGCGTCGACGGATCTGCCGCGCCAGCCTCACGGTCAGCGCCACCACCCAGATGAAGAGCGCCAGCGCAAAAATGCCATTCAGCACCAGCAGCGTGTCGTAGTAGCGCGCAAAGCGCGAGGCATTGCCGGTGGACCACGCCAACAGCCCCAGCAATGCCAGGCCGCTTGCGGCGCCAACCATCAGGGCCAGCCGAAGCACAAGCCTCATGACGGGTCTTTCTCCTTGTCGCTGAGCACGAACGTGAAGTCCATCCACGGCGTCGACTGTACCCAGGAGCTGCTGTTCAGGGCGTTGACCTGGAAGGGCCGCGGCAGCAGCGACGTATCCAGGCGCAGGCGCAACTGGCCGCCGTACAGCACGCCCGCATCGAAGTCGGCGGCGTCCGCCACCGGCCAGTTGCGGATATGCCGGATGACCCCCATGGCGTCATCCAGCGAGGCGACTGGAAAGGTCAGTTCGCCCACGCCCACCCGCCATTGCCGGGTCAGGGCGTTGTAGATGATGCGCCAGGTGCGGGACGTGTCGACCAGGGACTTGTCGAACCACCACCAGCGTTCGCGCGTGACGGTGAGGTCGGCGGTGAGATACAGCGGCACTCCGCGCTGGGCGGCTTCGCGCAGCTGCGAGTTCAGTTCGAACTCGATGTCCGCGTCGATCTGGAGCTGGCCGTCTCGAACCGCCGGGCGAACTTCGGTGACCTTGGGTTCCGCCCCATGCGCCTGCCCGCCCGGCACGAAGGAAAGCAAGGCAGATGCGAGCAACAACCCGAGAAATAAGCGCGGAATAATGGACATACGGCACCGGAACTACGTCATGCCCCCTATTCTTGGCGATTCAGGACTGCTTGGCAAACAAGGCGTAGAAAAACCCGTCGCGCTGCGCCGCAGGTGTTGCATCGACCGCAACTGGCAGCAATTGGCCGGGCGCGTCCAGGCGCTGCGCCTCCGGATGGCGCTGCATGAACTCCAGCGCCTGGCGCGTACCCTCGATCGGGAAGATCGAGCAGGTCACGTAAAGCAGCCGCCCGCCGGGCGCCACGGTGCGCCAGAGCGCGTCCAGGATGCTGGCCTGCAGGGTGGCCGTGCGACGCACGTCGTTCTCGCGCCGCAGCCAGCGGATGTCGGGATGGCGGCGCACGATGCCCGAGGCCGTGCAGGGGACGTCGGCCAGCACGGCGTCGAACGGCTTGCCGTCCCACCAGGCGTCCAGGTCGGCCGCATCCGCCGCTTTCAACTCGACACGATCGCTTGCCAGACCCAGCCGGTCCAGGTTCTGCCCGACGCGGGCCAGCCGGTCGGCGTCGGCATCCAGCGCCAGCAGGTCGATATCGGCCAGCTCCAGCAGGTGGGCGGTCTTGCCGCCAGGGGCCGAGCAGGCGTCCAGCACCCGCATGCCGTCGGCAGGCGCCAGCAGTTCGGCCGCCAGTTGCGCGCCGGCGTCCTGCACCGACCACCAGCCCTCGGCAAAGCCGGGCAGTTGCGTGACCGGCTTGGGCGTGGCCAGTACCAGGCCGGACTGGCCCACGGGTTCGGCCGCCAAGCCGGCGGCCTGGAAGGCGGCCAACACCTGCTCGCGGCTGGCGCGGCGGCGATTGACCCGCAGGGTCAGCGGCGCGGGCACATTGGCCGCAGCCAGGATCTCGCGCCATTCCCGCGGATAGGCCACGCTCAGCTGCTTGACCCACCAGCCGGGGTGGTTCCATTGGGCCTCGGGGCTGTCCGCCACGGCAGCCTCGAGCGCCGCGCGCTCGCGCAGGAAACGACGCAGGCAGGCGTTGAGCATGCCCTTATAGGAAGCCAGGGCGCGGCTGCGGGAGGCCGCCGTCACGGCCTGGTCCACCACCGTGTGCGCCGCGTAGACCGGCATGCCCGGCAGGGCGGCGGCGGCATCGCCTTCTTCCTTCAGCAGGGTCAGCGACACCAGCAACAAAGATTCGAACAACACGCTGGGATAGCGCTGCACCATCTCGCGACCCACGGCGTCGGCCCAGCCCAGGTAACGCATGGCATGGAACGACACGGCCTGCGTGGCGGGCCGCAGGGACGATTCCACGTCGGCCAGCGCGTCCGTCAGGGAGCGGCCGTCCAGCACGCTCTCGACCACCTCCGCGCTGGAAAGCAGGACGGAGGACAGCGGAGGGGCCAGATTGGGGGAGTCGGAACGCGTGGACATGATGCAAATTCAGGAGATAAGACCGCTATGGTAGCCGGACCTGGACGAATGGCGGCCGTCGCGGCACACTGGCCCCAGCCACGGAGCCCCTCATGACCCTCGCCACCCTGCTGCTCTTCATCCTGGCCTCGGCCGTCACCATCATCACGCCGGGCCCCACCGTCCTGCTCGCCATGAGCAACGGTTCGCGCCACGGCGTGCGCGCTGCCTGCTGGGGCATGGCCGGCGCGGTGCTGGCCGACCTGGTCCTGATCGGCGCGGTGGCGTCGGGCCTGGGCGTGGTGCTGGCGGCGTCCGAAATCGCCTTCCAGCTCATCAAATGGGTGGGCGCGGCCTATCTGGCGTACCTGGGCTGGAAGATGCTGCGCTCGGACGCGGCGCTGGTCATGCCCGCCGCCCAGGCGGACGCCCGGCGTCCGGCCGGCCTGGCGCTGGGCCTGCGCAGCTTCGCGGTGGCGCTGACCAACCCCAAGGCGCTGCTGTTCATGTCCGCCTTCCTGCCCCAGTTCATCAATCCCGCCGCCCCTCTGCTGGCGCAGTACGCCGTACTGGCCGGGGTCATGGCGCTGATGAACATCGCCGTGATGCTGGCCTACGCCGCGCTGGGCGCGCAGATGGTGCGCGCCTTCCAGGGCGCCGGCCTGCGCTGGCTGAACCGCGTCTGCGGGGGACTGCTGATCGGGCTGGCGGGGACGCTGGCGCTGTATCGGCGCAGCGCGCCTTGATGCAACCTCGATTCCAAATCCCGCACGGATACACGTTGGGCAGCACCCAACAACGCGGATGCATCGGTCCGCCTCGCGACCGCACTACGCGCGGGGATGATTCCTGATAGCAGGCACATCGCGCTATTGGAGCGCCCCGCGCTTGACCTACGGCAATGCCGTATAATTAAAAATTCGCCTTCGCCGCCCATCCTGGGGCGATGGCCTGAACCCTGGGACGCCATACAGGCGCCCGACTTTTGAAGAGCCATGAAGAATGCTGCCCCGACGGCGCGCAGCGTACCGTGGCAGGCGTCGCATATCAGCGAAGCACGCAGCCGCGTGGGCCTGCCGCAAACGGATTTCGCTGAACTGCTGGGCGTGAGCGTACGCACTCTGCAAGATTGGGAGCAAGGACGGCGCACCCCCTCGGGCGCGGCGAAGACCCTGCTGCAGGTAGCAATGATGCATCCCGAGACCCTGCGAGAGCTGCCCCCGTGGCCCGCCAACGAACACGCTGAATCCTGAGGCCAGCCGCCCCGGCCTCGCCCGACATGAACAACACATCCGCCGCGCGACACGCTTGCCGCGCGATTTTTTGGTGAACGACATTGGAAATCCTCGAAA
Source organism: Achromobacter sp. K91 (assembly GCF_003576205.1). Lineage (NCBI taxonomy): Bacteria > Pseudomonadati > Pseudomonadota > Betaproteobacteria > Burkholderiales > Alcaligenaceae > Achromobacter > Achromobacter sp. K91. The sequence continues at coordinate 196,670 of NZ_QWFB01000030.1, read as the reverse complement.
CCTCCCGGCCTGGCAAGGGCCCCGGCAAGGCCAACGACGCTGACGCAAACGCGTCCGCCACCTCCGCCCTGGCCGACACCATCGCCGCCGCCAACGCCGACGGCCGGACCCCGCGCGTGGGATTCGTTTCCCTGGGCTGTCCCAAGGCCCTGGTCGACTCCGAGCGCATCCTGACCCAACTGCGCACCGAAGGGTACGTAGTCACGCCCGAGTACAACGATGCCGACGTGGTCGTCGTCAATACCTGCGGCTTCATCGACAGCGCCAAGGCGGAATCGCTGGAGGCCATTGGCGAAGCCCTGGCCGAGAACGGCAAGGTCATCGTGACCGGCTGCATGGGCGTCGAGGAATCGGTGATCCGCGACGTGCACCCCAGCGTGCTGGCCGTGACCGGCCCGCAGCAATACGAAGAGGTGGTGCGCGCAGTGCACGAGGCAGCGCCGCCCAAGAAGGACCACAATCCCTACCTGGATCTGGTGCCGCCCCAAGGCATCAAGCTCACGCCGCGGCACTACGCCTATCTGAAGATTTCGGAAGGCTGTAATCACCGCTGCAGCTTCTGCATCATCCCGTCGATGCGCGGCGACCTGGTCAGCCGACCGGTGGGCGATGTGCTCAGCGAAGCCGAGCGCCTGGTCAAGGCGGGCGTGAAGGAATTGCTGGTGATCTCGCAGGACACCAGCGCCTATGGCGTGGACGTGAAGTACCGCAGCGGCTTCTGGAACGGCCGTCCGGTGAAGACCCGCATGACCGAGCTCTGTACGGCCTTGTCCGAGATGGGCGTGTGGACGCGCCTGCACTACGTGTATCCGTACCCGCACGTGGACGAAGTGATCCCGCTGATGGCCGAGGGCAAGATCCTGCCCTACCTGGACATCCCGTTCCAGCACGCCAGCCCGCGCATCCTGAAGGCCATGAAGCGCCCGGCCTTCGAGGACAAGACCCTGGCCCGCATCAAGCGCTGGCGCGAGATCTGTCCGGACCTGACGATCCGTTCGACCTTCATCGTCGGCTTCCCCGGAGAAACCGAGGAAGACTTCCAGTACCTGCTGGACTGGATGCAGGAAGCGCAGCTGGACCGCGTGGGCTGTTTCCAGTATTCGCCGGTGGAAGGCGCGCCCGCGAACCTGCTGGACAATCCGGTGCCGGACGAGGTCAAGCAGGAACGCTGGGAACGCTTCATGGAGCTGCAGCAATCGATCTCCGCCGCCCGCCTGGCCAGGAAGGTGGGCCGCGAGATCGACGTGCTGATCGACGAAGTGGACGAAGACGGCGCCGTGGGCCGCAGCAGCGCCGATGCGCCTGAAATCGACGGCTGCGTCTACGTCAGCTCGGACAAGCCCCTGAAGGCAGGCGATCTGGTGCGCGCCCGCGTCACCGATTCCGACGAATACGACCTCTGGGCCGACGCGATCTGAATCCGCTCCTGCGCGCGGCGCCCGCCGCGCGCAGCTCAGGCTTCCAGCAGCTTGAGCCCAGCCACGCCGCCCACGATCATCGCAATGCACAGCAGGCGCGCGGCAGACGGCGAATCCCCGAACAGCATGATTCCCAGCACGGTAATGCCCACTGACCCGATACCGGTCCAGATGGCGTAGGCCGTGCCAGCAGGCAGCTGCTTCATGGCCAGCGTCAGCAGGAACACGCTGCCCAGGGCGGCCGCAATGCCGATCACGCTGGGCCAGAATCGCGTCCAGCCATCCGCATACTTCAAGGCCAGGGCCATCACGATTTCCACCGCGCTCGCGGCGACCAGAATCAACCAGGCCATTGCGGCCTCCTGCCAGAACCAGGGAACGGCTAGCTTAGAGACTATAGTTACCACAAGACAAGTACGCACCTTTTGGTAACTATGAAAAAGCCATCCGCCTCCGTGCCCTCGGGCGACGTGTTCGACGCTGCCTGCCCGTCGCGCCGAGCGCTGGAACTGATTGCCGGCAAATGGGTGCCGCTGATCCTGCCTGCGCTGGAACATGGCCCCATGCGCAACAACGAGCTGCTGCGCAGGCTGGACGGGATTTCACAGAAGGTCATGACCCAGACGCTCAAGGAACTGGAGCGTCACGGCCTGGTGCTGCGCGAGGACCTGGGCACCGTGCCGCCGCACGTGAACTACCGGCTGAGCGAACTGGGCCAATCCCTGAACGTGGCCCTGATCGCGCTGGACCGCTGGGCCGAGACCCATCATGCGGCGCTGGACGCGGCCGCGCGCCGCCATGACGCCCGGGCGGCGCGCCGCGTCCGCTAGCGCTTGGCCAGGAAGTCCGACATGTCGTCGGCGTGCTCTTCCTCCACCGCGAGGATCTCTTCCAGCAGGCGGCGCGTGGTGGTGTCCTGTTCGCCGATGTACTCGATCATCTGGCGGTAGCTGTCGATGGCGATGCGCTCGGCGATCAGGTTCTCCTTGATCATGTCCTCCAGCGACGTGCCTTCGACGTACTCGGAATGGCTGCGCTCCAACAGTCCCTTGGGCGACAGGTTGGGCTCGCCGCCCAGCTGCACGATGCGTTCCGAGAGCCGGTCGGCATGGTCCTGTTCCTGCGTGGCGTGTTCGGCGAATTCGGCGGCCACGGGCTCGGCGTTCAGCCCGCGGGCCATGAAGTAGTGGCGCTTGTAGCGCAGCACACAGACGATCTCGGTGGCCAGCGCTTCATTCAGCAGCTTCAGCACGGTCTGGCGGTCGGCGCGATAGGTGTCGGTCACGGCGCCGGACTCGATGTCCTGGCGCGCCTTGGCGCGTATGGCCTTCACGTCCATGTCGAACGGGCGGTTCGCCTGCGCTTGGGTACGGGTTGCTTGTTCCATATCGTGGCTCCTCTTGGTTAAGTGAAAGCACTGCGACACTGGGCTTCCAGTCTCTCCGTACAACCCAGTCTACCGATCGTGGCGGAACATGCTGTGTCCAAACATTGCCTGCGCCCCCCAAATTGCCCGGCGAAAACGGTTTTCGATCCTTGCGTAAACTATGGGCTTCCCGAAAACCCGTGACGCAATCTGTAACGGGATGGGCATCACCCGAAGATCTATGACTTTGAAGAACATTTGCGTGTATTGCGGCTCGAACCCGGGCGCCCGGCCGGATTACATCGAGCAGGCCCGCGTACTGGCCCGCGAACTGGTGCGGCGCGATCTGGGGCTGGTGTATGGCGGCTCGGTCGTGGGCATCATGGGCGTGGTCGCCAATGAGGTGCTGGCCGCCGGCGGCCGCGTGATCGGCGTGATCCCCGAACTGCTGATGAAGAAGGAGCAGGCGCACCGCGGCCTGACCGAGCTGCACCTGGTGCAGAACATGCACGAGCGCAAGGCGATGATGATGGAGAAGGCCGACGGCTTCATCGCGCTGCCCGGCGGCGCGGGCACGCTGGAAGAGTTCTTCGAGGTCTGGACCTGGGCGCAGCTGAACATGCACCAGAAGCCCTGCGGCCTGTTGAACATTGCCGGCTACTACGACGCGCTGGTCCAGTTCGTGGACCATGCGGTCGAGGAAGAATTCATCCGCCCCCAGCATCGCGACATGCTGGTGGTGGAAGAGGACCCTGCTTTGCTGCTGGACCGCTACGCCATGTACGAACCGCCCAATGTCTCGAAGTGGTTCGAACAGATCAAGGCCTGAGGCCATCCATCCACCCGACCACAACGGAAGCCCCGCAATGCCCACCCATGCGTTGACTCCCGCCAGCACCGAGTCCGTCCTGCGCGACTACTTTCATGCCAAGGACGAGAACCGCCCGCACTACATGGCGCGCGCGTTCGCGCCGGACGCCGTGCTGAAGATGGCCTTGCGCACGCAGGCCATCGCCTTCCCGCCCGAGTCGCACGGCCTGGCTGCCATCACCGATACGCTGGTGCGCAAGTTCGGCCAGACCTACGACAACGTCTACACGTTCTATCTGGCGCGACCCGAGGCCGAGGCGCGCCTGCCCGCCTACCAGTGCGACTGGATCGTGGGCATGACGGAAAAGGCCACGGGCAACGTCCGTGTGGGCTGTGGCCGCTATGACTGGGAATTCCAGCCCGAGCCCTATCGCGCGAGCAACCTCGTCATCACCATCGAAACCATGGTGACGCTGCCCGCGCACGACACCGAAGCCGTGTTCGGCTGGCTGCTGGGTCTGGACTATCCCTGGACCAGCGCCGCCCGCGTCGTGGCCGGCGCGCCGCCGCTCGAGGGCCTGGCTCCCGTCGTGCACTATCTGCTGCATCCGAACGGCGCCTAGGGCCGGCACAACGCTATTTTCAGCATCAACAGGCTCAGAGACCCGCGACTTGAAATACGACATCGCCGCTTTTGATTTTGATGGAACCCTGGCGGACACCATGCCATGGTTCAACTCCATCCTGAATACGGTGGCCGACAAATATGGCTTCCGCAAGATCGACGCCTCCGAACGCGACCAGCTGCGCCATCGCGATGCCGCCGAGATCCTCAAGTTTCTGGGCATCCCGCTGTGGAAGCTGCCCGCCATCATGGCCCACGTGCGCACGCTGATGCAGGAAATCGACCCCAGCGTGCACCTGTTCGACGGCATTCCCGACGCGCTGGCGCGCCTGAAGGCGGGCGGGCTGCGGCTGGCGGTGGTCAGCTCCAACTCCATCGAGAACGTGCAGCGCGTGCTGGGCGCTGAAACCGCCGCCCTGTTCGACGATTACGAATGCGGCACCGACCTGTTCGGCAAGTCCGCCAAGATCGACCGCCTGCTCAAGCAGCATGGCACCGCCCCCGAGCGCTTCCTGCTGGTGGGCGACGAAATGCGCGACATCGACGCCGCCCGCAAGGCCGGCGTGCGTATCGGTTCCGTCGCCTGGGGTTATAACCATGTCGAGGCCCTGCGCGAACGCGGCCCCGACGAGCTGTTCCTGACCGTTGCCGACCTGCCAGCCGCGCTGGCCTGAACCTGGAACCCGCAGCCATGCATATCGATCCCGCCCATCTGGTCACCGACGCAAACGCCCTGCAGGCGCTGTATGGCGCGTCCGGCGAAGCCTCCATCAAGAAGGAGGTGGATCATGTGCATCCGCACTACCGCGCCTTCATCGAAGCGGCGCCTTTCGCGGTGCTGGCCACTGCGGGCCCCGATGGCCTGGACGCTTCGCCGCGCGGCGATCCCGCCGGCTTCGTGGTGGTAGAGGACGACAAGACGCTGCTGCTGCCGGACCGCCGCGGCAACAACCGCATCGACAGCCTGCGCAACATCCTGGCCGATCCTCGGGTCGCGCTGCTGTTTCTGGTGCCGGGCGTGGGCGAGACCCTGCGGGTCAACGGCGCGGCGCGCATCAGCGTGGACCCGGCGCTGCTGGCGCGCTTCGAGATGGACGGCAAGCTCCCGCGCTCGGTGCTGGTCGTGGACGTGCACACCGTGTACTTCCAGTGTTCGCGCGCCTTGCTGCGCTCCAAGCTATGGGATCCGGCGACACAGGTGCCGCGCACCGCGCTGCCCAGCGTGGGCCGCATCCTGTCGGACCTGACGGCGGGCACCTTCGACGGCGTCACCTACGACCGCGAATTGCCTGCCCGCGTGGCCAGCACCTTGTATTGAAGAAAGATCCCGGGGCCGCCAGGCCCCGGCGGGTTCAGGCCGGCTGCCAGCCTCGCGCGAACACGTCCACGGGCTGGCGCTTGCCGCCCGCTTTCTGCAGTTCCAACAGACGCAGCACGCCGTTGCCGGTGGCGATGTCGATGCCCGTGGCATCTGCGCGCAGCACGCTGCCTGGCGCGGCCGTCGTGGCCTGGTCCAGCGCCTGCGCGCGCCACACCTTCACCGGATCTGCCAGGCCGGGCAGGCGGATGCTGGCGCCCGGCACGGGATTGAAGGCGCGCACGCGGCGCGCCAGCAGTTCAGCTGGCTGCGTGCAATCCAGCGCGCCTTCGGCCTTGTCGAGCTTGGCGGCGTAGGTCACGCCGGCCTCGGGCTGCTTGCGCGGCGTCAGTCCGCCTTGAGCCAGCGCGTCCAACGCCGCAACGATCGCCTCCCCGCCCGCCAGCGCCAATGCATCGTGCAGTTCGGCCGCCGTGGTGTCGCCGCCGATGGGCACGATGCGTTCCAGCAGCATGTCACCCGTATCCAGGCCCTGATCCATTTGCATGATGGTCACGCCGGTCTGCTCGTCGCCGGCTTCGATGGCGCGCTGGATGGGCGCGGCGCCGCGCCAGCGCGGCAGCAGGCTGGCATGGATGTTCAGGCAGCCCAGGCGCGGCAGGTCCAGCACCCACTGCGGCAGGATCAGGCCATAGGCCGCCACCACCATCACGTCGGGCGCCACACGCTCAAGCAGGGCCCGAGCCTCGCCGGCCTCTTCGGGATAGCGGCCGTCCAGGCGCAGGCTGCGCGGCTGGGCGACCTCGATGCCGGCGTCCAGTGCCGCCTGCTTCACGGGGCTGGGCGTCAGCTTCAGCCCGCGCCCGGCCGGGCGGTCGGGCTGGGTCATGACCAGCGGGATCTCGTGGCCTGCGGCGCGCAGGGCGTCAAAGGCGATACGGGCGAATTCCGGCGTGCCGGCAAAGACTAGGCGCATGGGACGAGAAAAGAAGAATGAAATGGAACGGACGTTCAAAGAATCGCGTTGCCCGCAGCCAGGAGGCCTGGCCGATCCGGGGCGCCGCGGATCCGGCTTTGCCGGTTCGCCTGCGCCGCCCCCTGGACGGCGGCCCGCCTGAGGGGGCCCGCGCAGCGGGTAGGGGGTGAGCCCCTTACGCTCGCAACGCTTCGCGCTCGGCCTTCTTGAGCCTGGTCTTGATGCGGTTCTGCTTCAGGCTGGACAGGTATTCCACGAACACCTTGCCTTCCAGATGGTCAAGCTCGTGCTGCACGCATACGGCCAGCAGGCCGTCGGCCTCGAACTCGAAGGGCTTGCCGTCGATATCCAGCGCCTTGCAACGGATGCGGGAGGCCCGCTCGACGTCGTCATAGACGCCGGGCACGGACAGGCAACCCTCTTCGTAGATCTTGTAGTCGTCGCTGCGCCAGGTGATCTCGGGATTGATCAGCACCAGCAGCTGGTTGCTTTCCTCGGACACGTCGATCACGACGACGCGCTCATGCACGTCGACCTGGGTCGCGGCCAGCCCTACGCCCGGCGCGTCGTACATGGTTTCGGCCATGTCGCGCACCAGTTGGCGGATGCGGTCGTCGACCTCGGCGACCGGCTTGGCCTTTTTGTGCAGGCGCGGGTCCGGGTAGCGAAGAATAGGAAGTAAAGCCATTGCGGGGGAAATGCCAGTAGTCAGGTTTACATAAGAGTTTAATTCATTAGACTCTTGATTTCTAATAGTTTTCGGCTAATCCCGGGATTGGCCGGATTGCCATGTCCGCGGCGTTTCCTGGCCGCTCCGCGCCGCAAATCAATCCGCCTCGGGCCCGCGGTCCAGCGCCCCGCATGCGACACTCTCGCACCACCGACGCCCTTACGCGCCCGCACGATGCCGCTTACGCAATCCCCTTCCGAACTGGCCGCCTGGCTGCGCCTGTCCCTGGAACCGAACATAGGCTCCGCCACCGCCTGCACCCTGCTCGGCGCGCTCGGCCTGCCCGAACAGATCTACGCCCAGCGCGCCACCGCCTTGTCGCGCCATCTGCCCGAGGCGCTGGCGCGGCAACTGGCCGCCCCAATGCCGCCAGAAATGGCAGCGCAGGTCGAAAGCGCGCTGGAATGGGTAGCCGCGCCCGGCCGGCACATCCTGACGCTGGCCGATCCGACTTATCCGCAAAGCCTGCTGACCATCGCCGACCCGCCCATCCTGCTGTATGTCGCAGGCGACCCCGCTTTCCTGCAGGGACCGTCGCTGGCCGTGGTGGGCGCGCGCAACGCCACGCCCGGCGGCCAGGAGAACGCCCGCGCCTTTGCGCGGCATTTGGCTGGGCATGGCTGGCGCGTCATCAGCGGGCTGGCGCTGGGCATCGACGGCGCCGCCCATGAAGGCGCGCTGGACGCCGGCCCCGATGGCGCCGGCACCGTGGCCGTCATGGGCACCGGCATAGACCGCATCTACCCCGCCAAGCATCGCGACCTGGCGCACCGCATCGCGGCGCACGGCGCACTGGTGTCGGAACTGCCACTGGGCACGGGCGCACTGCCGCAGCACTTCCCCAAGCGCAACCGCATCGTGGCCGGGCTGGCGCGCGGGGTGCTGGTAGTGGAAGCCGCCCGCCAGAGCGGATCGCTGATCACGGCCAGGCTGGCGGCCGAAGGCGGGCGCGAGGTCTTCGCCATTCCCGGATCCATCCATTCACCGCTTTCGCGCGGCTGCCATGCGCTGATCCGCCAGGGCGCCAAGCTCGTGGAGACCGCCCGCGACATCACCGACGAATTGGGCGGCGACCCCACGCCGGCCGTGCGCGCCCAGCCTGCCGCCGCGGAAGCCTTGCCTGACCACCCGGTGCTGGACGCGCTGGGCTACGATCCGCTGCACCTGGATGCGATCCAGGCCCGCAGTGGAATGGACACCGCCGACCTGCAGACGCAACTGGTGCAACTGGAGCTGCAAGGCCGCGTCGTCCAGCTGGACGACGGCCGTTACCAACGCATGAAATAGGGTTGTTCCCCCTGGACCTCCCTGCAAAACAGGGTCGGCGCTATGGCGCTAATATTGAGCAGATAGCGCCGCCCTGCCGCGCCGCCTACCCCATCCCGAGACAGGAATAGACATGGCTTTGCCCTCCCGCGTGAAGATCGTCGAGGTGTCGCCCCGCGATGGCCTGCAGAACGAAAAGGAATTCGTGCCCACCGACATCAAGGTGGAACTGGTCAACCGCTTATCCGCCGCAGGCTTCCCCAACGTGGAGGCCGCCTCGTTCGTGTCGCCCAAATGGGTGCCGCAAATGGCCGACGGCGCGGAAGTCATGGCCCGCATCGAGCGCCGTCCCGGCACCATCTATTCCGTGCTGACGCCCAACATGAAGGGCTTCGAGGGTGCGCTGGCCGCCGGGGCCGACGAAATCGTGATCTTCGGCGCGGCCAGCGAAGCCTTCTCGCAGAAGAACATCAACTGTTCCATCGCCGAATCGATCGCGCGCTTCGAGCCCGTGGTGCAGGCCGCGCGCGCCGCCGGCATCCGCGTGCGCGGCAGTATCAGCTGCGCGCTGGGCTGTCCCTATCAGGGCGAAGTACCGGTGGAAGCCGTGGTGGACGTGGCGCAGCGCTACCTGGCAATGCAGGTCGACGAGATCGACGTGGCCGACACCATAGGCGTGGGCACGCCCAGGCGCGTGCGCGAAGTGATGACCGCGGTGACGCGCGTGGCCGACCCGGCCCGCATCTCCGGCCACTTCCATGACACCTACGGGCAGGCGTTGGCCAACATCCTGGCGGCGCTGGAAACCGGCATCTCGATTTTCCACACGTCGGTGGCCGGCCTGGGCGGCTGCCCCTACGCCAAGGGTGCCACCGGCAACGTCGCCACCGAAGACGTGCTGTACATGCTGCGCGGACTGGACATCGACACCGGCGTGGATTTCGACGCCGTGGTCGATATCGGCCAGTGGATGTCGGCCCACCTGAACCGCAAGGGCTCGAGCCGCGCCGGCAACGCCATCGCCGCCAAACGGGCGGCATGACGGATCGCATGAATACTCCGGCCAGCACGCCCTCCGCCGAGGAGCACGCGGCGCTGCTGCGGACCATCGGTCCCCTGCCCTTGTCCGGCCAGGCCTGGCCCGACTGGGTCCGCATCCTGACCTGGGTCATCCTGGCAGTGCTGGGCGTGCAGGTGGTCACCACCGCCATCCGCGCGCCCTCGCAGCCCTTCGACACTTTGCTGGCCGTCGTGGTGGGACTGTGCTTCCTGGGGCTGCTGTTCGTTTCCTGGCACATGCAGACATCCATCACCACCATCGATGAACGCGGCCTGCGCCAGACCTGGTTCACGCGCCGCGAAGTCGCCTGGGAAGACGTGCGCTACGCGCGCTTCGTGCCGATGCTGTTTTCCAAGCGGCTGGTGGTGTTCACGCACCGCGGCCGGCCGATGATCTTCCAGGGCGGCACGCGCGAATTGCGCGCCGCGTTCGTGAAGATCGCGGAGTTGTACCGGCGCGGATAAAGCCATCGGGCTTCGCGCACGGGCAATCGAGTACCCAACGCGCGAAACCCGCCGTCATCACCGTATTGGCAACGCGTACATCAGGCCGCCCTGCGTCCATTGCGCATTCAGCCCGCGCTTGATCTTCAGCGGGCTGCCCTGGCCCACGTTGCGCTCGAAGCTTTCGCCGTAATTGCCCACCTGCTTGACGATGTTGTAGGCCCATTTCTCGTCCAGCCCCAAGTTGGCGCCGCTGCCGGGCGTGACGCCCAGGATGCGCTTGATATTGGGGTTGGCGCTCTTGGCCTGCTCGTCCACGTTGGCGGACGACACGCCGTATTCCTCGGCTTCGATCATGGCCGACAACGACCAGCGCACGATGTTCAGCCAGGCATCATCGCCCTGGCGCACGAAGGGGCCGAGCGGTTCCTTGGAGATGATCTCGGGCAGCACCACGTAGTCGTCGGGGTTCTGCAGCTTGGAAATGCGGATCGAGGCCAGGCCCGAGGCGTCGGTGCTGAAGACGTCGCAACGGCCCGCGGCGAAGGCGTTGACCACCTCGTTGAAGGTCTCGATCACGACCGGCTTGTAGCTCACGTTGTTGGCGCGGGCCCAGTCGGCCAGCGTGTTTTCGTTGGACGTGCCGGTCTGCAGGCAGATGGTGGCCCCGTTGATCTCCTTGGCGCTCTTCACGCCCAGGGACTTCGGCACCAGGAAGCCCTGGCCGTCGTAGAAGTTGATGCCGGCGTGGATGATGCCCAGTGCGGTATCGCGCTGCTGCGTCACCGTGGTGTTGCGCGTCAGCACGTCCACCTCGCCGGATTGCAAGGCGGTGAAGCGCTGCTGCGAATTCAGCGGCACCACCTTGATCTTGCTGGCGTCGCCGAAGACCGCTGCGGCAATCGCGCGGCACAGGTCGACGTCCAGCCCCTGCCACTTGCCTTGCGCGTCAGGCGCGGAGAAGCCCGCGAAGCCTGTGGTCGTGCCGCAAGCCACGGCGCCGCGCTGGCGCACCACGTCCAGCGTGGCCGCTTGCGCGCCCTGCGCCGCTGCCGCCAGCAACGCTGCGCCGATCAACCCTTTTGCAATGTTCATGACCTCGTTTCCTGTTCTGCTTTGCGGGCGCGGGAACGCGCCGAGGCAAGAAGCTTATAGACATGAAGCGCCCAAACCAAATAACCAACGCTTATTTAGGTATGCGCGCCCCGGCACGCAAGCGCCGGGGCGGACAGGCAGAAGAGCGTAGCAACAGGCCGCACAGCGGCGCATGCGCGCCGTCAAGCCGGCATCAGGCAGCCAGCGAGATCGACACTGGTTCGTTGGCCTCGCACGCGTCCAGCGCGCGGCCCAGCCGCACCATGCCCTGGGCGATCTGGCTTTCATTCATGGTGGCGAACGACATGCGCATGGCATGCAGGTCGGCCTGCGCAGCATCCGCGTAGAACGCCTTGCCCGGCACGTAGACGACCTCGTGCTCGATGGCGTAGGGCAAGAGGCGCGTGGCGTCGATCTCGCCCGTCAGGCGGGCCCAGAAGAACATGCCGCCCTCGGGCTTGCTGAAGGTGACGCGGCCGTTGAGTTCGCGGGCCAGCGATTCCGCCATGGCGTCACAGCGCAGGCCGTAGGCCGCGCGGATGCGCGGCACGTGTTCGCCGTAGCGGCCATTGGCCAGGTATTGGGCCACGACTTCCTGGATCCAGGCGGACGAGGCCATGTCGTCGGCTGCCTTGGCGCTGACGCAGCGGCGGCGGACTTCGGGCGGCGCCACCAGCCAGCCGATGCGCAGCGCCGGCGCCATGGTCTTGGACATGCTGGCCAGGTACACGGCCCAGTGGCGCGCTTCGCCCTCGGCCAGCGCGGCGATGGGCGGCACTGCTTCGCCGGCAAAGCGCAGTTCGCTGTAGGGATCGTCTTCAACGATCAGGAAGCGGTGCTTGACCGCCAGTTCCAGCAGCCGCAGGCGGCGCTCGCGCGTCAGGGTCGCGCCGCAGGGGTTGGAGAACGATGCGACCACGCAGACCATCTTGGGCTTGATGCGGCCGGCCAGTTCGTCCAGCGCGTCCACGTCGATGCCTTCGGGACCCGACTGCACCGTATGCACCGTTGCGCCGGTGTAACGCAGCGCCTGCACGGAATTCGGAAACGCGGGCGATTCGATGATGGCATGGTCGCCGGGCTGCAGCATGACGCGGGTCAGCAAAGCCAGGGCCTGCTGCGAGCCGCCGGTCACGACCAGCTCGGTATCCGCGTTGCAGATAAGGCCGCGCTCGGCCGACAGACGCGCCAGCTCGTGGCGCAGGCTGGCCTGGCCGTCGATGTTGGAATACTGCAGGCAGGCGCCCAGGCGGGCCAGGACCTGGGTCGACGCGATCGACAGGCCTTCCACGTCGAACAGTTCCTGCGCGGGATAGCCGCCCGCCAGCGAAATGGTGCCCGGCCGCATGGCATACGGCATGAGCGATCGGATGGGGGAAGCTGGGGGATTCAGGAAAGGCGTGGCGAAAGCGTATTCAGGCGCTGCGGTGGACATGGCGGGAGACTGTGTAGGTTGGATACCGTGTCGCCCGCTGGGGCGGCGCCGGATGGCATAGAACATTGAAATATAAACAAATATCTTCAAATTCTAAGCCTGCCGATCAGACAGGGTCAACGACGCGCACGGGCGCTGTGGCGAAACGATCGGGCGCAGTCCTACACTATGGGACATCCCGTTCCTACCAGAGAGCTGAATGACCGCCGTAGACACCATGGCCGGGCGCCTTGCCCAGATCCAGCAACGCATCGCCGACGCCTGCGCGCGCGCCGGCCGCAGCCCGGACAGCGTGACGCTGCTGCCCGTCAGCAAGACCTTCGGCGTGGACGCCATCCGCGAGGGCATGGCGCTGGGGCTGACCCGCTACGGCGAAAACAAGACGCAGGAAATCCGCCAGAAAGCCGCGGCGCTGGACGGCCTGGGCCTGCAATGGGTGCTGATCGGCCATCTGCAGACCAATAAGGCCCGCGACGCGGCGCGCGACGCCGCCGAAGTCCAGTCGCTGGACCGGGTGGAGCTGGCCGAAGCCCTGCACCGCCGCCTGGCCAACGAAGGCCGGACGCTGGACGTGCTGGTGCAGGTCAAGACTTCGTCCGAGCCCACCAAGTACGGCATGGCCCCCGCCGACGTGCCCGCCTTCCTGCGCCGCATCACCGCCGACTTTCCGACGCTACGTGTGCAAGGCCTGATGACGCTGGCCGTGAATTCGCCGGATCCCGCCGAGGTGCGCGCCTGCTTCCGCACCCTGCGCGAGCTGCGCGACCGCCTGCGGCAGGAAAACCTGCCAGGCGTATCGCTGGACCGTCTCTCGATGGGCATGAGCGGAGACTTCGAGCTGGCGATCGAGGAAGGCTCGACCGAGGTGCGTATCGGCTCGGCGATCTTCGGCGCCCGCAGCTATCCCGATCCGCAATAAGCCGCTGAAAGCAGGGCACAAAACATCTGCCGATTGCCGGGGACGCAAGGCATAATAACGGCGCATAACAGGCCCCCCGCATACCCTGCGGCGGCGGCCCATACTCAATTCCGCACTTGGAGACACCCCATGCATAAGCACGCGAAGCGCCTGTTGGCGCTGGCCGCCCTGTCCCTGGCCGCCGGCGCGGCCTCGGCCCAATCCTGGCCCACCCAGCCGATCCGCTGGATCGTGCCCTACCCGGCCGGCGGCGGCACCGACGTCGTGGCGCGCACGGTGGCAAGCGGCCTGGAAAAGCCGCTGGGCCAGACCATCGTGGTCGAAAACCGCCCCGGCGCCGCCACCATCATCGGCGCCACCGCCATCGCCCAGGCCGAGGCCAACGGCTACATGGTCGGCACGGCCGACTCGGGCACGCTGGCCTTCAACCCGTCGCTGTACGCCAAGCTGTCCTACGATCCGTCCAAGTTCACCTACATCGGCGGCATCGCCAAGTTCCCGCTGCTGCTGGCCGTGAACGTCAATTCGCCGTTCAAGACCGTGGACGACGTGATCCAGGCCGCCAAGAAAGAGCCGGGTAAGCTGTCGGCGGCGTCCGCCGGCGCGGGTTCGCCGCATCACCTGGCGCTGGAACTCTTCAAGCAGCGTACCAACGCCAACGTGCTGCACGTGCCCTACAAGGGCGCAGCGCCCGCCGTGCAGGATCTGCTGGGCGGACAGGTAGACCTGATGTTCATCGACCTGGCCTCGGGCTTGCCCAACGTCAAGGCCGGCAAGCTGCGCGTGTTGGCCGCGGCCACTCCGGAACGCGTCGCCGCGCTGCCGGACGTGCCCACCATGGCCGAACAAGGCGTGCCCAACTTCACCGCCTATGCCTGGCAAGGCCTGGTCGGCCCGGCCGGCCTGCCGGAGCCCGTCGTCAAGAAGCTGGCCGCCGACCTGGAAGCCACGCTGAAGTCGCCCGCCGTATCGCAGAAGATCCTGGACATGGGCGTCATCCCGATGCCGATGTCCTCGCAGGAGTTCAAGGCCTACGCCGAACAGGAACGCAGCGCCTGGGCGGACGTGATCAAGAAGGCCGGCATCAAGCTGGAGTAAACCTCCGGCTCACTGCCACAGCTGAAAAAAAACCGCGGCCAGCAATGGCCGCGGTTTTTTCTTGCGCGTATCTTGCGCGGACTGCCGGCCTAGACCAGCACCCGCTCGATGCCGCCCGCGTTGGCGCGGCGCACGTACTCTTCCATCCAGCCTTCGCCCAGGATATGGCGCGCCATCTCGACCACGATGTAGTCCGCGTCCATGCCGGTGTCGCCTTCATAGCGCGACAGACCCTGCAGGCACGACGGGCAGGAGGTCAGCACCTTCACGTCGCCGGTGAAACCGTCGCTGCGCAAGGCGGCATCGCCCTTGAGCAGCTCTTCCTGCTTGCGGAAGCGCACCTGCGTGGAGATGTCCGGACGGCTCACGGCCAGCGTGCCCGATTCGCCGCAGCAGCGGTCGCTCTTGACGGCGTCGTCGCCAACCAGGGCGCGCACGGTCTTCATGGGTTCCTGCAGCTTCATGGGCGTGTGGCAGGGGTCGTGGTACATGTAGCGCACGCCCTTGGCCCCTTCCAGCTTGATGCCCTTTTCCAGCAGGTACTCGTGGATGTCGATCAGGCGGCAGCCCGGGAAGATCTTGTCGAACTCGTAGCCCGCCAACTGGTCGTAGCAAGTGCCGCAGCTGACCACCACCGTCTTGATGTCCAGGTAGTTCAGCGTGTTGGCAACGCGGTGGAACAGCACCCGGTTGTCGGTGATGATCTGCTCGGCCTTGTCCGTCATGCCGTTGCCGCGCTGGGGATAGCCGCAGCACAGGTAGCCCGGCGGCAGCACGGTCTGCACGCCCGCGTGCCACAGCATGGCCTGCGTGGCCAGGCCCACCTGCGAGAACAGGCGTTCGGAGCCGCAGCCCGGGAAGTAGAACACCGCTTCCGTGTCGGCCGTGGTGGCCTTGGGATCGCGGATGATGGGCACGTAGTTCGCGTCTTCGATGTCCAGCAGCTTGCGCGCCGCCTGCTTGGGCAGCCCGCCGGGCATCTTCTTGTTCACGAAGTGGACCACCTGCTCGCGCAGCGGCGGCTTGCCCACCGTGGCCGGAGGCGCGGCGGTCTGCTTCTTCACCAGGCCCGACAGCAGGTCATGCGCGGCGCGCTGGACCTTGTAGCCCACGCCCACCATCGCCTTGCGGGTGGCGTTGATGGTCGCCGGATCCTTGGCGTTCAGGAAGAACATGGCGCTGGCCGTGCCCGGATTGAACGACTTGCGGCCCATGCGGCGCAGCACGGCGCGCATGTTCATCGACACGTCGCCGAAGTCGATGTCGACCGGACAGGGGTTGTAGCACTTGTGGCAGACCGTGCAATGGTCGGCCACGTCCTCGAACTCTTCCCAGTGCTTGAGGCTGACGCCGCGCCGGGTCTGCTCTTCGTACAGGAAGGCTTCCACCAGCAGCGAGGTGGCCAGGATCTTGTTGCGCGGCGAATACAGCAGGTTGGCTCGCGGCACGTGGGTGGCGCATACCGGCTTGCACTTGCCGCAGCGCAGGCAGTCCTTGATGGATTCGGAGATGGCGCCGATGTCGCTTTGCTGCATGATCAGCGACTCGTGGCCCATCAGGTTGAAGCTGGGCGTCCAGGCGTGGCGCAGGTCCGCGCCCGGCATCAGCTTGCCGGCGTTGAAGTGGCCGTTGGGATCGACGCGGCGCTTGTAGTCCTGGAACGGGGCCAGTTCGGCCTCGGTCAGGAATTCGTACTTGGTCAAGCCGATACCGTGCTCGCCCGAGATCACGCCGTCCAGGTCGCGGGCGATCTGCATGATGCGCTCGACGGCCTGGTGGGCCTCCTGCAGCATGCCGTAGTCGTCCGAGTTGACCGGGATATTGGTATGCACGTTGCCGTCGCCGGCGTGCATGTGCAGCGCCACGAACACGCGGCTCTTCAACACGCGGCCATGGATGGCGATCATCTCGTCGATGATCTTCTTGTAGGCTGCGCCCGAGAACGTGCGCTGCAGGCCCGCCAGCACTTCCGTCTTCCAGGACAGGCGGATGGTGCGGTCCTGCACCACGTCGAAGACGCGTGCGCCGGGCTGCGCCGCGAGGCGGTCCGACAAGGCGGGTTGCAATTCACCCAGGCCCAGGCCGTGCAGCTCGGGCAGCGCCTGCAGGAGCGGCAGGTCCAGGTTGTCCAGCAGCCACTGCCAGCGCTGCCGGACGGCGGCCACCAGTTCCAGCGCCTGGCGCGTGCGCTCGGCCAGCATTTCGGCGCGGGTCGTCTCGACGTCCGTGTCGTCGATCTTGCCGACCGGCAACGGCGTGCACAGATAGGCGTCCAGCTCGCCCAGCAGCTTGAGCTTGTTGCTGGTCGAGAGTTCGATGTTGATGCGTTCGATGTGATCGGTGTACTCGCCCATGCGCGGCAGCGGGATCACCACGTCTTCGTTGATCTTGAAGGCGTTGGTGTGGCGCGCGATGGCGGCGGTGCGCGAACGGTCCAGCCAGAACTTCTTGCGCGCTTCGGGGCTGACGGCCACAAAGCCTTCGCCGTGGCGCGTGTTGGCCAGGCGCACGACTTCGCTGGATGCCGCGGCCACGGCGTCTTCGTCGTCGCCGACGATGTCGCCGATCAGGACCATCTTGGGCAGCACGCCGCGCTTGCTCTTGGTGGCGTAGCCCACCGCGCGCAGATAGCGTTCGTCCAGGTGCTCAAGACCTGCCAGGATGGCGCCGCGGGCGCGGCCTTCGCCGTCCAGGTAGCCCTTGACCTCGACGATCGACGGGATCGCGTCGCGCGCCTGGCCGAAGAACTCCATACAGACGGTGCGCGTGTAGCGCGGCATGCGGTGCAGCACCCAGCGCGCCGACGTGATCAGGCCGTCGCAGCCTTCCTTCTGGATGCCGGGCAGGCCAGCCAGGAACTTGTCGGTGACGTCCTTGCCCAGGCCTTCCTTGCGGAACACGCGGCCCTGGATTTCCAGGGTTTCGGTCTTCAGCAGGCGCTCGCCCGGCTTGCCGCGGCCGTCGAACCACTTGAGCTCGAAGCGCGCCACGTCCACGTCATGGATCTTGCCCATGTTGTGGTCGAGGCGGCTGACTTCCAGCCAGTTGCCGTTCGGGTCGACCATGCGCCACCAGGCCAGGTTGTCCAGCGCGGTGCCCCACAGCACGGCCTTCTTGCCGCCCGCGTTCATGGCGATGTTGCCGCCCACGCAGGAAGCCTCGGCCGAGGTCGGATCGACGGCGAACACGAAGCCCGCGGCCTCGGCGGCCTCGGAAACGCGCTTGGTCACCACACCGGCGCCGGCATGGATGACCGCCACGGGCTCGGTCAGCCCGGGCAGCAGACAGGACTCGACCTTGCCCAGCTTGTCGAACTTTTCGGTGTTGATCACCGCCGACTTCCAGGTCAGCGGAATGGCGCCGCCGGTATAACCGGTGCCGCCGCCTCGCGGGATGATGGTCAGCCCCAGTTCAATACAGGCTGTGACCAGCGCGGCGATCTCGTCTTCCGAGTCCGGCGTCAGCACCACGAAGGGGTATTCCACGCGCCAGTCGGTGGCGTCGGTCACGTGCGAGACGCGCGACAGGCCGTCGAACTTGATGTTGTCGCGGGCGGTGATGCGGCCCAGCACCTTCTGCGCCTGCTTGCGCATCATGGCGGTCTGGTCGAATTCGCCCTCGAATGCGGCGATGGCGGAGCGCGCCCGCGCCAGCAGTCCGACGACCTTCTCGTCGCGGTGCGGATCATGGCCGGCCTCGGCGGGCACGTCCGGTTCGCGGCGACGGTCGATTTCGCCCAGGCGGTGATGCAGGGCTTCGATGAGCTGCTTGCGGCGCTTGGGATTGTCGAGCAGGTCGTCCTGCAGATAAGGGTTGCGGCGCACCACCCAGATGTCGCCCAGCACCTCGTACAGCATGCGCGCGGAACGGCCGGTGCGGCGTTCGCCGCGCAGGTCGCTCAGCAGACTCCAGGCGTCGTCGCCCAGCAAGCGGCCGACAATCTCGCGGTCGGAAAACGACGTGTAGTTGTACGGGATTTCGCGCAAGCGCGCGGGTGCTGCGGGCGGCATCGCCCCGTTCAAGATGTGGCTAGCGAGTGGGGCGTTCATGGCTGCAAGAAGGGGGCCCTTAAAAAATTATTTTATGCCATAGGCCGAGTCTGGCCCCTAATACCCCTAGGGAAGCGCTCGAAACTCGGAAATGAGAGGGGCGGTGCGTCCCCAATTAAGTGCAATCCTGGCGCTAGATCTGCCCGGGGAAAAACCACAGCAGTCCGGCCGTCATGACCAGATAGCGCAGGAATTTGCCGATGGCCATGTAGACCACGCAAGGCCAGAACGACAGCCGCAGCCACCCTGCCACGGCGCACAGCGGATCGCCCACTGCGGGCAGCCAGGACAGCAGCAGCGCCGGCGGCCCCATGCGGTGGATCCAGTCATGGGCCCGCTCGTTCCAGCGGCCGCGCATGCGTCCGCCTTCGGTCGCGTCAGGATGCGGATGGGGGTGGTGTTCCTTCCAGCGCTGCACGGCGCGCTCGGCGCCCAGGCCCATGGCATAGCTGATGGCGCCGCCCACGGTATTGCCCGCGGTCGCCACCAGGATGGCCGGCCAGAACATGTCCGGCGCCAGCTTGATGTAGCCGAACACGGCGGGCTCCGAACCCAAGGGCAGCAGGGTCGCGGACACCAGCGAGACCGTGAAGATCGCGGACAGGCCGACCGAGGGCAGCGACAGCACCCCCAGCATCCAATGCACAGCGGATAACAGACTTTCTTCCATAGTGGGGCGAGTGTAGCCGCGCGCGGGTGCATAATCTGCCCCACCTTCCTACTTCTTGCCCCGCCCGCTGTCCATGTCCACTGACTATCTGAAACGCATCCTGACCTCCAAGGTTTACGACGTAGCGGTCGAATCGCCGCTGGAGACGGCGCCGCTGCTGTCGCAGCGGATCTCGAACACGGTGCTGCTCAAGCGCGAAGATACCCAGGCGGTGTTCAGCTTCAAGCTGCGCGGGGCCTACAACAAGATGGCCAACCTGAGCCCGGCCGCGCGCAACCGCGGCGTCATCGCGGCCTCGGCGGGCAACCACGCCCAGGGTGTGGCGCTGGCGGCCAGCCGGCTGGGCTGCCGCGCCGTCATCGTCATGCCCACCACCAGCCCGCAAGTGAAGATCGACGCGGTGCGCCGCCTGGGCGGCGAAGTCGTGCTGGCCGGCGAGAGCTTTTCTGACGCCTACGCGCACGCGCAGATCCTGGAAAAGAAAGAGAAGCTGACCTTCGTCCACCCCTTCGACGACCCTGACGTGATCGCCGGCCAGGGCACCGTGGGCATGGAGATCCTGCGCCAGCATCCCGGCCCGATCGACGCCATCTTCGTGGCCATCGGCGGCGGCGGGCTGATCGCGGGCGTGGCCGCCTACATCAAGCAGCTGCGCCCGGAAATCAAGATCATCGGCGTGCAGACGGAAGATTCCGACGCCATGCTGCGCAGCGTGCGCGCGGGCCGCCGCGTGCAGTTGAACGATGTGGGGCTGTTCTCGGACGGCACGGCGGTCAAGATGGTGGGCGCGGAGACCTTCAAGCTCACGCGCCAGTACGTGGACGACTTCGTGGTGGTCAACACCGATGCGATTTGCGCAGCCATCAAGGACGTGTTCCAGGACACGCGCAGCGTGCTGGAGCCGGCTGGCGCGATGGCGGTCGCGGGCGCCAAGCAGTACGCGGCCGAACACAATCTGAAGGGCAAGACGCTGGTGGCGATCGCCTGCGGCGCCAACATGAATTTTGACCGGCTGCGCTTCGTATCCGAACGCGCCGAGGTCGGCGAAATGCGCGAAGCCGTGTTCGCCGTCACCATGCCGGAGCAGCGCGGCAGCTTCCGCCGTTTCTGTGAACTGGTGGGCGAGCGCAGCGTGACCGAGTTCAACTACCGCATCTCCGACGCGGACCGCGCACACGTCTTCGTCGGCATCCAGGTGTCCTCGGCGTCCGAACCCGACAAGATCGCCGCAAACTTCCGCCGCCACGGCTTTGACACGCTGGACCTGACCCACGACGAAATGGCCAAGACCCACCTGCGCCATATGGTGGGCGGACGCTCGGCGTTGGCGCGCAACGAACTGCTGTACCGCTTTGAATTCCCGGAACGCCCGGGCGCGCTGATGCGTTTTCTGAACGCCATGAATCCGGACTGGAACATCAGCCTGTTCCATTACCGCAACCAGGGCGCGGATTATGGCCGCATCCTGATCGGCATCCAGGTGCCGCCCGCCGACAAGAAGCAGTTCCGCAGCTTCGTCGCGGAACTGGGCTATCCCCACTGGAACGAGACCGACAATCCGGCCTACAAGCTGTTCCTCTAAATCCACGCCCTTCACGCGGGCGCATAAAAAACGAGAGGGCCTCCTTGCGGAGGCCCTTCCCTTCCCTGCTCTACAAACGTCCGGCGGCAACCAGTGGGGGGGTTCGCTGTCACTCGGCGGCCCACGGAGATGAGCCGCGCATTCAGCAAGGTCTTGCCGGACGTCCTAGCGCTTAGAAACGGTGACGCACACCCACGGCGACTGCCGTGTCGGTCGCATCGCGCTGGAACGCGTAGTTGTCGCCGTAGGAGGCGTACGCGTACAGGTTGGTGCGCTTGGTGAAGTCGTAGGTGTAGCCCAAGCTGTAGACGTTGAACGTTGCGTCGTCGCCCGTCAGCTTGTCGTTGCTGGCGGTCGCGCGCTGCCACGAACCGAAGACCGCGTGGCGGCCCAGCGGCACGGTCGCGCCGATCATGTACGAATTGGCGCGGAAGCCGTCGGCCAGCTTGAACGTGCCCAGGTTCTGCATGCCAGCGGGCGTGGTGCCCATGTTCTGGCCGACGAACCAGCCGTCGCGGGTCTGGCCGAATGCCGCCGCAACCTTCACGACTTCGAAGTCGTACGAACCGCCCAGGATGTATTCCTGGATGCGGGCTTCGGACTTGCCGCCGGTCTGGCCGTTGGACGGATTGAAGCGGTCATACGCAGCAGCCAGGTTCAACGGGCCGTTGACGTATTGCACGCCCGCGGTCAGCACGCGGTTGTTGTTGCCAGTCTGGAAGCCGGTCTGCGAGGTGTCGCTGACGGCGTCATCGGCGCTGAAGGAGTAACCCACGCCCACCTTGAAGCCGCCCATGCTGGGGGTCTGGTACAGGACCATGTTGTCCAGGCGCATCGTGTTGGCGCTACCGAACGTGGTACCCATGTTGGCGGTGTTGTAGCTGATCGAGAACGGGTCGATCGAACCGAAGTACTTGGAAGCCAGGTTGGTCTGGCGGCCGAATTCCAGGCGGCCCCAGGTATCGCTGTCCAGGCCCACGGTGGCCTGGCGGCCCCACAGGCGACCGTTCTGCAGCGACTTGCCGTTCATGGGGCCGAAGCCGCCTTCCAGCGTGAACACCGCGCGCAGGCCGTCGCCCAGATCTTCGGTACCGCGCAGGCCAAAACGCGAGCCGCTGCTCACGCCCTGCACGCCGCCGAAACGGCTTTGCGAATTGCCGTCGAACTTGACCTTCTCGTAGCCGATACCGGCGTCGATCAAGCCGTACAGCGTCACGGAGTCTGCGGCTTGCGCAACGCCGGCAAAACCAGCCAGCAGCGCGACAGCCAATAGCGTCTTCTTCATATAAGTCCCCAAAATGGCGAGATGAAAGGCAAACCGCAAACCCACCGCGCACAGAGCTGGGAGTCTGCGTGCCGCTGCGAACAAGTTAGCGGCGCATGCACTGAAGCCAGTGTCCAGCCTGCGCCAATTCG
The DNA here is from genome assembly GCF_003576205.1 of Achromobacter sp. K91. Taxonomy (NCBI): domain Bacteria; kingdom Pseudomonadati; phylum Pseudomonadota; class Betaproteobacteria; order Burkholderiales; family Alcaligenaceae; genus Achromobacter; species Achromobacter sp. K91. The sequence continues at coordinate 174,394 of NZ_QWFB01000030.1, read as the reverse complement.
AAGTAACCCGGATTTCGAAGAACTACTTTCCATGGTTGGGATAATCACGGCCCTCTTACTAGCTACCCTCTTTGGAAACCTGCGTTAACGTGTTGATATCAAATGCGAATTAAGGCTCGCAAAAAATCAAACAAGCCTCGGACATTCTCCTGCCGCGCCTGACCGGCCAACAAGACTTGTTGGCTGATTCGCACAATTCTGATGCGCAAACGCGACACTATTTGGCGAGCGCGGCCGTGCGCACCGCGCAGAAAAAAGCCCCTCGGCGTCCGTAGGGGCTTTTTCCTTGGTAGCGGGGCGACTTAACGGCCTTGGGGCGGATAGTCCAGTTCACCAAAGCTGTACTCGCCGCGCGCCTTGGCTTCAGCCAGTTCCTGGCGCACTTGTTCGCGGCTCTTGCCCGCGGTTTGCGACACGGCGGCTTTGGGCGGGTAGTCCAGTTCAGCAGAGGTCACCTGGCCAGCGGCCTTGGCGCTTTGCAGTTCCTGCTGGACTTGTTCACGCGACAGGCTGGTGCGCTCGACGGTGGCGGGCGGGTAGTCCAGTTCACCAAACGTGACCTGGCCGGCGGCCTTGGCGGCTTGCAGTTCCTGCTGGACCTGTTCACGCGTCTTGCCATCGGCGTGAGCGGCGGACATACCCACCAACGTTGCGGTAACCATGAGTGCGGTAGCTAGGGCTTTCATTGAGATGACTCCATCCTAAACCTTGCACATCGTCTTCTGCCAGGCTGGCAGGTGCGATATGACAATTTGATTGCTGGGACGAAGTATCTGGCGATTGCAGCCTAGTAAAAACCCTTATTTTGGGGAACATATTTGCACAGATGGGACAATTACGGGATGTTATCGCCAGAATCTGCGCATTTTCTGCACAGTTCCCCATACCATCCAGCGACGGCAAGACTTGCCAGCATTCAGCGGGAAGCAAGCTAGGTAAGAGAACATATGCAGCTGATCGGGTGGATGCGCCGTTCAGCGTGGGGAAATAGACATTTCTACTGGCGGGACAATTATTCCATTTATCATATGAATCCACCCAGAAATGGAATTAAATCGTGAGAGCCCCCATGGATATCCAGCTTAACGACATCGCTCTGTTTGTCGAAGTCGCCAAGCGCAAGAACTTCAGCCACGCGGCCGAAGCCTTGAATATTCCCACGTCCACGCTCTCGCGCCGCGTCAGCGAACTGGAGCGCAGCATCGGCATGCGGCTGCTCAACCGCAGCACGCGCAAGATCGACCTGACCGAGGCCGGCGCCATCTACTTCGAACGCTGCCGTCATATCGTGGAAGAAGCGCGCATTGCGCACGATCAGTTGCTGGACATGGCGGTGCAACCCAAGGGACGCCTGCGTATCTCGCTGCCCACCAGCCTGGCGCAGCTGTTCCTGCCCGCCGTCATCAGCGAATTCCGCGAGCAGCATCCGGATATCGAATGCGACTTCGATCTGAGCATGCGCCCGATCGACCCCATCAGCAATCCGTTCGACCTGATCCTGCGCTTTGGCCAGCAGCCGGACTCCAGCCTGATCTCGCGCAAGATCGTGCTGATGGCCCATCAGCTATATGCCTCTCCCGAGTACCTGGCCCGCCACGGCGAGCCTCGGGTGCCCGCGGATCTCAGCCATCACGAATGTCTGCGCCCCACCATGCGCGAGGAGTCATCCTTCTGGATGCTGCATTCGGGCGACAAGGTGGAACGCGTACAAGTGTCGGGACGCCTGTCGGCCAACAACGTCGGCATGCTCGGACGGCTGGCCGGACAAGGCCTGGGCATCACGCCGCTGCTGGTCTTTGACGCGATGGAACGCGCAATCAAGCAAGCGGGCCTGGTGCGGGTGCTGCCGGAGTGGAGCCTGACGCCCCTGCCGCTCTTCGCGCTGCTGCCTTCGCGCATGCTGCCGGCGAAGACCAAGGCTTTCCTGGATTTCATACAACCCAGGTTGTCGGACGCTTGAGCGGCGGTTGTTGATGAGTTACGCGGGCGTGTCGGCGCTGTACTGACAGACGGTGTAGAGCGGCGTGCCGGTGGCGGCGACCTTGGCGGAACCGCCCAGGTCGGGCAGATCGATGATGGCGGCCGCCTCGACCACGTTGGCGCCCAGGCGCTGCAGCAGCTTGATGGCGGCCAGCATGGTGCCGCCGGTGGCGATCAGGTCGTCCACCAGCAGGACGCGCTGGCCGGTGCGCACGGAGTCCGTGTGCATTTCAACCGACGCGTTCCCGTACTCGAGCGAGTACTCCTCGGCCACGGTGCGGAACGGCAGCTTGCCCTTCTTGCGCACCGGCACAAAGCCCAGATTGAGTTCGTAAGCCAGCACGCTGCCCACGATGAAGCCGCGCGCATCCACGCCAGCCACCAGGTCCAGGCGCTGGCGCATATAGCGATAGACGAAGAGATCGATAAGCACCCGGAACGCGCGCGGATCCTGCAGCACGGGCGTGATGTCGCGAAAAATGACACCGGGTTGGGGCCAGTCTGGAACGCTGCGGATGGTGCGCCGGATGTACTCGGCGTTGTCGGTCTGCATGGAAGACGGCCCTGAAGAATTGAAGCAAGGCGAACTATAACCTCGCAACAGCGCTTAAGCCAGGGTTGCCGTCCGCGATGACAATTCACATTGCTGTAGCCGGCCGCCCTGCAGTGCGTAGCGGCGATCGACCGCCCCTGCGGGCAACGCAGCGTGGGTGGCCAGCACCACGGCGCGTCCCCGCAAGGCGCCCGCCAGATCGCTGAAGAATGCCGCTTCGGCCTCGACGTCCAGACCGGCAGTGGGTTCGTCCAGCACGATGACCGCAGCTGGCGACAACAGCGCACGCGCCAGGCACAAGCGGCGCGCCTGTCCCGCCGACAGCTGCGACCCCGTCTCCCCCGCCCAGGTGTCCAGGCCATCGGGCAGGCCACGCACGAAGTCGCCCAGCCGCGCAGCGTCCAGCGCGCGCCACAAGGCGGCGTCGTCCGCCTCGGGATCGCCGATGAGCAGATTGGTGCGCAGGGTTCCCAGGAACACGGGAGCGTCCTGCGACAGCAGCGCGATGCGCCGGTGCCAATCCGCCTGCGTACAGGCGCGCGCGTCGCAGCCGCCGAAACGCACCTGTCCCGCCTGCGGGTCTTCCAGACGAAGGAGCAGGTGCAACAGTGTCGACTTGCCCGCGCCGCTGGGTCCCACGATGGCGATCCGTTCGCCCGGCGCCACGCGCAGGCTTACGCCGGCCAGCACAGGCGGACTCGCGGCCGCTCCCCGGGCGGGATAGGCAAAGCGCACGCCGTCCAGCTCCAGCGCGCCGCTCTCGGGCAAGGCCCGGGGCGTCGTCGGATCCTGCATGTCCGGCTCGCTTTGCGTGACTTCACGGATGCGTCCGGCCGCCGAGATGGCCGAGCCCATGCGCGATGCGCCCCGCATGATCGGGCCGGCCACTTCGAAAATGCCGATGACCGCCAGCAACAATCCGGCCAGCGTGGGACCTTCCATGCGCCCCATCTCCAGCGTGTCCAGGCCGAACCAGAGCAAGGCCAGCACCGATGCGCCGGCGGCGGCCTGCAGGAAAAACTGTCCCCGCGCAGCCACCCGCGCCTGGCTGCGGCGGGCGAGCGCACTGGCGTCGCACAGACGTTCGAAATGCGCGGCCGTCTGCGCCTGCGCGTGCAAGGCCACCATGTCGGCATGCCCATCCACCGCGTCCAGCGTCGCGGCGCGCAGTCCCGCCGCGCTCTCCTGGGCCGCCGCGCCAGGTTTGCGCGCGGCGCGCAGCAGCCACAAGGGCACCAGCACGCATGCGACCAGCAAGGCCAGGGCCAGCGCCAGTGCGGCGGCGGGCACCCACGATCCCAACACCGCGGTCAACACCGCTCCCGCCAGGATGGCGGTGATCAAGGGCGCCAGCACAAACAGGAAGACCGTATCGAGCGCGTCGACGTCGCCCGTCATGCGCGCCACCAGATCGCCGTCGCGATAGCGCGCCAATTGCCGCGGCGTAAGCCGGATCAAGGCCGAGAACACTTTGGCGCGCAGGTCCGCCAGCAGGCGCAGCGTGGCGGAATGGCCCACTACGCGGTCGGCGTAACGCGCCACGATGCGCAGGAACGACAAACCCCGCACCAGCGCCGAAGGCGCAAACAGATTGAACGCGCCGCCCGCCCCCGCCAGCGCCGCGCCGGTCAGGAACCAGCCCGACACGCCCAGCAGGCCCACGCCGGCCGCCACGGTGGCCAGCGCGCAGAACAATGCGAGTAAAAGCCCGCTTTTTCGGCGCACATAGAGCGGCAGGAGCAACAACAGATTCTTCATGCGTCTTCCACTTTTCCGCCAACCACCTGCAACGTCCTGCCCAGCCGGGCCGCCACCGCGGGCGCGTGCGTTGCCAGCAACAAGGTGCGGCCGGCGGAGAATTCCAGGATCGCGTCCAGCACGCGCGCCTGCGTGCCTTCGTCCAGATGCGCCGTGGGTTCGTCCAGCAGGATCAAGCCCGGATCGCGCAGGAATAGACGCGCCAGCGCGACGCGCTGCGCCTGGCCGCCGGACAGGCCGTGCCCGCGGCCACCCAGTTGCGTCGCCAGCCCTTGCGGCAGGGCCTCGGCGAACTCCAGCACGCAGGCGCGGCGCGCGGCCGTCTGCACTTCGGCATCGGAAGCCTCCGGACGCCCCAAGCGAATGTTGTCGGCGATGGATCCCGTCAGCAGCTGCGGCTTCTGCCCAATCAGCGCCACGCGCTGGCGCAGTGCCGCCTCGCCCCAATCCGGCAAGGGCACGCCGTCGATGCGGATATCGCCTTGAAACGGCCGCAGGCGCGCAATCGCCTCGATCAGGGAGGATTTGCCGATGCCGCTGGGCCCCATCAGCGCGGCATGCTCGCCGGGCGCCAAGGTCAGGCCAGCGTCCGCCAGTACCGCCTGGCTGCGGCCTGGCGCGTCAAGGTTCAAACCCGCGATGGCCAGGGCGGCGCCGGGGCCGCGGCTTTTGGAAACGCGTCCCGGGCCTGCGGCGGCCTTGCCTGCGCCAGGCGCTCCATCGGTTGCAGCATCGCCAGCCTGCGGCAAGCCATCGAACAGCAGGGAGATCTGCGAAACTGCCGCAAGCGCGGCCGCGCGATCGTGATAGTGCGCCGCGAACTGGCGCAACGGTGCATAGACCTCCGGCGCCATCAGCAGACAGAACAGCCCTGCCTGCAGAGTGAGCGGCGACCAGCGCAGATCCAGGAATCCCAGATAGGTCAATCCGATGTAGACCGCCACCCCGGCCACGCCCAGCGCCGCGAAGAACTCCAGCACCGCCGATGAAAGAAACGCGATGCGCAGCACCGACATCGTGCGTTGGCGCAGCGCGTCGCTGGCCGCCACGACGGACTCGGCTTCAGCCTCGGCGCGGCCATAGAGCTTCAGGGTGGACAGACCGCGCAGCCGATCGGCAAAGAAGCCCGACAAGCGCGCAAAGGCGCGCAGGTGCCGGCGGCTTGCGCCCTGGGCGCCCCAGCCCACCAGGGCCATGAACAAGGGAATCAACGGCGCCGTGATCAGCAGGACCAGTCCGGCAATCACGTCCATCGGCAGCAGCACCACCGAAAAAGCGACCGGCAGCATGGCGGCCGCGGCCATGGCGGGCAGATACTTGGCAAAGAACCCGTCCAGGGCCTCGACCTGGTCCACCACTGCGCTCGCCAGTTCTCCAGACGCCTGCCCCCGGCTCCAGTACGGCCCCTTCTGCACCAAACGCCGGAAAAGCGACAGCCTCACGTAGCGCTTGATGCGCTCGGCCGCGTCCGCGCCCGCGCGCTCGCCCGCCCAGGTGATGCAGGCGCGCACCAGCATGAGCCCTGCGATAGCCAGGATGTCGCCCAGCAGCTCCTGCCGGGGCGCCTGCCTGACGATGGCCGCGTCGAGCACGCTGGCCAGCAACCAGGCCTGCACCACCAGCAAGGCGCCGCTGACCAGAGGCGCGGCGCCCGCCAGCATCAGCGGCAGCCTGGCCGTCTTGGCGAGCGCCATCAACCACCGCGACTGTTCGCGCGGCGGTTTGTTCAGGGTGGCCGAGGGATCGTGCTCGAGGCTGCTGGCGCCGCCGCTCACTCGTCTTCGCGGCTGGCGCGCGGATCATGGGTATGACCCTCGCGCAGCTCGAACCACATTGCATTGAGGATGGCGAAGGCGCACGCCAGGCCCAGACCGAGTATCCACGAGAAATACCACATGGTGGAGGCTCCTTTATCAGTATGAGTTGGGCGTGTCGCCGACCGACTCATGGGTGACCTTGCCGCGCATGACGCGGTAGACCCAGGCGGTGTAGACGGTCACGATGGGCAGGAAGATGGCGACCGCGATCACCATGATCCATAGCGTCAAGTGGCTGGAGGATCCGTCCCAAATGGTCAGGCCGGCCTGCGGCTTGGTCGACGAGGGCATGATGAACGGGAAGAGCGAAAAGCCCACCGTCAGGATCACGCCAGCGATCGACACCGACGACGCCAGGAACGCCAGCACGTTGGCGCGCACGCTAAGCAGCAGCGCCACCAGGACGGCGCCGCCCACGCCCAGCGCGGGCGCGATCCACATCAGCGGCCATTTCGCGTAGTTGGCCATCCAGGCGCCGTTTTGCACCGTCACGGCCTTGAGCATCGGGTCCGACGGACCGGCCATGTCCACCGCGCTGGTGATCACGTGGCCAGGCAAGCCGCTTGCCACCCAGAAGCCGCCCGCTGCGAACAGCGCCGCGGTCAGCAAGGCGCACAGCCTACCCCAGTTGCGGGCGCGCGACGAGATCGGGTCTTCCGTGCGCCAGGCCAGCAACACGGCGCCGTGCATGGCCAGCATCACCACGCTGAGCACGCCGGCCAACAACGCGAACGGCATGAACAACTGGTAGAAGTGGCCTTCATAGATCGGACGCAAGGTCACCGGATCGAACGTGAACGGCACGCCCAGGATGATGTTGCCCATGGCCACGCCGAACACCAGCGAGGCCACCACGCCCGAGAAACAGAGCACGCCGTCCCAGCGGTTGCGCCAGCTGGTGCCTTCCATCTTGCTGCGGTACTTGAAGCCGACCGGCCGCAGGATCAGCGCGATCAGCACCAGCATCATCGCCAGATAGAACCCGGAGAACGACGCGGCGTACAGCAAGGGCCATGCCGCGAAAATGGCGCCGCCCGCGGTGATGAGCCAGACCTGGTTGCCTTCCCAGACCGGTCCCACCACGTTGATCACCACCCGGCGCTCGGCGTCGGTCTTGGCTACCACCGGCAGCAGCGCGGCCACGCCCAGGTCAAAGCCGTCCATGACGGCGAAGCCGATGAGCAACGCGCCCAGCAGCACCCACCAGACCACGCGCAGCGTGCCGTAGTCGAAAGGAATAAGAGTATCCATCGCTGTCTCTCCTTCAGGCCCGCACGGCAGCGTGCACAGGATCGGCGGCGGCAGCGCCGGGCGCCGGCCCATCGGATTTCGGTCCCTTCCTCACGGCGTGCAGCATCACCTTCACGCCGATGATCAGCAGCACCGTGTACAGCACCAGGAATATTGTCAGGCTGATCGCCAGGTCGACGATGGTCAGGCCGGAAGCCGCGTAGTAGGTCGGCAGCACGCCTTCGATCACCCAGGGCTGGCGGCCGTATTCGGCAACGAACCAACCGCTTTCGATGGCGACCCAGGGCAGCGGCAGGCTCCACAACGCCACCTTGAGCAGACCGCGCCGGCTGTCCAGCCGCCCGCGCGAGGCCAGCCAGAAGGCCACGCCGAAGAACAGGATCAGGTACATGCCCACCGCCACCATGATGCGGAACGCCCAGAACAGCGGCGCCACGTTGGGCACGGTATCGACGGCGGCCTTTTTGATGTCGTCTTCGGTGACCTTGCTCATGTCGGGCTGATAGCGCTTGACCAGCAGCGCATAGCCCAGGTCGGGCCAGGTCTTGTCAAACACCATGCGCGCGTCCACGTCCTTGGGATTGGCGCGGATCTTCTGCAAGGCGTCATAGGCCACCATGCCATCGCGGATGCGGTTTTCGGCGCGGCGGATCAGGTCGTCGATGCCCAGCAGCGGCGTGGTGAGCGAACGCGTGCCGATGATGCCCATGACGTAGGGAATCTCGATGGCGAAGTCGTTCTTGCGCTCGGCCTGGTTGGGGATGGCGATCAGGTTGAAGGACGCGGGGGCCGGCTCGGTGTGCCACATGGACTCGATGGCCGCGATCTTCATCTTCTGGTGTTCGGTGGTGAGGTAGCCGCTTTCGTCTCCCAGCACCACGACCGACAGCGCCGAGGCCAGACCGAAGCTGGCGGCGACCGCCATCGAGCGCTTGGCCAGGTCGATGTGGCGGCCCTTCAGGAGGTACCAGGCGCTGATCGACATGACGAACATGGCGCCCGCGACGTAGCCTGCGCTGACCGTGTGCACGAACTTGGCCTGCGCCACGGGGTTGAAGATCACCGCGGCGAAGTCGGTCATCTCCATGCGCATGGTGTCGGGATTGAAGATCGAACCGACCGGATTCTGCATCCAGCCGTTGGCGATCAGGATCCACAGCGCCGAAAAATTGGTGCCGAACGCCACCAGCCAGGTCACGATCAGGTGGCTGACCTTGGACATGCGGTTCCAGCCGAAGAAGAACAGGCCGACGAAGGTCGCTTCCAGGAAGAAGGCCATCAGCCCTTCGAGCGCCAGCGGCGCGCCGAAGATGTCGCCTACGTAATGGCTGTAGTAGGACCAGTTCATGCCGAACTGGAACTCCATCACGACGCCGGTGGCGACGCCCAATGCGAAGTTGATGCCGAAGAGCGTGCCCCAGAACATCGTCATCCGCTTCCAGATGGCGCGGCCGGTCATGACGTACACGCTTTCCATGATGGCCAGGATGAACGACAGGCCTAGCGTGAGGGGGACAAAGAGGAAGTGGTAGAGCGCGGTCGCGGCAAACTGGAATCGCGACAGATTTACGACGTCGAGATCAATCATTGGGTCGCTCCCAAGCAGTTGAGGTGCCGCGGCAACCGGCATGGTTCCCAGGCCGTCTCTCGCGCCATGTTACGGGCGTTGCATACAACTTCATAGAGGTTTCCTGAAAAATCGGGGCGGATCAGGCTTAGCCCTTGCCCCGCAATTTGCCGGCGAAACCCAGCACCTTCTGCACTTTCGAACCGAGCTTCATCAGGTTCTGCAGGGTTTCTGGCGGCAGTCGTTGAACCTCATCGAACCATCCGGTGGACAGTTCGATGAGCTCCAGCATGTCGTTCATGCGTTGTTGCGCGTATGCCTCATCCGGACCCGACGGGGGTTCCAGCAAGGTGTCCCGCAGCAGGGTCAGCGTGGGATCGATTTCGCGCTTGCGCTTTTCTTCCATCAGGATGCGGAAGATCTCCCAGACGTCCTTGGGAGTTTCGAAGTAGTCGCGGCGGTCGCCGACCTGATGCATGAGCTTGACCAGCCGCCAGGACTGCAGCTCCTTCAGCCCAAGGCTGACGTTGGAGCGCGAGAAGCCGAGGGTTTCGGCAATGTCATCGGCGTTCAGCGGCTTGGGCGACAGGAACAGGAGGGCGTAGATCTGGCCGACCGTGCGGTTCACGCCCCACCGGCTGCCCATTTCGCCGAAATGCAGGACGAATCGTTCGTTTTGGGGAGACAGGGCCATGGGTTGCGCTACGCCGGCAAGGCCAGGACGCGTCGCCCTGGCCGATAAAAACAGTTACACCGATTTCAGAAAATTCTGGAATTTCCGAAATTATCAAACAATCCATGCGAAAGCGCAAACCACACCGACGGCAGGGGGATGATCGCAAGACATGATGTCGCGGCAGTGACAGACGGCTTCCGCGGGTTTGGCAAAAGCCGCGGACAAGCGCAAGCGGCCACCAGCCGGTGAGCTGGTGGCCGCTGGAAAAGGGGAAAAAGAAGCGTTAGCCGGCCTTGACGGACACCGCCGCCGACACCCGCTTGGCCTTGGCGCGAGCCGCCGCCACGTCCTCGGCCACGGCCAGGCCCACGCCCATGCGGCGCTTGACGAAGGATTCGGGCTTGCCGAAGAGACGGAGGTCGGTGCCGGGTTCGGCCAGCGCTTCGGCCACGTTGTGGAACGAGACCGCCGCGGCCTCGACCCCGCCGTAGATGACGCTGCTGGCGCCGGGCTGGCGCAGGCTGGTATCCACCGGCAGTCCCAGGAATGCCCGGGCGTGGAGTTCGAATTCGTTCTGGACCTGGGTGATCATGGTGACCATGCCGGTGTCGTGGGGACGCGGGCTGACTTCCGAGAACCAGACCTGGTCGCCCGCCACGAACAGCTCCACGCCGAAGATGCCCAGGCCTCCCAGGTTGGAGGTGACCGCCAGTGCGATGTCCCGCGAACGTTGCAGCGCGGCGGGAGACATCGGGTGCGGCTGCCAGCTTTCCACGTAATCGCCGTCGACCTGCTTGTGGCCGATGGGTTCGCAGTAGCGGGTCTCGACCTGGCCGTCGGCGCCGCGGGCGCGCACGGTCAGCAGGGTGATTTCGTAGTCGAAGCGGATGAAGCCCTCGACAATGGCGCGCCCGCCGCCCACCCGGCCGCCCTCCTGGGCGTAGCGCCAGGCGGATTCGACGTCGTCAGCGCTCTTGATGACGGATTGGCCCTTGCCCGAGGAGGACATGACCGGCTTGATGACGCAGGGATAGCCGATGCCGCCGTCGATGGCCGCGCGCAGTTCTTCTTCGGTGTCGACAAATCGGTACGGCGAGGTCGGCAGCCCCAGGGTTTCAGCCGCCAGCCGGCGGATGCCCTCGCGGTTCATGGTCAGCTGGGCCGCGCGCGCGGTCGGCGTCACCCGGGCCACGCCCGCCTCTTCCAGCTCCACCAGCAAATTGGTGGCAATGGCTTCGATTTCGGGGACAATAACGTGGGGCCGTTCCTGTTCGATGACCTTGCGCAGGGCCTGCGGGTCCGTCATCGAGACCACATGCGCCCGGTGCGCCACCTGGTGGCCCGGGGCGTCGGCATACCGATCCACGGCAATGACTTCCACGCCCAGCCGCTGCAGGGCAATGATGACCTCTTTGCCCAATTCGCCGGACCCGAGCAGCATGACGCGGGTGGCCAAGGGGGACAAGGGCGTGCCAAGGACGGGGCTGGAAATGCTGGACATGGAGCGGGCCTGGAAAAAAGTTGGAAAGCCGTTGAAATGACCCGCCAGCATGCCATACGCCCTTTCCGGGGGCAAACCCGCATACTGATATTAAAATCCACGTATGACTGACCATCCCACAACATCGTCCGAGACCGCGCTGGCATCTGCGCGCAGAACGCTGCAGATCGAATGCCAGGGCCTGATGGACCTGTCCGCCCGGCTGGACGACAGCTTCACGCAGACCGTCGCGATGCTGCTGGCCTGCCGCGGCCGGGTGGTCGTCAGCGGCATCGGCAAGACCGGCCACGTGGCCCGCAAGATCGCGGCGACCCTCGCCTCGACCGGCACGCCGGCCTTTTTCGTGCACGCCGCCGAGGCCGTCCACGGCGATCTGGGCATGATCACCCAGGATGACGTCCTCATCGCGATTTCCTATTCCGGCTCCGGTCAGGAACTGCTGACGATCCTGCCTGTCGCCCGCCGCATGGGCGCCAAGCTGGTCGCCATCACCGGCAATCCGCAGTCCGAACTGGCCCGGCTGGCCGACATCCACCTGGACGCCAGCGTGGCGCAGGAAGCCTGCCCGCTGAATCTGGCGCCCACGGCCAGCACCACCGCTGCGCTGGCCCTGGGCGATGCCCTGGCCGTCGCCTGCCTGGAGGCCCGCGGCTTCGGCCCGCAGGATTTCGCCCGTTCGCACCCGGGCGGCGCGCTCGGCCGCCGCCTGCTGACCCATGTGCGCGACGTCATGCGCCAGGGCGACGCCCTGCCCATCGTAATGGCCGGCACCCCGGTATCCCAGGCGCTGGAAGTCATGTCCGCCAAGGGCATGGGCATGACCGTCGTAACCGACGCGCAGCGTCGCCCCCTAGGCATCTTCACCGACGGCGACCTGCGCCGCCTGATCGCCCGGCAGGGCGACATCCGCAGCCTGACCGTCGAATCCGGCATGACGCGCTCGCCCCGCAGCATCACTCCCGACGCGCTGGCCGTCGAGGCGGCCCAGCAAATGGACAAACTACGGCTCAACCACATGCTCGTGCTGGACAGCGACGGCGTTCTGCTCGGCGCCCTGCACATGCATGATCTGATGGCCGCCAAAGTGGTATGAATATGACTCTTTCTGTACCCGTGACGCATCCGGCCGAAGCGCTGGTCCTGGCCCGCATCCCCGCCGGCGTGCGCGAACGCGCCGCCGCAGTGCGCCTGATGGTGTTCGACGTGGACGGCGTGCTGACCGACGGCAGCCTCTATTACGGCGACAACGGCGAACTCCAGAAGCGCTTCAACGCGCTGGACGGCCACGGACTGCGCCTGCTGATGGAAGGCGGCCTGAAGGTTGCGCTGATGACCGGGCGCTCCGGCCCCATCGTGGCGCGCCGCGCCGCCGAGCTGGGTATCGCCGAGGTCATCCAGGGCGTACGGGACAAAGGCGGCGCCCTGGCCGAACTTGCGCAGCGCAGCGGTGTCCAACTGAACCAGACCGGCTACATGGGCGATGACGTCATCGACCTGCCGGCCCTGCAGCGCGCCGGCTTCGCCGCCAGCGTGCCGAACGCGCCGGGCTACGTCAGCCAGGCCGCCCACTGGGTCTCCACGCACACCGGCGGCAACGGCGCCGTGCGCGAATGCTGCGACCTGCTGCTGGCGGCCCAGGGACGCCTGGGCGCCTTCCTGGCGGCGCCTGGCCTGCTTGGCCCGGGCGCCATCCAATGACCGCCAGGACAACCCATACGCCCTTGCGGCAGACCCGATGAAAGAACGTTTTCCCTCCCTGATCGCGCTGTTCCTGCTGCTGGTGCTGGTCGCCAGCTCGTGGTGGGCGGCGGATTACGCGCAGCGGGCCATCCAGACGGATCCGCCGCGCCGCGTCACCCATGAAATGGACGCCTGGTCGCGCGACTTCGTCATGCTGCGCACCGACCCGAACGGCAAGCCCATCAACCGGCTGGAAGGCGACTACGCCGAACATTTCCCGGATGACGATTCCTACCATGTGACCTCGCCGCGCGCCGTGGGCCAGCGCGAGGACAACCCCATCACCGTGGCCGTTTCCAAGACCGCCGTGATGGAGCAAGGCGGCAAGCGCATCGTCATGAACGGCGACGCCCACGTGCGCCGCCAGCCGGACGCCAATAACGACCTGCTGGACGTGCGCAGCCAGCAATTGATCATCCTGCCCGACGACGACGTGGTCTACACCGACCTGCCGGCGGAAGTCATCAAAGGCCGTTCGCGCATGAACGGCACGGGCATGCACTACAACAACAAAACGCGCCAACTGCAGGTTTCGGCATCGACCGATGTGGAAATTGCCGGTTCCGAAGGCAGGCAGCAACGCCGGACCGAAATTCCCGCCAACAACACTGACCAGAAAAAACCATGACCGACCTCCGGATTCTCCTTGCCCCGACGACCCGCTTGCTCGGCGCCATCCTGCTGACGGCCTCGGCACTGGCCCCGGCCCATGCCGCGGATCCGGCGCCCAAGGCAGCGACGCCGGCGGAAGAGCCCAGCACGCTGATCCTGTCGGACACCCTGCACTACGACGACGTGAAGAAGAAGAGCGTCTTCACCGGCAACGTCAACATGACGCGCGGCCTCATGACCCTGACGTCCGACGTGCTGGAAATGAACGAAGACGCGCAAGGCAACCAGTACGGCACGGCCACCGCCAACAAGGGCAAGATCGTGACCATCCGCCAGGAGCGCCCGGAAACCTTCGAGCTCATCGAAGGCACCGGCCTGCGCGCCGAATACGACGGCACCAAGAGCACCTTCGACCTGATCGGCCAGGCGGTCGTGATCCGCTACGTCTGTGGGAAACCGTTCGATACCATTCGCGGCGAGCGGGTACGCTACAACGAGAAGACCGGCACCTACGAAGCCCATGGCGGCCCCAACTCCGCCGCGGCTGGCGGCCGGGTCCGTTCGGTGGCTGAACCGCGCGCCAAGTCGGACGCAGCCATCGCCGAATGCCGCAAGCAGCAGGCAGCCAAGAAGGGGCGTTGAACGCCTCCCATGCAACACCACTCGCAGCCACGATGAACCAACCTTCAGTGCCGACTCCGGTAACCTCCGCGCCCTCGGGCGTCAAGCAGGGCAGCCTGCGCGCAACTGGTTTGCGCAAGACCTATAACGGCCGGACCGTGGTGCAGGACGTATCCCTGTCCGTGGTCAGCGGCGAAGTGGTGGGCCTGCTCGGCCCCAACGGGGCTGGCAAAACCACCAGCTTCTACATGATCGTGGGCCTGGTGCCCGCGGATGCGGGCCGCATCGAGATCGACGGTTCCGTCATCACTTCGATGCCGATCCACAAGCGCGCGCACATGGGCCTGTCGTACCTGCCCCAGGATGCTTCCGTGTTCCGCCGCCTGACGGTGGAACAGAACATCCGCGCCGTGCTGGAACTGCAATTGGGGCCGGATGGACGTCCGCTGTCCACGCCCAAGATCAACGAGCAGATGGAATCGCTGCTGGAAGAACTGCAGATCGGGCACATCCGCAGCAACGCCGCGATCTCCCTGTCGGGCGGCGAACGCCGCCGCGTGGAAATCGCGCGCGCGCTGGCCACCAGCCCGCGCTTCATCCTGCTGGACGAGCCCTTCGCCGGCGTGGACCCCATCGCCGTGATCGAGATTCAGCGTATCGTGCGCTTCCTGAAGGGCCGCGGCATCGGCGTGCTGATCACCGACCACAACGTGCGCGAAACCCTGGGCATCTGCGACCGCGCCTACATCATCAGCGAAGGCAAGGTTCTGACCGACGGCCATCCCGATGAAATCGTGGGCGATCCCGCCGTGCGCCGGGTCTATCTGGGAGAGCATTTCCGCATGTAATGCGGCCCTGGGGAAGACCCCTAGGCGCCGCCTGCGCAAAGCCGCATGCACCCTGGGGCCTCAGCCATAAAAATGCCATGAACTTGCGCTAGGTCAGCTTGTTTTATCGGCCCGAGTCTATACACTAGTACTAAACGAACCCGCTCAATCAAGGAGAACGCCTAACGAATCAGCCGCGCTTTTTGCGCACCCTTTTTTCCTCTTTTAGAAGGAGAGCACACTATGAACCTGAGCATCTGCGGTCGTCACCTCGACGTCACCCCGGCCATCCGGGAATATGTCATGAACAAACTGGCGCGAGTGCTGCGGCATTTCGATCACGTCATCGATACCCAGGTCATGCTCTCGGTAGAGCCCCTGCGGCATAGAGCCGAAATCACCATGCGTCTAAGCGGTAAGGACATTCATTGTGAAGCAACCGATGAAAACCTCTATGCAGCCATAGACCTTCTTGCTGACAAAGTCGACCGTCAGGTCATCAAGCACAAGGACAAGGTACGAAGTCACACGGCGGAGTCCGTGAAGCGGCAAGCGGCAAATCTAACGCCACCCCAGCAGTAACGCGCTTCATGAGCACTCGCACTGCGAGACTAGCTAAACAGCGATTCTAGAAATCCTGCCTGAGTCCCGGTGTCCCGCTAGACGCAACGTCCAGCTGGGGCATCGGCAAACTTCCCCTCCTTGTAGTACCTCCCGCAGTACCCCCCTTATTTGTCCCCCATTCCCGGTTCCGCCGGCGATTCCGTTTTTCCAGGTTTCCGACGCTTTCCCCAGGGCCAGCCCCGCCGCCGGGCGCAAGAATGCCCACAATCCGCCGCTATCGGTCTATGCTGTCGCTCTTGCCGCCCCATGATGCGACCGAGCCGAGGACGCATCTCAGAGGCCGATTATTGCAGTGCGTCATATAACCATATAATGACCCGATGAATCATTTGTCGCGCATCCTACCCGCCGGCAACGTCGTGCTCGATATGCTCGCAACGAGCAAGAAACGTGCGTTCGAACAGGCCGGCCTTCTCTTTGAAAACAACCATGGCCTGGCGCGCGCGCTCGTCTTCGACAGCCTGTTCGCCCGGGAACGCCTGGGCTCCACCGCGCTCGGGCAGGGCGTGGCGGTGCCGCATGGCCGGGTGAAGGGCCTGGAACAGGCCCTGGCGGCCTTCATCCGCCTGGCCCAGCCCATCACTTTTGATGCGCCTGACGGGCAGCCCGTGTCGATGCTGCTTTGCCTGCTGGTGCCGGAAACGGCCACGCAGCAGCACCTGGACATCCTGGCCGAACTGGCGCAGCTCATGTCGAACAAGGCCTTGCGCGAGGCCCTGGCCACAGAGCCCGATCCCGCTGTCGTCCACAAGATGCTCACGACCGGCCAACTCTGAACTCCACGCGGAAGCGCAGCCATGCTCACGGTGCAGGAACTCGTCGACGACAACGCCGACAAAATCCCCTTTAACTGGATTTCCGGCCAAGGCGCCGCGGACCGCGCAATTCCCGACGACGGCATGTCGGCCGCGGACCTCGTCGGCCACTTGAACCTGATCCATCCGTCCCGCATCCAGGTGTTCGGACAGGAAGAGCTGGCGTACTACACCCGCTTCGACCTGCGCCGCCGCATGCATCACATGGACGAGCTGCTGATCGGCGGCGTGCCCGCGATCCTGCTGGCCGACGGCCTGACCCCGCCGCAAGACCTCATCGACCAGTGCGACCAGCATCAGGTGCCGCTGCTCTCCACGCCGGTAGCGGCCGCGCAGTTGATCGACCTGCTGCGCATCTACCTGGGCAAGAAGCTGGCGCCCACCACCACCGTGCACGGCGTGTTCCTGGACGTGCTGGGACTGGGCGTGCTGATCACCGGCGAATCCGGCCTGGGCAAGAGCGAACTGGCGCTGGAACTGATCTCGCGCGGACACGGCCTGGTGGCCGACGATGCCGTGGAGTTCTCGCGCACGGCCCCCAACATGATCGAAGGCCACTGTCCGCAGCTGCTGCAGAACCTGCTGGAAGTGCGCGGCCTGGGCCTGCTCGATATCCGCACCATCTTCGGCGAGACCTCCGTGCGCCGCAAGATGCGCCTCAAGCTCATCGTGCACCTGGTGCGCGCCACCGCACAGGACAAGTTCGAGCGCCTGCCGCTGCAGGACATCACGCAGGACATGCTGGGCCTGCCGGTGCGCAAGGTCATGCTGCAAGTGGCCGCGGGCCGCAACCTGGCGGTGCTGGTCGAGGCCGCCGTGCGCAACACCATCCTGAAGCTGCGCGGCATCGACACGCTGGGCGAATTCATGGAACGCCAGGCCATGGCGATCCTGCAAAGCAGCAAGTAGGCGCACATCGGCCGGCGGCACCTTGAGCCTGTATGAAACTCTGGCCGCCGAGATCGCCAAGTCGATCCGCGACGGCGTATTGCGCGCGGGCGACAAGCTGCCCTCCGTGCGGGACGCGTGCGCGGCGCGCGGCCTCAGTCCGTCGACGGTGTTCCAGGCCTACTATCTGCTGGAAGCGCGCGGCCTGATCCGGGCGCAGCCGCGCTCCGGCTATTACGTCAACGCCCCTGCCGCATCCCTGCCGCCCGAACCCGGCGCCTCCAGTCCGGACGGAGAATCGACGGAGCTCGCGATCAGCGAACGCATCTTCGACATCCTCGGCTCGGTGCGCAACCGCGACGTGACACCGCTGGGCTCCGCCTTCCCTTCCCCGCTGCTGTTTCCGCTGCCGCGGCTGGCCCAGGCCATGGCCGTGCACCTCAAGCGCCAGGATCCGCTGGACACGGTGGAAGACCTGGCGCCGGGAAATCCCGGCCTGCGCCGCCAGATCGCGCTGCGCTACCTGATCGGCGGCATCAACGTGCCGGCCAGCGACATCGTCGTCACCAACGGCGCGCTGGAAGCGCTGAATCTCTGCCTGCAGGCGGTCACGCAGCCCGGCGACACGGTCATGGTCGAGGCCCCCACGTTCTATGGCGCCTTGCAGGCGCTTGAGCGCCATGGACTGAAGGCGCTGGAAATACCGACGCATCCGCGCACCGGCATCGACCTGGACGCGATGCAGGCCGCCATCGAGCGTCATGCGCCGCGCGCCTGCTGGCTGATGACGCAATTCCAGAACCCGCTGGGCAGCCTGATGCCCGATGAGAAAAAGCGGCAACTGGTCCAGCTGCTTGCACGCCACGACATTCCGTTGATCGAAGACGATGTATACGGCGAGCTGTATTTCGGATCGGTGCGCCCGGTACCCGCCAAGGCCTATGACACCCAGGGGCTGGTGCTGCATTGCTCGTCGTTTTCGAAGTGCCTGGCGCCGGGCTACCGCATCGGCTGGACCTCGGCCGGCCGCTACACGCAACGCGTGCAGCGCCTGAAACTGTCGTCGACGCTATCGGCGTCCGGCCCCGCCCAGGGCGCCATCGCCGAATACCTGGAGCAGGGCGGCTATGACCGCCACCTGCGCCGCCTGCGCGAAACGCTGCAGACACAGCAGCAGCGCATGGCCGAGGCGATCGCCCAGGAATTCCCGGCCGGTACGCGCGTGACGCGTCCGCAAGGCGGGTTCTTCCTGTGGCTGGAACTGCCGGCCGCGGTGGATGCGCTGACGCTGCATCGCCAGGCGCTGGCGCGCGGCATCAGCGTGGCGCCGGGACCGATCTTTTCGGCCAGCGGCCAGTTCGGCAGCGCGCTGCGCCTGAACTACGGGCATCCTTGGGACGCCGCTGCGCAGGCGGCCATCCGCGTGCTGGGGGAGTTGGCGCGCGAGGCCTGCGCGCAGGCCATCAGGGCGCGCTGATTCCGCGTCAGTTCAGCGTCGATGCGGCGCGCGCCCGCTTGACTTCCAGCGGTGTCACGCCGCCCGCCTCATTGCCCCAGCTATTGCGGATGTACGTCACCAGCATCGCGATGTCGCCGTCGTTGAGCAGTTGTCCGAAGGGCGGCATGCCGTGCGGCCGCGGATTCGCCGCCGTGGCCGGCGCGTAGCCGCCATCGAGCACCATGCGGATCGCGTTGACGGGCGACGGCGCCGTCACGGTCGGATTGCCGGCCAGCGCGGGCCACGCCGTGCCGCTGCCTTCGCCCGCGGATTGATGGCATTGGACACATTGCTGGCGGTAGATCTTGCCGCCCAGCTCCATGGCCGCCGGCGCGACAGCCGTCCGCGTGCGTTCCGTTGAGGCCGCCGTGGCGGGCAGGGATTTGATGTAGACGCCGATGGCCAGCGCGTCAGCGTCGGTCAGGTGCTGTGTGCTGCCCAGCACCACTTCGGCCATGGGCCCGCTGGCGCTGGAATGCTTCGAAATGCCAGTCTTGAGCAAGGCTGCAATGTCTTCGGCGGACCATCTGCCCATGCCGGTTTCCATGTCGTTGGTGAGCGGCGGAGCGTACCAATCCAGCACCGGAATCACACCGCCGGCCAACGGGTCGGCCGAACGCAACGCCCCCAGGCTATTGCGCGGCGTATGGCAGGCGGCGCAATGCCCCAGCCCTTCGACCAGATAGCGGCCGCGGTTCCACTGCACCGATTGCCCCGCGTCGGCCTCCTGCACGCCCGGCTTGAAGTACAGCGCGCGCCAGGCGGCCAGCAGCGCCCGCTGGTCATAGGGGAATTCCATCTCGGGCGGCCGGTTGGGCTGGTCCACGGGCGCCACGGTACGCAGATAGGCGTACAACGCGTCGGAATCGGCGCGCGTCACGCGCGTGTATTCGGTGTAGGGGAAAGCGGGATACAGCAGCGTGCCGTCGCGCGATTTGCCGTTGTGCAGCGCCTGCCAGAAATCATCCGCGGTCCACGCGCCTATGCCGGTTTTTTCGTCGGGCGTGAGGTTCGGGCCGTAGACCGTGCCGAACGGCGTGGGGATGGGCGTGCCGCCCGCCAGCGCCTTGCCGCCGCGGCTGGTGTGGCAGGCCATGCAATTGCCGGCAAGCGCAAGGTAGCGGCCGCGCTCCACCAGCGTCGCGGTATCGGCCGCGGCCGCGGCGGGACCGGTGCTGGCGTCGTCGCGCGTACCGAACCAGTAGAGGCCGCCGAGGGCGACGACCGCGAGCAGCAACAGGAGGGACAGGACTTTCTTCATGATCGACATCCGGCCTCTCCCTTACCGTTGCGCCTGGCTGCCGCATTCCGCGGGCAGGCGTATCGAACCCGCGGCCTCTGGCGCGTAGGGTTCCACGACGGGTTGCGAGGACAGCCACGCGGCCAGCGCGCCGATGTCCTGGGGAGTGAGTTTGTTGGAGATGTCGGCCATGCAGTCCGGTTCGGCCGCACGGCGCAGGCCGTTCTTCCAGCTGCCGATCTGCGAACCGATGTAGTCGCGCGGCAGCCCAAGCAAGCCGGGAATGGCGGGCAGCACGCCGCCCAGGGCGGCGCCGTGACAGGCGGCACAGGCGGGCAGGCCGCGCGCAGCATCGCCGCTCAAGGCCAGCTTGCGCCCGGCTTCCAGCGTGGCGGCGGAGACCTCGGCGCGCGTCGGCGCCGGATACGGCACATGCTGCGAAGAGAAATACGCGGCGATCTCGCGCAGGTAGTCGTCGGGCAGCCCGGTCAGCAGGTGCGTCATGGGCCGGTACTGACGCCGGTCGTCGCGGAAATTGAGCAACTGGTGGTACAGGTACTCCTGCGGCTTGCCGGCCAGGCGCGGATAGTAGCCATCGGCGCCGGCCTTGCCCTGCGCGCCATGACAGGCCGTACAGGCGGCAACCCGGGCGTCCATGGTGTCCGGACGCAGGATTTCCTGGGGCGCGGGCTGGGCCGGCGCGGGCGCTGCGAGGAAGGCGGCAGCCACCCCAAATAAGGAAATTGCCCAAAAACGCAGCAGTGAAACACTACGAAAGGAAATGAAGGCTAACATCTAGGTCGAATTCCATTCCCCCGAAACGCATGACGGCGGGGCGCGTATGTGAATCTGTAGAGTATCCGGCCCCCAGCTTACGCCAGGGGGACCAAAGCGGTACAGGCGCAGATTGGCAGTTTACGGCCATATCAGATGTCATCCCGCCGGCATCGTCCTCGAAAAGCGTGCCACAATCATGTCCATGTTGAAAGTCGTCCTCGTCACCGGCATCTCAGGCTCAGGCAAGTCCGTCGCCCTGCGCATGCTTGAGGACGCAAGCTATACCTGCGTCGACAACCTGCCGGTGCGGTTCCTGACCGAGTTCATCGCCAACGCCCGGGATGACGGCATGGAGCGCGTAGCCGTCGCCATCGACGTCCGCTCCCCCGGCGAACTGGCCGAATTGCCCGACGTAGTCACCGCGCTGCGCGCCATGGGCACCAGCCTGCGCGTGGTCTTCCTGGACGCCAGCACGGAAACGCTGGTGCAGCGCTATTCCGAATCGCGCCGCCGCCACCCGCTGACCGACCGTCTGCAGCATGGCGGCAAGACCCCGACGCTGTCCGAGTGCATCGCCCTGGAACGCGAACTGCTCGCGCCGCTGCGCGAGCAGGAACACGTCATCGACACCTCGGACCTGACGCCGGGCCAGTTGCGAGTCTGGATCCGCGACCTGATCAAGGCCGACCGCGCGCCGCTGGTGCTGACCTTCGAATCCTTTGCCTACAAGCGCGGCGTGCCGCGCGACGCGGACCTGGTGTTCGACGTGCGCTGCCTGCCCAATCCCTACTACGACCGCGACCTGCGGCCGCTGACCGGCCGCGACGAGCCCGTGGCCGCCTGGCTGGCGGGCTTTGACCTGGTGGGGCAGATGATCGACGACATCGCCGGTTTCCTGAACCGCTGGCTGCCGCAATACACGCAAGACACCCGCAATTACCTCACGGTCGCCATCGGCTGCACCGGCGGCCAGCACCGTTCGGTCTATGTGGTCGAACAGCTGGCGCTGCGCTTTGCCGACCACGACCCGCTGCTGGTGCGCCATCGCACCCAACTGCCTGACGAATCCGCATGACCCTGTCCCGCCCGACCCGCCTGTTCGTGATGCTGCTGCTGGCCATTGCCGTGGCTGGCTGTTCTTCCACCGGCGGACGCAAGAAGGGCGGCGGGTATTACAAGGACGACGGGCCGGACGCGAATCCGCCCTCGAACCTGGACCAGGTGCCCGACGCGGTGCCCAGGATCGAACCCTACGCCAGCGGCGCGAACCGGCCGTATGTGGTGTTCGGCCAGCGCTACGTGCCGGACACCAGCGGCCAGCCCTACAAAAAGCGCGGCACCGCCTCGTGGTATGGCAAGAAGTTCCACGGCAATTCCACGTCCATCGGCGAGTCCTACGACATGTACGCCATGACGGCCGCCCACACCACGCTGCCGCTGCCCAGCTACGCCCGCGTCACCAGCATGGTCAACGGCAAGACCATCATCGTGCGGGTGAACGACCGCGGCCCGTTCCACAGCGACCGCATCATGGACCTGTCCTATGTCGCGGCGTACAAGCTGGGCATCATCGGCCCCGGCAGCGGCCAGGTGATCGTGGAAGCCATCCCCCAGGACGAGATCCGGCGGCTGGCCTCGCAAGGCGCGCCCGCCACGGCCGCGCCCGAACCCGCATCGGCGACGGGCTCCTCGCCCGTGGCCGCGCCCATCGCCGCCGTGCCGGTGGCGCTGGCGGCTGAACCCCTGCCCGGGCCCGCACCCGGTTCAGCGCCGGTGCGCCAGCCGGCCGCAGGCGGCATCGGCAGCGTCTACCTGCAAGTGGGCGCGTTCAGCCAGCCGGCCAACGCGCAATCGCTGGTCAGCCGCATCAACACGCAGCTGGGCGCCGCAGGCGCGCCGCCCGCGTCGGTCGAGCAGTCAAATAACCTCTATCGGGTCAAGATCGGCCCCTACCCCGACCGGCAGAGCGCCTTGGACGCCGTGCAGATCGTGTCGGACCGCATCGGCATCCTGCCCAGCATCGCCTCGCAGTAGCAAGCCTTGGCAGTAGCAAGCCTCAAAAGTCAGCCTCTAGACCTATCGAGGCTGCCCGCCTACCAAGGCAGTTCGGCCTGCCCGTCGCACACGCGGCGCGCGCTAGCGCTGCGGCTGCGGTAGCGATTGCCTTCATGCGCCAGCAAGGCCTGCTTGCGCGGCAGGCCGCCGCCGAAGCCGGTCAGCGAGGTGTCGGCCCCGATCACACGATGGCAGGGAATGATGATGCTGATCGGATTGCGCCCGACGGCGCCGCCGACCGCCTGCGCGCCCTTGGGCCGCCCCACGGTGCGCGCCAGATCGCCGTAGCTGGCCAGCACCCCGAACTCCAGATCGCACAGGGCATGCCAGACCTGGTGCTGGAAAGTGGTGCCGACGGGGTCCAGCGCCACGTCGAAGACGCGGCGCTGGCCCGCGAACCATTCTTCCAGTTCGCAGCGCGCCTGCTCCAGGATGGGATCCGAGTCCGTGAGAATCCAGCCATCCGCCGCGGGCAGCAGTTCCTGGTCGGTGAACCAGGCGCCGCGCAGGCCCTTGGGACTGGCGACCAGGCGCATGTCGCCCAGCGGCGTAGGAATGTCGCGATAGACCAGGCGTTCGTCGGGATCCGCGGGCTTGTTGGACACGATAGTCGAATACACCATGCCTTACTCCGCCGATTTCTTGCGGGCCAGCGCCCGGTTGTACAGCACGTCCCGCGGCAGGCCGGAAACCTTGGCGGCCACGCGCGCGGCATCGCGCAGCGACAGCGACTCCAGCAAGGCGTCCAGCAGCGCATCGGTGCGCGGATCGGCTTCTTCATCCGCTTCCTGTTCAGCGGGCGCGTGCGCGATCAGCACGAATTCACCCTGCTCGCGGTGCGTATCCGCGGCCAGCCAGGCTGCGCCCTCGCCCATCGGGAAGGTCGCGATTTCTTCGAAGCGCTTGGTCAGTTCGCGCGCCACGGTCAGGAGCCGGTCCGGACCGCACACTTCCAGCAGGTCGGCCAGCGTAGCCGCGAGCCGATGCGGCGATTCGAACATGACGACCGGCGCGGGCAAGGCGCACCAGGTGCGCAGCCAGCGCTGGCGCGCTGCCGCCTTGGGCGGCGGAAATCCGGCAAAGGCATAGCCCGGGTTTTCGTCGGTGGTGACGCCGCTACCCATCAGCGCGGCGATGACCGCGCTGGGACCCGGCACTGGCACCACGCCGAAGCCGGCTTCACGCACGGCACGCACGATGCGTGCGCCCGGATCGCTGACGGCGGGTGCGCCGGCGTCCGATACCAGCGCCACGCGCTGGCCCTGGGCCAACCGTTCGCAGATGGCCTGGGCCGCGGCGGCTTCATTGTGGCGGTGGGCGGCCATGAGCGGCGTGCCCACGCCCCAGGCGTCCAGCAGGGCGCGGCTGGCGCGCGTGTCTTCGGCGGCGATCACGTCGGCCCGCTGCAAAGCGTGCCAGGCGCGCAGCCCCAGGTCGCCCAGGTTGCCGATCGGCGTGGCCACGACATACAGCGTCGAGGCAGGCCAATGCTGCCCCGCCACGCGTTCAGAAACGCGGGACCAGGCATCTCCGGCAGGGGGAGGTGAGACATTTTGATTCATTGCAGCCTACAGACACGGGAAACCATGTCAGTGTAGCCGCCTATGCCCGCCACTTCCGGAGCGCCCATGACGGACGACACCTTGCGGCTGGCCTGCGAACTGGCCCTGGCGGCCCGCCGCCGCGCCGCCAGGCGCCGGCGCCGTTCCTCCCGCGCAGCGCCCGCGGATCGTCCGCCGCCGCGGCGCTCACCCGCCCAGCGCAAGGGCGACCACCACGAGGACGCCGCCTTGCGCCTGCTGCAGTCGCGCGGCCTGGTCCTGCTGGCGCGCAATCTGCAGACCCGCGCCGGCGAGATCGACCTGGCCATGCGCGACGGCGACACGCTGGTGTTCGTCGAGGTCCGATCGCGTGGGCCCAGCCGCTACGGTGGCGCCGCGGCCAGCATCGGGCCGGACAAGCAGGCCCGGCTGGCCCGCGCCGCGGCCCACTGGCTGCCGGAGCTGGCCCGGCGCCACTGGCGCGGCAGACTGCCGGCGGCGCGCTTTGACGCGGTCGTCTTCGACGCCGGCGATCCCCAGTGGCTGCGCGGCGCATTCTGGCAGGCCTGAAGTCCGCCCCTCCCCCGGTAACGACCTGCCTAACAGTCGTTACGCCTGGACAGAACCACGCCTCGGCCCCGTGAGATAATCGCGCCCATGGATATGACCTCTCGTATGACGTCGCACTTTCGCGACGCCATGGCTGCGTGCGAACAAAGCATGAACGTCCTGGCCGAGCCGCTGGCAGTGGCGGTGGACGTGTTGTTCGGCGCCCTGGCAAACAACGGCAAGATTCTGGCTTGCGGCAATGGCGGCTCGGCCGCCGATGCGCAACATTTCATCGCCGAACTGGTGGGCCGCTTCGAACGCGAACGCCTGCCCCTGGCCGGCATCGCCCTCAACACCGACACCTCGATCCTCACCGCGGTGGGCAACGATTACGGCTTCGACGAGATCTTCGAACGCCAGGTCAACGCCTTCGGCCAGGCAGGCGACGTGCTGGTAGCCATATCCACCAGCGGCAATTCCCCCAACGTGGTGCGCGCCATGGAAGCCGCCAGCGCCCGCGAAATGCACGTGCTTGCCCTGACGGGCAAGGGCGGTGGCGTGATGGGGGAACTCATTACGCCGATGGACGTCCATCTATGTGTTCCCAGCGATCGCACGATGCGCATCCAGGAAGTCCATATTCTGCTGCTGCACGCGCTGTGCGACGGCATTGACGCTCTTCTGCTTGGAGACACCGAATGATTTCTGACGTCCGTACCGCAGTCCGCCCGTTGATGCTCGCCGCGGCGCTCTCCACCGCCGCGCTCTCGCTGTCGGCCTGCGCGCCCCTGATCGTGGGCGGCGCGGCCGCCACCACCGCGGTCGTCGTGACGGACCGCCGCACCTCCGGCATCCAGCTCGAAGACCAGAACATGGCGTTCAAGGCGCAGAGCCAGATCTCGCAGAAGCTGGGCGACACCGCCCGCGTCAATGCCATGGCCTACGGCGGCCACCTGCTGCTGACCGGTGACGTGCCCACCGAAGAAGCCAAGAACCAGGCCACCGCCATCGCCCAGGGCGTGGAAAACGTCAAACAGGTCATCAACCAGTTGAACGTCGGCCCCATCGCCTCGTTCGGCACCCGCTCCAACGACACCTGGCTGACCTCCAAGGTCAAGACCGCCCTGCTCAACACCAAGTACGTGCCGTCCGGCACCATCGCGGTCACCACCGACCACAGCGTGGTCTACCTGATGGGCAAGGTGACGCAGGCCGAAGGCGAATATGCCGCCAACGCCACCGCCGACGTCGGCGGCGTGGCCAAGGTGGTTAAACTGTTCGAGACGATCAGCCGCGAGGAAGCCATCCGGCTGTCGAATACCGGTTCCAAGTCCAACACTTCCACGGAAACCAAAGCGCCCATCGAAAGCGGCGCCGGCGCAAGCAGCGATAACGCGGCCGGCACCAGCAGCGGCGTAGAGGCCATGCCCATCAAATGAAGAAAGCCATCATCGCGTTGGCCGTCCTGGTGGCGGTCGGCATCGGCGCCTGGTTCGTCATGCGCCCCGCCCAGACCGCGCCCGACGTCACCTTCACCACGCTGGAAGGCAAGACCTTCTCGATGCAGGATCTGCGCGGCAAGGTCGTGCTGGTCAAGTTCTGGGCGACCAGCTGCGTGACCTGTGTGAAGCAGATGCCGGAAACCATCTCGGCCTACAACGAGTACGCCGCCAAGGGCTACCAGGCGGTCGCGGTCGCCATGAACTACGACCCGCCCAACTTCGTGCTGAACTTCGCCGAAACGCGCAAGCTGCCCTTCCCGGTGGCCCTGGACACCAAGGGCGACATTGCCCGGGCCTTCGGCGACATCCGCCTCACGCCCACGGCCTTCCTGATCGACAAGCAAGGCCGCATCATCAAGCGCTACCTGGGCGAATACGACGTGGCGGAATTCCATGCCACCGTGGAAAAGGCCCTGGCGGCGGGCTAAGCGCCGCAGCCCCACAAAGGACCGCCCCGACAGGGCGGTTTTTTTTCGCCCGGCAACCGGCCCCTTCGCGACGGCGCCCAAAAGAAAAACCGCCCGATGGGCGGTTTCCAGATCAGGCCACGGCGGGCCGGAATCAGAACGCCGGAACCACGGCGCCCTTGTACTTGTCCTGGATGAACTTCTTCACCTCGGGCGTGTGCAGGGCCTGCACCAGCTTCTTGATGCCGGGCGCGTCCTTGTTGTCCGCGCGGGTCACCAGGATGTTGGCGTAGGGCGAATCCGAGCCTTCGATGAAGAGGGCGTCCTTGGTCGGGACA
The DNA here is from genome assembly GCF_003576205.1 of Achromobacter sp. K91. Lineage (NCBI taxonomy): Bacteria > Pseudomonadati > Pseudomonadota > Betaproteobacteria > Burkholderiales > Alcaligenaceae > Achromobacter > Achromobacter sp. K91. The sequence goes on along the minus strand of NZ_QWFB01000030.1, from coordinate 147,257 downwards.
AGGCCGGCCTCCAGCGCGTAGTTGGTGTTGATCAGCGCCAGGTCCACGTCGTCCAGCGAGCGCGGCAGCATGGCGGCTTCCAGTTCGCGGAACTTCAGCTTCTTGGGGTTCTCGACCACGTCCGCGGCCGTCGCCAGGATGTTGGACGGATCCTTCAGCTTGATCACGCCCTGCTTCTGCAGCAACACCAGCGCGCGGCCGCCGTTGGAGGGATCGTTCGGGATCGCGACGGTCGCGCCGTCCTTGAGCTCGGACAGGCTCTTGATCTTCTTGGAATAGCCGCCGAAGGGCTCGACGTGCACCAGCGCCACCGGCACCAGCGTGGCCTTGCGGTCCTTGTTGAAGGAATCCAGATAGGGCTTGTGCTGGAAGAAGTTGGCATCCAGCTGCTTATCCGCCAGTTGCAGGTTGGGCTGCACGTAGTCGCTGAACACCTTGATGTCGAGCTCCACGCCTTCCTTGGCCAGTTGCGGCTTCACCACTTCCAGGATCTCGGCATGGGGGACCTGGGTCGCGCCCACCACCACTTTTTCGGCATGGGCGGCGTTCGCCGCCACCAGGAACACCGACGCCGCCAGAGCGGACCGGACAAAGTTCAAACGCATGTGTTGCCTCTTTTATGGGTAAAAAATCGGGGCCGATGCCCCTGCCGGTGTGGCCCGGCCCCCTTTTGCGGGGCCGGCCGTTGCGAAATCGCCCCCAATTTACCTGAATGCCGGTTATTTGTCGGGCATATGAACATGGGTTTAAAGCATAAGAAACCTGTGGGTACTACAATCCGTCGTATGCTTGCGCTACCGCGTCCCGAACGCGTTTTTGTGCAGGCATTTTTTCTAACCACTCATACGTATATTTGCCGACTTAGCTGCCATGACCGACACCCCCGACCCTGCTGCCGTTTCGTCTCCTGCTGTCAAAGCCGCTGTGCTGTCTGAAGCACTGCCGTATATCCGACGATTTCACGGCAAGACCATCGTGGTCAAGTACGGCGGCAACGCCATGACGGAAGAGCGTCTGCAGCGCAGCTTCGCGCATGACGTCGTGCTGCTGAAGCTGGTGGGTCTGAATCCGGTGGTGGTGCACGGCGGCGGTCCCCAGATCGACGACGCGCTGCGCCGCATCGGCAAGCAAGGCACCTTCATCCAGGGCATGCGCGTCACCGACGCCGAGACCATGGAAGTGGTCGAATGGGTGCTGGGCGGCCAGGTCCAGCAGGACATCGTCATGATGATCAACGAGGTCGGCGGCAAGGCCGTCGGCCTGACCGGCAAGGACGGCGGACTGATCCAGGCCCAGAAGAAGCTGATGGCCAACAAGGACAATCCGTCCGAACCCATCGACATCGGTTTCGTCGGCGACATCACCATGGTCGAGCCGGCCGTGGTCAAGGCGCTGCAGGACGACCAGTTCATCCCCGTCATCTCGCCCATCGGCTATGGCGAGGACGGCACGGCCTACAACATCAACGCCGACGTCGTCGCCGGCAAGATGGCGGAAGTGCTGGGCGCTGAAAAGCTGCTGATGCTGACCAACACCCCGGGGGTGCTGGACAAGGGCGGCAAGCTCTTGCGCAGCCTGTCGGCCCAGACCATCGACGAACTTTTCGCCGACGGCACGATCTCCGGCGGCATGCTGCCCAAGATCTCGTCCGCGCTGGACGCCGCCAAGAACGGCGTGAACTCCGTGCACATCGTCGACGGCCGCGTGCCGCACTGCCTGCTGCTGGAAATCCTGACCGACCAGGGCGTGGGCACGATGATCAGCTCGCACTGATGCGGGCACAGCGTTACCTGTTGCGGCCGGCGGTGCGCGTGCGCCGCTCGCGCCGCGCGGCCACGGGCGATTCCGAACGCCTGTGGCTGTTCGACCTGGACAACACGCTCCACGACACCTCGCACGCCATCTTCCCGAAGATCGACCACGGCATGACCATGGCCGTGGTCGAGGCGCTGAACGTCGACATCGACACTGCCAACCACCTGCGCTCGCAGTACTGGAAACGCTACGGCGCCACCATGATAGGCATGGTGCGCCATCACGGCGTGGACCCCCATGATTTCCTGCACCGCAGCCATGACTTCGACGTCGGCCCCCTGGTGCGCGCGGAAAAGGCGCTGGCCTACAAGCTGAGCCGACTGCCGGGCCGCAAGGTGCTGCTGACCAACGCGCCGCTGCACTATGCGCGTGCGGTGCTCGCGCGCCTGGGCATCCTGCGCCAGTTCGACAGCCTCTGGGCCATCGAGCACATGCGGCTGCACGGCGAGTTCCGGCCCAAGCCTTCGCCCACTCTGCTGCGCCACGTGCTGGCCCGCGAAGGCGTGCAGGCGCGCAACGCGGTGCTGGTGGAAGACACCTTGGCCAATCTGCGCGGCGCGCGCCAGGCAGGGCTGCGCACGGTGCATGTGTATCACCCCGGCACGCCGTTCGCCCGCGGCCGTTCGCAGCGGCCGGCCTATGTCGACTTGCGGGTAAACTCCGTCAGTGATTTGCTGTTACGCCGACGCCCCTTGCGGGGATAGCGGCGCGCTCCTCCCCTCCCCTTCACCGTCAAGCCTGCGCGAGAGCAGACCCTTCCATGGCGAGCAAACCCGGCGAGCGCAAGACCCAGATTCTGCAAACCCTGGCCGAGATGCTGGAGCAGCCGCACGCCTCCCGCATCACCACGGCGGCCCTCGCCGCGCGCCTGGAAGTCTCTGAAGCCGCGTTGTACCGGCACTTCGCCAGCAAGGCGCAGATGTTCGAAGGGCTGATCGAATTCATCGAAACCAGCATCTTCACGCTGGTGAACCAGATCGCCATCGCCGAGCCCCAAGGCCTGACCCAGGCCCACCAGACCGTCTCCATGCTGCTGACCTTCTCGGAACGCAACAAGGGCATGACGCGCGTGCTGACCGGCGATGCGCTGGTCACGGAAGACAACCGCCTGCAGGAACGCATCAACCACATCAACGACCGCATCGAGGCGTCGTTGAAGCAATCGCTGCGCATCGCGGTCACCGATGGCGGCCTGCCGCCGCAGGCCAATGTCGCGGCGCATGCCAGCCTGCTGACGCATCTGGTGCTGGGCCGCTGGCTACGTTACGCGCAAAGCGGCTGGCGTATCGCGCCCACGCTGCATCTGGACGAGCAGCTGCGCCTGGCACTGGGCTGAGCGGCCGGGGCTGCCTGCCGGCCCTGGCGCGAATTAGTATCGTGAAACGATCTAATTAATTTCCCATCCGTCTCTATTTCTGCCCATTTGCATTGTTCCATGCAACAATCTCCGCTTGCCGGCGGCGCGGGGCGACGAGCATAATGCCCGTCAGAGGTTTTCCACAAGCCCAAATCTCCACAGGCTTGATCAGTATCAATACGGGTTTTCCGCAATGCCGTCACGATCATGCTGTAGCGTCGACACACCGATTTGACCTATCCCGTTGCTCGCGGGGCGGTGTGTCGGCAGTTTGACCTCAACCGGAGATGGATATGACCGCGCAAGCCGCCGTCCCTGCCTCGCAAGCCCCAAAGAAAACCAAAATTCCAATCGGACTCATCGCCGGCGTCCTAGTGATGATCGGCGTGCTGATGATGCCTTTGCCCGCCGACCTGCCCGTCGCGGGTCACCGGATGCTCGCCATCCTGGCATTCGCAGTGGTGGTCTGGATTACCGAAGCCGTGTCCTACGAAGCCAGCGCGATCATGATCACGACGCTGATGGCCTTCCTGCTGGGCACGGCTCCGACAATCAAAGACCCGCAAGTGGTTTATGGCACCTCGGCCGCGATCAGCATGGCGCTGACCGGCTTCGCGAACTCGGCGCTGGCGCTGGTCACCGGCGCCTTGTTCATTGCGGCCGCCATGACCTTCACCGGGCTGGACCGGCGCATCGCCCTGGTGACGCTGGCCAAGGTGGGCACCAGCACGCGCCGCATCCTGATCGGATGTATCGCCGTGACCATCGTGCTGAGCCTCGTGGTGCCCAGCGCCACCGCGCGCAGCGCGGCCGTGGTGCCCATCATGATGGGCGTCATCGCAGCCTTCGGCGTGGACAAGCGTTCCAACATCGCCGCCGGCATCATGATCATCGTGGCGCAGGCCACCAGCATCTGGAACGTCGGCATCCAGACCGCCGCCGCGCAGAACCTGCTGACCGTCGGCTTCATGGAAAAGATGCTGGGCGAACGCGTGGCATGGTCGGACTGGCTGATCGCTGGCGCCCCCTGGTCGCTGATCATGTCGGCCGTGCTGATCATCATCGTGCTCAAGCTGCTGCCGCCGGAAAGCGACAGCATCGCGGGAGGCAAGGAAGCCGTCGAGAAGTCGCTGCTTGAACTGGGCCCCATGACCGGCGCGCAAAAACGCCTGATGGCCGTGTCGCTGATGCTGCTGCTGTTCTGGTCGACCGAAGGCAAGCTGCACAAGTTCGACACCACTTCCACCACCTACTTCGGCCTGGTCCTGCTGCTGCTGCCGCGCTTTGGCGTGATGACGTGGAAAGACGTGCAATCGCGCATCCCATGGGGCACCGTGATCGTGTTCGGCGTCGGTATCAGCCTGGGCACCGCCCTGCTGACGACCCAGGCTGGCCAATGGCTGGGCAACCAGGTCGTGGCGCACACCGGACTGGACCACCTCGGACCGCTGGCGATCTTCGCGATCCTGGCCGCCTTCCTCATTGTCATCCACCTGGGTTTCGCCAGCGCCACCGCGCTGACCTCGGCCATGCTGCCGATCCTGATCTCGGTGCTGGCCACGCTGCCGGGCGAATTCAGCCGCCTGGGCATGACCATGCTGCTGGGCTTTGTCGTCAGCTACGGTTTCATCCTGCCCATCAACGCGCCGCAGAACATGGTGTGCCTGGGAACGGAGACCTTCAACGCCAAGCAGTTCGCCAAGGTCGGCATCATCGTCACCATCGTCGGCTACCTGCTGATGCTGCTGATGGGCATGACCTACTGGCGCTGGCTGGGCTGGCTGTAAGGAGGGCGCGTCATGAAGATTTCGATCGCCCAAGCCAATGAATACGGCCGCCGCGTGCTGATGGCCCAAGGCGTGCCCGAGGACATCGCCCGCGACGTGGCCGAGCACCTGGTCGAGTCCGACCGGGTGGGCTACACCAGCCACGGCCTGTCCATCCTGACGAACTACCGGCGCGTGCTGTCCGAGGGCCTGGCCCAGGCCGACGGCCGGCCCGAACTGGTCAACGACCGCGGCGCAATGCTGGCCTACGACGGCCACCACGGGCTGGGCCAGTATGTCGGCAAGGTCGTCATCGAGAAGGCCATCGAGCGCACGCAGGAGCACGGCCAGTGCATCCTGACCCTGCGTCACAGCCATCACCTGGGCCGCATGGGCCACTACGGGGAAATGGTGGCGGCCAAGGGCCTGATCCTGCTGGCTTTCACCAACGTGATCAACCGCTCGCCGACCGTGGCGCCTTTCGGCGGCGCGCAGGCCTGCCTGACCACCAACCCGCTGTGCTTCGCCGGCCCGCTGCCGGGCGGCCGTCCGCCGTTCCTGGTGGACATGGCCACCAGCTCGATCGCCGTCAACAAGGCGCGGGTGCTGGCCGCCAAGGGCGAGGAAGCGCCCGCGGGCTCGCTGATCGACGCCCAGGGCAATCCGACCACGGATCCCAACGCGCTGTTCACCGACCCGCCCGGCGCGCTGCTGCCGTTCGGCGGCCACAAGGGCTATGCCCTGGGTCTGGTGGCCGAACTGCTGGCCGGCGTGCTGTCTGGCGGCGGCACGATCCAGCCGCAGCATCCACGCACCGGCGTAGCGACGAACAACATGTTCGCGCTGCTGCTGGATCCGCAGGTGGACTTCAATACGGATTGGCGGTCGATGGAGGTGGGCGCGTTCATCGACTACCTGCACGCCTGCAAGCCGCAACCGGGCGTCGAAGGCGTGCAGTATCCGGGCGAGTACGAAGCTCGCAACCGGGCGCTTAACGAGGATACGCTGACGTTCGATAGCCGGATTTGGGATGGTCTTACCAAGCTGGCGGTCGACCTTGGGGTGCCTGAGGCGTTGCCTGCTTGAGGTTGTAGGCGGTTCTTGCGGGTAACGTTTATTTGCTTGCTTTCGGGCGTTTTGGGTTCTTAAGACGCCCGTCGCATCGGCGGCCCGCCATGCGCGGGGCAACGATTGCGGTCCGGAGCCTTCGCTCCGGACCGCAATCGTGGGCGCGAGCCGCCACGCCGCCCGCGCCTACGGGCGACCTACGAAGAACGCGCAGCCGCCAAAAAGATCAAGTCTTGACCGACCGATGCCGACTAACACTCATCATGATCCCAAACGCAATCCCCATGGTGAACAAAGCCGTCCCCCCATAGCTCATGAACGGCAACGGCACCCCCACCACAGGCAGAATCCCCGTCACCATCCCCACGTTCACGAATACATAGATGAACAGCATCATCGTCAGCGCCCCCACCAGCAACCTGCCGAACTGCGACGATGCCCGTGACGCGATCGTCAGTCCTCGCGCCATCATCAGCCCATACAGCACCAGCATGGCGATGCCGCCGTAGAGTCCGAATTCTTCCGCGTACACCGCGAAGATGAAGTCGGTGGTGCGTTCGGGGATGAAGTCCAGGTGCGTCTGCGTGCCCTTCATGTAGCCCTTGCCGTACACACCGCCCGAACCCACCGCGATCATCGACTGGATCGTATGGAAGCCCTTGCCCAGCGGATCGGAACTGGGGTTGAGCAGCGTGCACACCCGGTGCTTCTGGTAGTCGTGCAGCACCACCCAGTCCACGTCGGGCTCGCATAACTGGTCTTCGTAGTAGATCAGCGTGCCTATGCCGATGATGCCCGCCAGCATTACCGGCACCAGCAGCTTGAAAGACAGGCCCGCGAAATAGATCACGAAGAAGCCGGCGCCAAACACCAGCAGCGCCGTCCCCAGGTCGGGCTGCAGCACAATCAGAGCGAAAGGCGCGGCCAGCATGGCGGCGGCGGCCAGGAAGTCGCGGATGCGGACGGCGCCTTCGTGGCGCTGGAAGTACCAGGCCAGCATCATGGGCACGGCGATCTTCATCATCTCGGAAGGCTGGATGCGGGTCACGCCCAGGTTCAGCCAGCGGGTCGCGCCCTTGCTGGTTTCGCCGAAGAACTCCACGCCCAGCAGCAGCACCACCCCCACCACGTAGAAGGGCAAGGCCAGCTTCATCAGCCACTTCGGCGGAATCAGGGCCATGGTCCACATGGCAAAGAAGGCGATGATGAAATTGCGCGACTGTTCGGCGAAGCGCCAGTCCGTGCCGCCCACCGCGGAATGCATGACCGTCATGCCCAGCGCGGCGAACATCAGCAGGATCGCCAGCAGCGGCCAATCGAAGGCCGTGAACACACGTAGCAGGATAAGGCCCAGGCGTTTCATTATCGGCGCACCACGTCGGAAGCGATTTCCTCGACCGAGGCCAGGGGGTCGGCGCGCTCGGGCCGCACGATCTTGTCCTGACGGTCCTTGGCCAGCCAATAGTCGAACACCTTGCGCGCGACCGGAGCGGCGACGCTCGCGCCCCAGCCGGCGTTCTCGACGATCAGCGCCACCGCGATGCGCGGATGCTCAAGCGGCGCAAAGCCCATGAACAAGGCGTGGTCGCGCAGGCGTTCGTCGATGGCGCTGGCGCGGTAATGGCCGCCGCGCAGGCTGAACACCTGCGCGGTGCCAGTCTTGCCGGCCGCCTGGTAGGCCGTATTGGCGAACGCGCGCCGCGCCGTACCGGCGCGCACCACATCCGCCATGGCGTTCTTGATCACATCCACGTTGGCCTGCTTGAGGGGAATGCGGTAGTCGGGCGCGGACTCGGTGGCCTTGGCCACGCCGCTGCGCGGATCGCGCACCGCGTGCACCAGGTGCGGGCGGCGGTACAGGCCGTTGTTGGCCAGGGTGGACGTGCCCTGCGCCAGCTGCAACAGCGTGAATGCGTTGTAGCCCTGACCCACCGCCACCGAAATCGTTTCGCCCGCGTACCAGCGCTGGCGGTCCTTGTCCTTGTAGGCCGAGCGTTTCCAGTCGGTCGAAGGCAGCACGCCGCGCTTTTCGCCTTCCAGGTCGATGCCGGTGATCTGGCCGAAGCCGAACTGCTTGGCGAAATCATGCAGCGCGTTCACGCCGATTTCCGGACCCAGCGAATAGAAATAGGTGTCGGACGACACCACGATCGCCTTGTGCATGTCGGTCATGCCATAGGCCGCGCCGCCGGCGTTGCGGAATTTCTGGCCGCCGAATTCGTAATAGCCGGGGTCGGAGATGCGATCGGTGGCGCGGCGCTTGCCCAGTTCCAGCGCGGCCAGGCCCACAAAGGGCTTGTAGGTGGAACCGATGGGATAGGTGCCGTACAGCGGCCGGTTGATAAGGGGATGGTCCGGCGATTCGTTCAGCATGCGCCAATTGTCCACGTCGATGCCGTCCACGAACAGGTTCGGGTCGTAGGAAGGCTGCGAGACAAAGGCCAGTACCTCGCCGGTATCGGGGTCGATGGCGACCAGCGCCCCGCGCTGCCCCTCGAATGCGGCTTCGGCCACCTTCTGCAGCCCCAGGTCGATGGACAGCATGATGTCGGAGCCCGGCACCGGGTCGATCCGGCGCAGCGTGCGCATGGGGCGTCCGCCTGCAGTGACTTCGACTTCTTCCAGCCCGGTGCGGCCGTGCAGCTGCTCCTCCCAGGTCTTTTCGATGCCCTTCTTGCCGATGACGTCGGTGCCGCGATAGTTGCCCAGCTGGCCGGCGCGGTCCAGTTCTTCGATATCGCCTTCGGCGATGCGGCCGATGTAGCCGACCACGTGGGCCGCCGACACGCCCTGCGGATACTCGCGCACCCAGCGCGCGCGCAGCTCCACGCCCGGGAACTGGAACGAATGCGCGGCGAACCAGGCGGCTTCGGTTTCGTTGAGGTTATTGCGCAGCTGCAGGCTGGCGTAGCGGCTGGACTCGGCGGCGCGGCGCTTGAAGCGGCGCTGGTCGGCCGGGCTGATGTACACGACTTCGGTCAGGCGTTCGAACAGCGCGCTGAGGTTCCCTGCCTGTGCCGGCACGACCTCCAGCGTATAGGTGCGGTAGTTGCGCGCCAGCACCTCGCCGTTGCGGTCCAGGATCTCGCCGCGTCGCGGCGGGATGGGTACGACCGCGATGCGGTTGCGGTCGGCGCGCTCGGACAGGCCCTCGTAGCGGTCGACCTGCAGGTACCAGAAGCGGCCGATCAGCACGCCGAAGCAGGCCAACGCGAACAGCCCGCCCACCCAGGCGCGCAGGCGGAAACGCTGCTTCTGCTGCTGGCCGGTTTTCTTGAATTCGAACATGACGCGGCGCCGCCGTCAGGCGGAGGAGGATTCAGCGTCGTCGACACCGCGCTGCGGCAAGTGCAGAACCCAGCCCGCCAGCGGCCACAAGGCGGTGGTCAGGAGCACGCTGATGCCCCAGTCCCAACCCGGCCATTTGCCGGCCAGCCACGCATGGATGATCTGGGTCACGAAGCGGGCAATGAAGAACACAGGCAGCATGTGCATGGCCTGGCTCCAGAGGTCGAAGCGCTGCAGCCGGCGGTGCAACACCACCGCGCCGTAGGCGACCAGCGTGTACGACAGCGCGTGCTCGCCCAAGAGGCCGGCGTCGTGCACGTCCATCAGCAGCCCAAAGAAGAAGGCGGTGAACAAGCCGACGCGGCGCGGCTCATGCACGCACCAGAAGGCGATGATCAGCAGCAGGATGTCGGGCGCGCCCTGCCACAGGCGCCAGGGCAGCAGCGACACCAGCCACGCCACCAGCACCGTGGCCCAGACGAACAAGCCGTGCGCCGGGCCGGAGAGCCGGTCGGGCTGCACGTTGCTGGGGGTGCCGAGGCGGCGCGCGGCCTGCCCCGAGGATTGATTAGTCCGATCCACCGGAATCGACCTCCTGACGGTTGGACTCGGCGCGCTCCACATCGACCTGCAAGACCAGGAAGTGGCGGTAGCGTTCGGGATGGGCCAGCGGTTCGCATACGGCGCGCGCGAAGCCGGAGGCGGTGTCGCGTTCGACCGAGGTCACCTTGGCCACCGGCAGGCCTGCCGGGAACAGCCCGCCGACGCCGCTGGTGACGATGGTATCGCCTTCCTTGATGTCGGCGTTGGCGGCAAGGTAACGAACTTCCATCTTGCCGGGCGAGTTGCCGCCGAACGCAATCAGGCGCAGGCCGTTGCGCAGCAGCTGCACGGGGATGGAGACCTGTTCGTCGGTGACCAGCGCCGCCTCGGCGGTCATGGGCGTGACGCGCACGATCTGCCCGACCACGCCGCCTTCGTCGATTACCGGCATGCCCGGGGCCAGCCCCGCCTTGCTGCCCTTGTTGAACACCAGGCGCTGCGTGAATGCGTTGGTGGGTTCATACATGACCTCGACCACCACCGCGGATTGCGCCACGGTATCGGTCACCCCGAGCAGCCGGCGCAACTGCGAGTTCTCGGCAGCCAGCTGGGCGCCATGCGTGGTCACCTGGGCCAGCTCGATGCGCTGGCGCTGCAAGGCTTCGTTTTCGCTACGGATGAGATTGGCCGCGTTGACCCATTCGTTCACTTGCTGGACGAGGTCTCGCGGCGCCATGACGGCGCGTTGGAAGGGATACAGCGCGACGGACATTGCGCGGCGCGCCGGTTCCAGCATGCGCCATTGCGAATCCATGACGATCAGGGCCAACGCAAGGACGACCAGAACGACCAGCCGCACCTCCGCAGGTGGGCCGCGCCTGAATAGGGGAGGAGTCCCTTGTCGTTGCATGAATATCAGCCCGGACGCCCGCGTCCGTCGCTCCGGCAGCGGCCGGAGCCGTGAAAAAGCGGGGCTCCGGGCTGGCGGGCAAAATTAGTCGTTGATGAAGATGGCGCCCAGTTTCTCAAGGTGTTCCAGCGCCTCGCCGCAACCGCGCACGACGCAGGTCAGCGGATCGTCCGCGACCACGACGGGCAGGCCGGTCTCTTCCTGCAGCAGGCGGTCCAGGTCGCGCAGCAGCGCGCCGCCGCCGGTCAGGGCGATGCCCTTGTCGGTGATGTCGGCGCCCAGTTCGGGCGGGGTCTGTTCCAGCGCGATCTTCACGGCCGAGACGATCTGGTTCAGCGGGTCGGTCAGCGATTCCAGGATCTCGTTGGACGAGACCGTGAAGCTGCGCGGCACGCCTTCGGCCAGGTTGCGGCCCTTGACCTCGATCTCGCGGACTTCGGATCCCGGGAACGCCGAGCCGATTTCCTTCTTGATCAGTTCGGCGGTGGGTTCGCCGATCAACATGCCGTAGTTGCGGCGGATGTAGTTGACGATGGCTTCGTCGAACTTGTCGCCGCCCACGCGCACGGAGCCCTTGTAGACCATGCCGCCCAGCGAGATGACCGCCACTTCCGTGGTGCCGCCGCCGATGTCGACCACCATGGAGCCGCTGGCGTCGGACACGGCCAGGCCGGCGCCGATGGCCGCGGCCATGGGTTCTTCGATCAGGAAGACGTGGGACGCGCCCGCGCCCAGGGCCGATTCACGGATGGCGCGGCGTTCGACCTGGGTGGAGCCGCAGGGCACGCAAACGATGATGCGCGGGCTGGGCGCCAGCATGTTGCGGGGGTGCACCATGCGGATGAACTGCTTGAGCATCTGCTCGGTGACCGTGAAGTCGGCGATGACGCCGTCCTTCATGGGCCGGATGGCTTCTATATTGCCGGGAACGCGGCCAAGCATCTGCTTGGCTTCATGGCCGACGGCTTGAATGATCTTCTTGCCGTGGGGACCGCCTTCATGACGGATTGCGACCACGGACGGTTCATCGAGCACGATGCCCTTGCCGCGGACGTAGATCAGCGTGTTGGCGGTACCGAGGTCGATCGCCATATCGCTGGAAAAATAACTGCGCAGGAATCCGAACATGGGAGCTCAGCTAAATTCTGGGGGGAATGAGGTACATGCCGCGGGGCGTAGGGCCCGTAAAACAACGGGTCCGCCTGTCATCACGGCGATTAAACCGTGAATCATAACTTATAATTTCCCCGGAAATAGCGCATAAATGCAGGCTATTCAAGCTTTGTAACGGGTTCGGCGTATGCATACTGCCCTGTCCCGCCCCTCGGCCTTCGCTTATCGATTTGCAATCCCCCATGGCGCTCAATGACACAGATGTGGCCCGCATTGCCCGGCTGGCCAGAATCGAACTGACCCCCGACCAGCGCACCGTCGCGCAGGCCGAACTCAACGGCATCCTCCACCTGATCGAACGGCTCCAGTCCGTCGATACCCAGGGGGTCGAACCGCTGGCTCACCCGCTGTCCGCCCATGAGGACATCGTGCTGCGCCTGCGTGAAGATGTCGTGACCGAACCCAGCTCGGAGGCCCGCCGCGAGGAGCTGCTGGCCAACGCCCCCGACGCCCAGGAAGGCCTGTTCCTGGTTCCCAAGGTCCTGGATTAAGTCATGACGAAACCCGCTCTGCACACCCAATTCAAGGGGATCGCCGCCCTGCGCGCGGCCCTTGCGCAACGCCAGATCAGCGCCGTCGAGCTCGCCCAAAGCGGCCTGGCGGCCGCCGAAGCGGCCAGCGGCCTGAATTGCTTTTTACATATTGACGCCGAATTGACGCTGGCCCAGGCCCGCGCCGCCGACGCCGCGCTGGCGTCCGGCTCGGCCGGCCCGCTGGCGGGCATCCCGATCGCCCACAAGGACGCCTTCGTCACCCGCGGCTGGCGCACCACCGCCGGCAGCAAGATGCTCGAAGGCTACGTCAGCCCGTTCGACGCCACCGTCGTCGAACGCCTGGGCGAAGCGGGCGCCGTGTCGCTCGGCAAGCTGAACTGCGACGAATTCGCCATGGGTTCCGGCAACGAGAACTCCGCCTACGGCGCGGTCCAGAACCCCTGGGACCACGCCGCCGTGCCCGGCGGCTCCTCGGGCGGCTCGGCCGCCGCCGTGGCCGCCCGCCTGGTGGCGGCCGCCACCGGCACCGACACCGGCGGCTCGGTGCGCCAGCCCGCCGCCCTGTGCGGCGTCAGCGGCATCAAGCCCACCTACGGCACCGTATCCCGCTTTGGCATGGTGGCCTTCGGCTCCAGCCTGGACCAGGCCGGCCCGCTGGCCGAAAGCGCCCGGGACCTGCTCGAACTGCTGGACGTCATCAGCGGCTTCGATCCGCGCGACGCCACCAGCCTGGAAAAATGCGACGCCGCCGCCAACGCGCCCGGCCGCGTCCGGCGCGACTTCGAGGCGGCCCAGGGCCGTTTCGACGCCGCCGGCAGCCAGCCGTTGAAGGGCCTGCGCATCGGCGTGCCCGCCGAGTACTTCGGCGCCGGCCTGGCGCCCGACGTGGCCGCCGCGGTCGAGGCCGCGCTGGTCCAGTTCGAAGCCCTGGGCGCCGTGCGCGTGCCGGTGTCGCTGCCGCGCACCGAACTCGCCATTCCCGCCTACTACGTCATCGCCCCCGCCGAAGCGTCCAGCAACCTCGCGCGCTACGACGGCGTGCGCTACGGCCACCGCGCCGCCCAGTACGGCGACCTGAACGAAATGATCAGCCGCTCGCGCGCCGAAGGCTTCGGCGACGAGGTCAAGCGCCGCATCCTGATCGGCACCTACGTGCTGTCCCACGGCTACTACGACGCCTACTACCTGCAGGCGCAGCGCCTGCGCCGCATGATCGCGCAAGACTTCCAGCGCGCCTACGCCGACCAGTGCGACGTGATCATGGGGCCGGTGACGCCCACGGTGGCCAAGAACATCGGCGACAACCGCGACGATCCCACGGCCGACTGGCTGGCCGACGTCTACACGCTGGGCGTGAGCCTGGCCGGCCTGCCTGCGATGTCGATCCCCTGCGGCTTCGGTGGCGCTGGCAACCAGCGCCCGGTGGGTCTCCAGATCATCGGCAACTATTTCGACGAAGGCCGCCTGCTGGCCATCGCCGACCGCTACCAACAAGTGACGGACTGGCACACGCGTGCCCCGGTCCAGCAAGGCTGAGAACATGAACTGGGAAATCGTCATCGGCCTGGAAACGCACACCCAGCTTTCCACGGACTCCAAGATTTTTTCGGGTAGCAGCACCGAATTCGGCGCCGCGCCCAACACCCACGCCAACGTGGTCGACCTGGCGCTGCCGGGCAGCCTGCCGGTCATGAACCGCGGCGCCGCCGAACGCGCCATCCGCTTCGGTCTGGCCGTGGGCGCCACCATCGCGCCGCGCTCGGTGTTCGCGCGCAAGAACTACTTCTACCCCGACCTGCCCAAGGGCTACCAGATCAGCCAATACGAGCTGCCGGTGGTGGTGGGCGGCTCGCTGTCCTTCTTCGTCGGCGAGGAAGAGAAAACCGTCAATCTGACGCGCGCCCACCTGGAAGAAGACGCGGGCAAGTCCCTGCACGACGACTTCAGCCTGGCCAACGGCGCCCCCGGCAGCGGCATCGACCTGAACCGCGCCGGCACGCCGCTCCTGGAAATCGTGACGGAACCCGAAATGCGCTCGGCCGCCGAGGCCGTGGCCTACGCCCGCGCCCTGCACAGCCTGGTCGTGTGGCTGGGCATTTGCGACGGCAACATGCAGGAAGGTTCGTTCCGCTGCGACGCCAACGTGTCCGTGCGTCCCGTGGGCCAGAAGGAATTCGGCACCCGCACCGAGATCAAGAACGTCAACTCGTTCCGCTTCCTGGAACGCGCCATCGTCTATGAAGCGCGGCGCCAGATCGAGCTGATCGAGGATGGCGGCACGGTGGTCCAGGAAACCCGCCTGTACGATGCCGACCGCGACGAAACGCGCAGCATGCGCAGCAAGGAAGACGCGCACGACTACCGCTACTTCCCCGACCCCGACCTGCCCACGCTGGTGATCTCCAGCGCCTGGGTCGACGAGGTCCGCGCCGCCATGCCCGAACTGCCGGCCGCCCAGCGCGCCCGTTTCGAATCCGAGTACGGCCTGCCCGCCTACGACGCCGCCCAGCTGACCGTCAGCCGCGACCTGGCCGCCTACTTCCAGGCGGTGGCGAACGCGCTGCCGGCCGGCCAGGCCAAGCTGGCCGCCAACTGGGTCATGGGCGAAGTCTCCGCCGCCCTGAACAAGGACGAAAAGAGCATCGCCGACTCTCCGGTCCAGGCGCCGGCGCTGGCCGCCCTGATCGGCCGCATCATCGACGGCACCATCTCCAACAAGATCGCCCGCGAAGTCTTCGGCGCCATGTGGGCCGGCGAGAACGGCGGTCAGCCTGACGCCATCATCGAGGCGCGCGGGCTCAAGCAGATCAGCGACACCGGCGCCATCGGCGCCATGATCGACGAGGTGCTGGCCGCCAACCCGGCCATCGTGGAAGAGTACCGGGCCGGCAAGCAGAAGGCGTTCAATTCGCTGGTGGGCCAGATCATGAAGGCCGCCCGCGGCAAGGCGAATCCGCAGCAGGTGAATGATCTGTTGAAGCAGAAGCTGGATAGCTGACCGCGCAGGACGCCCCGGCAACGGGCGCATTCCTGACGTATCAGACGAAACGAAGGGCCGCGGCATATTGCCGTGGCCCTTCGTTTATCCAAGAATGATCCGGTCGACTTTTGCCCGGAGGCTTGGACATGAACTACCTGGAAATCAGCACCAGCGAACTACTGCACAGCTTTTCCGACCACCTGCAGGCGGTCCGCGAAGGCCAGCATTTCATCATTTCACTGGACGGCGTGTTCTGCGCCAGGTTGACCCCGGTCCTACCCAGCACGTCGCTGGATGCCCATGATGCGCTTGAGGCAATGAAAAGCTTCAAGCCAGCACCGGCCGTCCCCCACGAAGTCATCCGTTCCTGGGTCGAAGAGGGCCGGGAATGAATCCGATCCACTTGATACCGGACGCCTCGCTTGCGCTGGCGTGGCTGGTCGACCGCGCGGACGCCCACGAAGCGCTGATGGCCCGGCATCTGCTGGAAACGGCCCACGAATTTGAAAACACGGTGCCCCTCATCTGGCACACGGAAGTCGCGAACGGCATGTTGCGCGCCGAACGTAGCCAACGGGCGTCGGCGGGTCAGCTGTTCTCGTTCAGACAGCTACTCGAACGCCTGCCCATACTTCCGGATCCGGCCGCCCCATCTTCCAGCGTGGCCCGCAGCTATCTGCTGGCTCGAACGCACGGCTTGACCGTCTACGATGCCAGCTATCTCGAACTGGCCCAAAGAACCAACGGCTATCTGGCCACCTTTGATCGCAAGCTGGCGGATGCCGCCCGGGCGAGCGGTGTTGCCGTCTTTGGCCAACCCCACGGCGTCGCCGAGCCAGCGGCAAGCTACGGTTAAAAAAAGGGCAGCACCTGGCCGCCCCTTTCTACTCGCCAAGGACGAGGTTTACTTCACCCCGTACTTCGTCCGATAAGCCAACACCGCCTCACGGTGTTCGGCGAACGACGCATCATCCTGCAGCAAGGCCAGAATGTCCGCCAGCGACGCAATCGACACCACCGGCATGCCGTAAGTCTTGGCCACGTCCTGCACGGCAGAATGCGCCGACAGCGCGTCGTCCGGACCCGCGCGTTCCATGCGGTCCATGGCGATCAGCACGGCGGCAGGCTCGGCACCGGCCGCGCGGATGATCTCGACCGATTCGCGCACCGAGGTGCCCGCGGTGATCACGTCGTCAATGATGACGACCTTGCCCTTGAGCGGCGCGCCGACCAGGGTGCCGCCCTCGCCGTGGTCCTTGGCTTCCTTGCGGTTGTACGCGAAAGGCACGTCGCCGCCCTTCATGTCCGGGTGGCCGGCCAGCGCCACGGCGGTAGCCGTGGACAGCGGGATGCCCTTGTAGGCCGGACCGAACAGCATGTCGAATTCCACGCCCGAATCCAGCAGCGCCTGGGCGTAGAACTGCGCCAGCTTGCCGACCGAGCGTCCGCTATTGAACAGGCCCGCATTGAAGAAATAGGGACTGATCCGACCCGATTTGACCTTGAAGCTGCCGAAACGCAGCACGCCCTCGTTCAGGGCGAAGCGGACGAAATCCAGGGCGGTGGCGGAAGATTGGGCGGCGGGCATGCGTAAAGGTCCGGTAGATGGCAAACGCCAGCATTTTATCCGCTGTCGGGGCTATTCCCGGGCGGCGGCGCGGAGTCGGTTAAATTGCTGCCATTGCCCCGGCCCTGGCGGCCGCTCAACAGGAGTTTCGCTTTGCTGCGCATCACGTCGATCAATCTCAACGGTATCCGGTCCGCCTTCCGCAAGGGCCTGCAACCCTGGATGGAAAAGCACGCCGCCGACGTGCTGTGCCTTCAGGAAATCAAGATATCCGACGAAGACCTGACCGACGACCTGCGCCACCCGCCCGGCTATACCGGCCACTTCCACCATGCCGTGAAGAAGGGCTATAGCGGCGTGGGCATCTATCTGCGCGACGCGGCCGAGCGGGTGAACGCCGGCCTGGAATGCGAGGAATTCGATCCCGAAGGCCGCATCATCCGCGCTGACTGGAAGAACCTGTCGGTCATCAGCGCCTACCTGCCCTCGGGCTCCAGCGGCGACGAGCGCCAGCAGGCCAAGTACCGCTTCCTGGACCGCTTCGGCCCCTGGATCGACGCCCTGATGCACGAACACAAAACCACCGGCCGCGAGTTCATCATCTGCGGCGACTGGAACATCGCGCACAAGGAAATCGACCTGAAGAACTGGAAGGGCAACATGAAGAACTCGGGCTTCCTGCCCGAAGAGCGCGCCTGGCTGACCGACGTGTTCGACAAGCGCGGCTTCGTCGACGTGTTCCGCACCATCGATGACCGCCCGGACCAATACACCTGGTGGAGCAACCGCGGCCAGGCCTGGGCCAAGAACGTGGGGTGGCGCATCGACTACCAGATCGCCACGCCGGGCATCGCCGCCCGCGCCCGCAATGTGGCCATCTACAAGGACGAGCGTTTCTCGGACCACGCTCCCCTGACGATCGACTACGACGCCACGCTCTGACCCGCCGCTTCCCCTAGCGTTGCGGCGGCTTCCCGGCGCAACCATTCCAGAAACGCTGCCGCCCGCGGATCTTCTGTACAAGGCCGCGGCGACAGCAGTACATAGGCCGAGCCGTCACGGGCAAAGCCGCAAGGCGCCTGCAGCCGACGGTCGCGCAAGGCGTCGCACACCATCAGCGCCGAACCTATCGCCACCCCCAAACCGGCGGCGGCGGCCTGCAAACTCAGATAGAAATGCTCGTAGGCCGGCCCGGTCCGGCGCGGGGGTTTCATGCCCGCTGCCCGCGACCATTGCCGCCAGGCTAGCGGACGCGTCGCGCTGCTGAGCGCTGGCGCCCCGCCCCAATCCGCTTCAGCCGGATCCGCGCCTGCGGCGCCGACCAATCCCGGCCGGCACACCGGTCCCGTCCACTCCTCGCAGACATGCTCGGCATACAGGGCCGGGTCCCAATCGAAGTCATTGCGGCGCAGGGCTACGTCCACACCCTGGACGCCGAAATCGACCGGTCCGCCCGCAGCGTACAGATGCACCTGCACGCCGGGATGGGCGTGCTGGAAGTCCGGCAGCCGCGGGATCAACCACATCATGGCGACGGTGGGCTCGCAGGACAGCACCAGCGGCGCGTCCGCCGCCGGCTGGCGCAGCTTGGCCAGGCCGGTTGTCAGCTGCTCGAACAGCGCGCTCGTCACCTCGAACAGCTGCCTGCCGGCATCGGTCAGGAAAACAGCTCGATTGCGGCGCTCGAACAGCGCCACGCCCAGCGCATCCTCGAGCAGCCGGATCTGCCGGCTGACGGCGCCATGCGTCACGTGCAACGCTTCGGCCGCCTTGCCGAAAGCCTGATGACGGGCCGCGGCATCGAACACCCGCAACGTATTGAGCGGTGGCAGTTTCATGGCGAAAGGTGATTTTTTCTCACGGATAAGCGGCATTAGAAATCGTTTTTCCGGCGCGCGCCAGCGTCCCACAATGCCGGCTCCATTTCGCAACCTGCCGCCCTATTGCCATGACCGAACTGATCGCCGTCGCCCTCATCACCATTCTTGCCGTCATCAGCCCCGGGCCGGACTTCGCCATGGTCACGCGCAACAGTTATCTGTTCGGCCGCCGCACCGGCCTGATCTGCGCGCTGGGCATCGCGCTGGGCGTGCAAGTGCACGTGTTCTATACGATGTTCGGTGTCAGCCTGCTGGCGCATTACGCGCAGCCCGTGCTGCAGGGCATCAAACTCGCGGGCGCCTGCTACCTGGTCTACATGGGCTGGAAGACTTTCTTCAACCGCACCCAGGTCAGCCGCGACTTGTCGGCCCGCCCGCCGATCTCGAGTTGGCAGGCGCTATACAGCGGCTTTCTGACCAACGCGCTCAATCCCAAGACCACGCTGTTCGTGGTCAGCACCTATACCCAGGTCGTGTCGCCCGGCACGCCGTTGTCGTGGCAGTTCGGCTATGGCCTGTTCATGTCGCTGGCGCACTGGATCTGGTTCGGCGTGGTGGCGTGGTCGGTGTCCTCGCCTTTCCTGCGGCGGCTGCTGCTGGATCATCAGCTTGCGGCCGATCGGGTGGTGGGAGCGGTCTTGATGGCCTTGGGCGCGGGGCTGGCTGCCGCGCAGTTGTAATCCTGCCCCCGGGGAATGATTTCGCTCAAATAAATAACGGGGACGCATTAAGCAGGCAACACCCTTCGTGCCAGCCCAAACATGCCTCAGACCAGCGTTCCTTCCCTCTGCGGAAGTCGCAAGGGCGCAATACTTCTTGGGTTAAATAAACGGGGACATATTTATTTCCCTAGGGAATTCAAGCATTTCTGCCCAAATCTCCCTCACAAACACGTCATCCACCCGAATCCAGCCATCAATACGTCCCTATTAAAATAAAAGAAAAAGTGCTTTGATATCAAGGTGATGGCACTATTTTTCGGCTTTGCGCAGGGCAACATTTTGCCCCTACAATTCCCGCACCATACAGGTGCAGCCGTGCACCAAAAAGAATTTTCGCGCCCCAATCCGGCGCAGTCCGCACCTATTCGAAGCACCCCCAAGGAGATCATGTTGAAAGTGCAGAGTCTGGACGACTTCCTGCGTGGCGTCGCCGCGCGCGACCCGCAGCAGCCTGAGTTCATGCAAGCCGTCCAGGAGGTGATGCTGAGTCTCTGGCCTTTCATCGAGAAGCACCCCCACTACGCCGAGCATGCCGTACTCGAGCGTCTGGTGGAACCGGAACGCGTGATCCAGTTCCGCGTGTGCTGGACCGATGACCGCGGCCAGGCCCAGGTCAACCGCGCTTTCCGCATCCAGCACAGCTCGGCCATCGGCCCCTTCAAGGGCGGCATGCGCTTTCACCCCTCGGTGAACCTGTCCATCCTGAAGTTCCTGGCCTTCGAGCAGACCCTGAAGAACTCGCTCACCACGCTGCCCATGGGCGGCGGCAAGGGCGGCTCCGACTTCGATCCCAAGGGCAAGTCCGACGCCGAAGTCATGCGCTTCTGCCAGGCTCTGATGATCGAGCTGTACCGCCACCTGGGTCCGGACACTGACGTGCCGGCCGGCGACATCGGCGTGGGCGCGCGCGAAGTCGGCTTCATGGCCGGCATGATGAAAAAGCTGTCCAACTCGACCGCCAGCGTGTTCACCGGCAAGGGCCTGACCTTCGGCGGCAGCCTGATCCGCCCCGAAGCCACCGGCTACGGCACCGTGTACTTCGCTGAAGAAATGCTCAAGCGCGTGGGCAAGTCCTTCGACGGCCTGCGCGTGTCCGTGTCGGGCTCGGGCAACGTCGCCCAGTACGCAATCGAAAAAGCCATGGCGCTCGGCGCCAAGGTGGTGACCGTTTCCGACTCCAACGGCACCGTGGTGGACGAAGCCGGCTTCACGCACGAGAAGCTGGTGGCGCTGATGCACATCAAGAACGACTTGCGCGGCCGCCTGGACACCTATGCCCGCCAATTCGGCCTGACCTATGAGTCCGGCAAGCGTCCGTGGCACGTGCCGGTGGACGTGGCCCTGCCCTGCGCCACCCAGAACGAACTGGAATTGGCCGATGCGCAAACGCTGATCAAGAACGGCGTGCTGTGCGTCGCCGAAGGCGCCAACATGCCGGCCACGCTGGAAGCCGCCAAGGCCTTCATCGCCGCCCGCGTGCTGTACGCCCCGGGCAAGGCCAGCAACGCCGGCGGCGTGGCCGTGTCCGGCCTGGAAATGGCCCAGAATTCGGCCCGCCTGTCCTGGACGCGCGAGGAAGTCGACGCGCGCCTGCACGCCATCATGCGCGACATCCACGAGAACTGCGTGCGCCACGGCCATAGCGAGCGCGAATACGTGAACTACCTGGATGGCGCCAACATTGCCGGCTTCGTG
The DNA here is from genome assembly GCF_003576205.1 of Achromobacter sp. K91. Classification (NCBI taxonomy): domain Bacteria; kingdom Pseudomonadati; phylum Pseudomonadota; class Betaproteobacteria; order Burkholderiales; family Alcaligenaceae; genus Achromobacter; species Achromobacter sp. K91. The sequence continues at coordinate 125,999 of NZ_QWFB01000030.1, read as the reverse complement.
AAGGTGGCTGACGCGATGCGTCAGCAAGGCTTGTATTAATCCCCCCCCCGAAGCGCTGCGCGCTTCCCCCCCAGGGGGGCGCCGCTGCGGACCGGCGGAGCCCGGCTCCGCGCGGCCCCGATTGGGGGAGACCGGCTTGATGCGGGCGGGTCTGCCTCTGGTCTGACGACGGACCTGCCCCAATAGCGAGGATCTGCCTGAGCCGGCCCCTGGGCCGGCTTAGTCTTTCATGCGACTACACCCGCGCCGTCAGGCGCGGGCGGCGCCTGGCGCTTAATGCTTCATCGTGCCGTGGTTCATGCTGCCGTGGTTCATGCCGGGGTTGTGCGAGGCCGGCTTGACCTTGAATTGCACGGCGACTTCGCCGGCTTTTTCGAACTTCAGCGTGGCCGGGACCGTGCCGCCTTCGGCGAACGGGGCCTTCAGCTTGATGAACATGACGTGGTAGCCGCCCGGGCTGAGCTTGACCTCGGTGTCCGCCGGCAACGCGATGCCGCCTTCCACCTGACGCATCTTCGAGACGCCGTTCTCGGTTTGCACCGTGTGCAGTTCGACGCGTTCCGCCGCGTCGGACGACACCGACAGCAGGCGGTCAGCAGCCTTGGCGTCGTTATCGATGTCCATATACCCCGCGCCATTGGACTGGCCAGGCGCCGACGCACGCACCCAGAGGTCGTCGACCTCGATCTGGCCAACCTTGTAGTCCTTCGCCCAGGCCGAGCCGGCCGTGCACAGGCCCAGTGCGGCAATGACAGCGAACTTGCGGATGTTCATGGGTTGTTCTCCTAGTGGGTTAACGCCGCCTGACCAGGCTGCGGGCAGCTGACAGGACCGAATCCGTCAGGGCTTCCATCGCTTCGGAGTTTACCCGCCAATGCTGCCAATACAGCGGTACATCCTCCCAGGCGCGGCCTCGAAGCAGCATCAGCTGACCTGCATCAAGGTGTTCCTGCACCAAGGGCAGCGGATTCATGGTCCAGCCCAGGCCGCCCAGCGTGGCCTGCACGAACGCGCGTGTCGACGGCACCCACCAGACCGGCGGCTGCCAGGGTGCGGGATCGGCGATCTTGTGCGCGAAGCGCGCCTGCAGCGCGTCCTTGCGGTTGAACACCAGCACTGGCGCCTGCGCCAGCGTCTGGGCGTTGACGCCCTGCGAAAAGTAGCGCTTGTGGAATTCCGGCGTGCAGGTGGCCACGTAGCGCATGCTGCCCAGCGCATGGATGCGGCAGCCCTGGACCGGCTCGGCCAGGGCGGTCACCGCGCCCAGCACCGAACCGTTGCGCAGCAGCGCCGCGGTGTGGTCCTGGTCTTCGGACTGCATGTCCAGCGTGGCGCGGGTGCGCGCGGAGAACTGCACCGCCGCATCGACGAACCAGGTCTCCAGGCTGTCATGATTGACCGCGACGGGGATGCTGGCATACGGCACATCGTCGTCCGCCACGCCCAGGCGGTCGAGCGCGTCATGCTCCAGCAACGCCGTCTGCTCGGCCAGCCGCACCAGCACCTGCCCGTCCGCCGTGGCTACCGCCGGCACGGTGCGCTGGACCAGCAGGCGGCCCATGCGGTCCTCCAGCGCCTTGATCCGCTGCGACACCGCGGATGGCGTGACGCTGAGCGACAGCGCCGCCCGCTCGAAACTGCCTTCCCGCACTACCGCGGCCAGGGCGCGCAGGTTGCCGTGATCGATTTTCATAAGATTAGTTTTACTTAAGATAGTGAAGGAAAATTAGCTTTATTTCACATTCACCGCAAGCGAAAATGCCTTATTACCGGAGCGCCGATAGCGCCCGGCGTTGTCATCCAAACGCCGCCACAGGCGTAGCAGCACAGGTGCAGGTCATGTTCGCCACGTTGTCATCCCCCCTCTTCTTCACTGCCTGGGCCAGCGGTACGGCCACCGGGCTGGGCCTGTTCGCGGTCGTGGGCGCGCAAAGCGCGTTCATCCTGCGACAGGGGCTGATGCGCGCCCACCTCTTGAGCGTGGTCGCCATCTGCGCGCTGATAGACGCCGTCTTCATCTTCGCCAGCGTGTCCGGCCTGCAGGCGCTCACCGCCTGGTTCCCCTGGCTGACAACCGCCGTGCTGTGGTTCGGCGTGGCCTTCCTGTCCTGGTACGCACTGCAATCTGCGCGCCGCGCCTGGACCGCCACCGGCGGCCTGGCCGCCGCCCGCGACGTGGTGCCATCGCGCCGCGCCGCCATGCTGGGCGCGCTGGGCTTTTCGTTGCTGAATCCGCATTTCTGGCTCGACATGGTGGTGGTCGGCTCGCTGGCGCACGGCTTCGAGGAAGCGCGCATGGCATTCGCCGCCGGCGCCTTCACCGCCAGCCTGCTGTGGCTCGCCGTGCTCGGCATAGGCTCCCGCCTGTTCGCCCCGTTCTTCGCCAGCGCGTCGGCCTGGCGCGTGCTGGACGGCATCATCGCCGTGGTCATGGCCGCGCTGGCGGTCAGCCTGGCACTGAAGGGCGTGTAGACGCGTTTAAGCTACGTTTCCAGCAGTTCCCCCGATCGGCCGCCCGGACCTCCCGGCGGCCGGTTTTCCTGCTTGCCGCACCCGCCGCGTCCGGAGTCCCACATGTACAGCTCCACCTTCATCTTCGCCACCAAGCAGTTCGACGATGATTTTCACCGCCTGGATCAAGCCATCGCCGCTGCCGCGCGCGCCATTCCGGGCTATCTGGGCGAAGAGAGCTGGGCAGACGCCGCGCGCGGCCTGATCTCCAACGTCTACTACTGGGAATCGCTGGAAGCGTTGGAACAACTCATCCGCCACCCTGCGCACCAGCAGGCCAAGGCCGCACAAGCGCGCTGGCTGGACGGCTATCGCGTGGAAATCTCCCAGGTGCTCCGGCGCTACGGCGCAGGGCTGGCGCCGCCGTCCTTATAATCGCCCGGTAGCCAATCTTTCGTCGGGCGCAACACCGGCCCGCCAGACGATCATGCGCGGTCCCAGCCCTTCCAAAGATGTGCGCCTGCCCCCCCTGGCAGCCATCCAGGCCTTCGAGGCAGCCGCCCGCCTGGGCTCCTTCGAACGCGCCAGCGAGGAACTCTTCGTCACTGCCAGCGCCATCGGCAAGCGCATCGCCGCGCTCGAGGCCATGCTGGACGTCACACTCTTCATCCGCAGCAGCCGCGGCGCCACGCTGAGCTCGGCCGGACGCGAGTACCTGGACCAGGTCCGCACCGCGCTGGACCTGCTGTCCGACGCCTCCCTGCACAAGCGCGGCGAACCCAAGCTCGAACCGCTGCGCGTCGTCTCCACCCCCACGTTCGCCCGCCAGGTGCTGATCCCCGCCCTGCCCGGCTTCACCGCCGCGCATCCCGAGGTGGAGCTGGAAATCATGCTGTCCATCCCCTACCTGGACATCATGCCGCCCAATGCCGACGTCTGGGTGCGCTTCGGCAGCGGAAAATATCCCGGCCTGAACGCGCACCAGTTGACGGCGGATCCGGTGTTCGCGGTCTGCGCGCCCGAATACCGCGACCGGCACGGCCCCTTCGAGCGGCCCGCCGACCTGGCCCGGGCGCAACTGCTGCGCTGCCCGATGGAACCGTGGCGGCCCTGGCTGGCCGCCGCCGGGCTGGACTGGCCCGAGCCCGCGCGCGGGGTGTGGCTGGTGGACCTGGGCATCATGTTGGCAGCCGCGCGCGCCGGCCAGGGCCTGGCGCTCACGCGGCGCGCGCTGGCGGCCGAATGGCTGGACGAGGGCAAGCTGGTGCGCGTCCTGGACATCGAAATTCCCGGCGAATGCCAGTATTACCTGTGCACCGAAACCTCGCGCCCGCCGGGCAGAGCGGTCCAAGCGTTTTCCCTATGGCTGGATGACGTGTGCAAACAGGTTTCTCAATGGCCGCAAGGCCTGCGGGCCGGTAAGGAATAAATTTCCAGGCCGGGGCGGAATGAAATTCCGCGCAGCCCGCCGCCGCGCTGGCTAGGATGCCGCCAATGCAATGTCCCGCCCATGCCCGCCACGGCACGCCGCCTTCCATTCCCTTCCCCACAGCAGGCAGCGCCATGGCGCATGACAGGAACCCTCGTGCGTCCGTACTAGGTATTTACGCGGAAAAACCCCGCCGGGTCAGTTTCGCGTAAGTGATTAGGCAGACAGTCACGACACGCCACACAGGAGAGCGCCGCAGCAACGATTTTCGCCGTCTGGCGCCGGCACACGGTTTTCCACGCAGTTCTACCAATTACAACGGAGACATCAATGGATTTTCGTTTGAAGCTGCTAGCAGGAACCCTTGCACTTGCCGCAACGGCCGCGTCCCACGCCGCCGACCCCATCAAGATCGGCGTGGCCGGCCCCTACACCGGCGGCTCGTCCTCCATGGGCGTCAGCATGCGCGACGGCGTGCGCCTGGCCATTGAAGAAATCAACAAGAACGGCGGCGTCATGGGACGCCAGCTGGTCGCCGTCGAACGCGACGACGAAGCCAAGAACGAGCGCGGCGTACAGATCGCCCAAGAGCTGATCAACAAGGAACAGGTCGCCGCCACCGTCGGCTACATCAACACGGGCGTGGCCCTGGCCTCCCAGCGCTTCTACCAGGACGCCAAGATCCCCGTGTTCAACAACGTGGCCACGGGCAGCGTGATCACGCACCAGTTCAAGGCGCCGGAATACCCGAACAACTACGTGTTCCGCAACGCGGCGCATGACAGCATCCAGGCCCCGATGATCGTCGAAGAGGCGGTGACCCGCCGCGGCTTCAAGAAGGTCGCGATCCTGGCCGACTCCACCAACTACGGCCAGCTCGGCCGCGAGGACCTGGAAAAGGCCCTGGACGCCAAGGGCATCAAGCCCGTGGCCGTGGAGAAGTTCAACATCAAGGACGTCGACATGACGGCCCAGCTGCTGAAGGCCAAGGCCGCCGGCGCCGAAGCCGTGCTGACCTACGGCATCGGCCCCGAACTGGCCCAGGTCGCCAACGGCATGACCAAGCTGGGCTGGAAGGTGCCGATCATCGGCAGCTGGACCCTGTCCATGGCCAACTACATCGACAACTCCGGCGCCAACGGCGAAGGCGCGCGCATGCCGCAGACCTTCATCCAGGACCCGGACACGCCCAAGCGCAAGGCCTTCATCGACGCCTACCTGGCCAAGTTCAAGCCCAAGAACAACCGCATCGATTCCCCGGTGTCGGCCGCCCAGGGCTATGACTCCATCTATCTGCTGGCCGCGGCCTTCAAGCAGGCCAACTCCACCGACGGCCCGAAGGTCCGCGAGGCCCTCGAAAACCTGCAGACGCCCGTCGAGGGCGTGGTCATGACCTACAACAAGCCCTTCAGCGCAGACAACCACGACGCGATCACCGTCAAGGAAGTGGTCATCGGCGAGGTCAAGGGCGGCCGCGTCGTCAAGGCCAACTAAGGTCCCGCAGCGCATCCCGGCGGCGGCTGCCCGGCCGCCGCCAGCCGCGCCCTGTCGCCCAGGGCGCGGGCTTGCCGCCGCCTGAAAACCGCGTTCTGCCCAAGGGGGTTGGGACGGAACCACAGCGCTACACGACACACACCATGATTCTTCTACAGCTCATCTATAGCGGTATCGCGCTGGGCATGATCTATGCCGTCATCGCGTTCGGATACCAGCTCACGTTCGCCACGTCGGGCACCCTGAACTTCGGCCAGGGCGAAGCCCTGATGCTGGGCGCGCTGGTCGGCCTGACACTGGTCGGCCTGGGCGTGAACTACTGGGTGATGATACCCATCGTCTGCATCTTCGGATTCGCGCAAGGCGCGCTGGTCGAGCGCGTGGGCGTCAGGCCCGCCATCAAGACCCGCTCGGAGTTCGGCTGGATCATGGCCACCATCGCGCTGGGCATCATCTTCAAGAACGTCGCCGAGAACATCTGGGGCCGCGACGACCTGCGCTTCCCCTCGCCGCTGCCGGAAGCGCCCATCCAGGTGCTGGGCGCCAACGTGCTGCCCATGGAGCTGCTGGTGGTGTTCGGCGCCCTGGCGATGATGCTGCTGGTGGAGATATTCAACCGCAAATCCATCTACGGCAAGGCCTTCGTCGCCACGTCCAATGACCGCGACGCCGCTGGCCTGATGGGGATCAACACGGGCATGGTGATCACCTTTTCCTACGCGCTGTCCTCGCTGACTGCCGCGTTCGCGGGCGTGCTGGTCGCGCCCCTGACCCTGACCGGCGCCACCATGGGCGCGGTGCTGGGCCTCAAAGCCTTCGCCGTCGCCATCATCGGCGGCCTGTCCAGCGGCATGGGCGTGGTGGTGGGCGGGCTGATCCTGGGGATCGCCGAAACGACCACCGGTTTCTATCTTTCGACGGGGTACAAAGACGTGCCGGGATTGGTGTTGCTGCTGCTCGTACTGACCTTCAAGCCCGCCGGCCTGTTCGGCAAGACCGCGATCAAGAAGGTGTAAGCGATGAAACCCTTGCACCTTTTGCTATCCATCGTGGCCGTGGCCTGCCTGGCCGCCGTGCCGCTGGGCGTGACCAACACGTACTACCTGCACCTCATCGAAACCATCATGATCTATTCGATCCTGCTGTTCGGGCTCGATATCGTGGTGGGCTATACCGGCCAGGTGTCGCTGGGCCACGCCGGCCTGTTCGGCATCGGCTCGTATGTGGCGGGCGTGCTGTTCTTCCATCTGCAGATGCCCATCTGGGTGATCCTGCCCGCCGCCATCCTGATCGCGGCCGCCTTCGGCGCGGTGCTGGCGCTGCCGGCGCTGCGCGTCACGGGGCCGTACCTGGCCATGGTGACGCTGGCGTTTGGCACCATCATCCAGATCCTGATCAACGAAATGACCTTCCTCACCGAAGGCCCCCTGGGCATCAAGATCTCCAAGCCCGCCATCGCCGGACATGTGCTGACCAAGAGCGAGTACTTCTGGCTGGTCGCGGCGCTGCTGGTGCTGTCGCTGATCGTGGTGCACCGCATCCTGAAGTCTCACCTGGGCCGCTCGTTCGAGGCCCTGCGGGACAGCCCCATCGCGTCCGACTGCATGGGCGTGTCGGTCTACCGGCACAAGGTGTTCGCCTTCGTCATCAGCGCCGGCTTCGCCGGCCTGGCCGGCGCGCTGTACTCGTATTCCGAACAGTACATCTCGCCCAACACCTACAACTTCGAACTGACCATCCTGTTCCTGCTGGCCATCATCATGGGCGGGCGCAAGAGCCGCACGGGCGCGCTGCTGGGCGCGTCCATCATCGTGCTGCTGCCCAAGATGCTGGATGACATCTCGACCTTCAGGCTGATCGCGCTGGCCGTGGCCATCCTGGTCACCGTCGGCAGCGCCATCGCAATATCCAAGGGCCGCACCGAACCGCGCCGCGTCGTCGTGCCGGTCGTCGGCACCATCCTGCTGGCGGTGTTCTCGTACTGGCTGGAAGCGGTCACCGACTGGCGCCTGACGATCTTCGGCGCCATGATCCTGTTCGTCGTGTACTACCTGCCCGACGGCATCGTGGGCTTCGTGCGCAACCTGTTCTTCTCCAACCGCCGCGCCGCGCTCTCGGTCAAGTCGGATCTGGTGAAGGCCCAGGACGCCGTGCCCGATGCGGCCAAGGGCAAGGGCGACACGCTGCTGGCAGCCAAGGGCGTGCTGATGCAGTTCGGCGGCCTGAAGGCGCTGAACCAGGTCGACCTGACCGTCAAGCGCGGCACCATCCATGGCCTGATCGGTCCCAACGGCTCCGGCAAGAGCACCATGATGAACGTGCTGACGGGCATCTACGTGCCGACTTCCGGCGCCGTGGAGTTCTCGGGCAAGTCGCTGGTTGGCATGACACCGGCCGACATTGCCGAAACCGGCATTGCGCGCACCTTCCAGAACGTGCAGCTCTTCGGCGAAATGACCGCGCTGGAAAACGTGCTGGTCGGCCTGCACCACACCTTCACCACTGGGCTGGCCGGCATCGCGCTGCGCACGTCCAAGTGGAAAGGCGAGGAACAGGGCGCCCGCGCCCGCGCCATGGCGCTGCTGGAATTCGTGGGCCTGGAATCCCTGGCCAGCGAGGAAGCGCGCAACCTGCCCTACGGCAAGCAACGCCTGCTGGAAATCGCCCGCGCGCTGGCCCTGGATCCGCAACTCCTGCTGCTGGACGAACCCGCGGCCGGCCTGACCGCGCCCGACATCGTCGAACTGCTGGCCATCATCCGCAAGGTGCGCGACCACGGCATCACGCTGATCCTCATCGAACACCACATGGACGTGGTGATGGGGGTGTGCGACACCGTGTCGGTGCTGGACTTCGGCCAGAAGATCGCCGAGGGCCTGCCCAACGAAGTGCAAAGCAACGCCAAGGTCATCGAGGCGTATCTGGGCGGCGCGCCCGCCTGACGCCAAGGGGACAACAAGATGCTATCGATCAAGAATCTGGAAGCGGGCTACGGCAAGGTGAAGGTGCTGCACGGCATCAGCATGGAAGTGCCTAAGGCCAAGGTGGTGACGCTGATCGGCTCCAACGGCGCCGGCAAGACCACCACGATGCGGGCGCTGTCCGGCATGATCCGTCCCACCGCGGGCGAGGTCACGCTGAGCGGCAAGCGCATCGACGGCCTGGAGTCTCACCGCATCGCGCGGCTGGGCCTGGCGCATTCGCCCGAGGGCCGGCGAGTATTTCCAACGCTGTCGGTCACCGACAACCTGCTGCTGGGCGCTTTCCCGCGCCTGACAGGCAGCCGTCCCAAGGGCGACGTGCAGTCCGACCTGGGCCGGGCCATGGATCTGTTTCCGCGCCTGAAGGAACGGCGCGATCAGCTGGCCGGCACCTTGTCGGGCGGCGAACAGCAGATGCTGGCCATGGCTAGAGCGGTGATGCTGAATCCGGAACTGGTGTTGCTGGACGAGCCTTCAATGGGGCTGGCGCCGATCCTGGTGGAAGAAGTGTTCCGGATCATTGCGCGGCTCAAGGATGAAGGGGTGACGATGCTGCTGGTGGAGCAGTTTGCTGCTGCTGCATTGAATGTGGCGGATTATGGGTATGTGTTGGAGAACGGGCGGATCTCGGTGCATGGGAGTGCGGAGAAGTTGAAGCATGATCCGGCTGTTGTGGCGGCTTACTTGGGTGGGTCGCATTAGAGGGATGGCGTTGTTGGCGTTCTTTTGACGCCTGCCACGTCGGGGCCTCGCGCTGCGCGGGGCAACGATTGCGGCCCGGAGCCTTCGCTCCGGACCGCAATCGTGGGCGCGAGCCGCCACGCCGCACGCGACGACGGGCGGCCTAAGAACAAGGCCGCCCGCCAACAGAACATCAACAACCCATCAACGATCAAACAATCGTCAACGTCACATCAATATTGCCCCGCGTAGCATTCGAGTAAGGGCAAACGATATGCGCCGCAGCGACCAGCTTCTCCGCCTCAGCCCGCTCCATCCCCGGCAACGAAATCTTCAGTTCGACTTCGATCCCGAACCCCGTAGGAATAGGACCAATCCCAACAGCACCGTCGATCGTCGCATTCGACGGCATGGCGATCTTGTCGCGGCCGGCGACGAATTTCATGGCGCCCATGAAGCAGGCCGAGTAGCCCACGGCGAACAGTTGTTCCGGATTGGTGCCGGCCGCGCCCGCGCCGCCCAGTTCCTTCGGCGTGGTCAGCTTGACGTTCAGGTTGCCGTCGTCCGTGGCGCCCGTGCCTTCACGGCCGCCGGTGACGTGCGCATGGGCGCGGTACAGCACTTTTTCGATAGACATGATGCGTTTCCTTGTAGGGAAGTGGAGGTTGGACTGCCAGGCCTGGCGGGAACATCCCGCCGCGACCCTTACTATTTAAATAGTGCAATATTAAATAGCGCACTATTTATTTGATCTAACGATAGCGGGCCTGGCCCGCCGCTTCAAAGACTTGCGCTGAGCTTCTCCCGCAGCGCATGCAGCGTTTTCATCATACCTTGCGCCTCTTCCAGCGAACACTGCGCGGCGCCCGCGATCGAGTGCGGCACGGCCTCGGCTTGCGCGCGCAGTTCGCGGCCCTGGCGGGTCAGTCCGACGATCACCTGGCGCTCGTCTTCCACGGCGCGCTTGCGCGTTACCAGGCCTGCCGCTTCCAGGCGCTTCAGCAGCGGCGTCAGCGTGGCCGAATCCAGGAACAGGCGCTCGCCGATATCCGTCACTGTAATCTCGTCGCCTTCCCACAGCACCAGCATCACCAGGTACTGCGGATAGGTCAGGTCCAGACCGCGCAGCAGCTTGCGGTACACCTTGTTCATCGCCAGCGAGGTCGAGTACAGGGCGAAGCACAGCTGGCTGTCCAGCAGCAGCGGGTTGAATGCGGCCTTGGCTTTGGATCTGGATTTCATTGCGCAATATTAAATAGCGCGCGATCTATCGTCAACAACTATTTTGAACAAGAGCGGCCAGCGCCTAGGCCGGCTCGCCCTCGGCCGCGGCGCGGTCCGACCCGTATTGTTTCAAGCCGTCCAGGTCCAGCACCCTGACCGCGCCGTATTCCACATTCAGCAAGCCCGCCTCTTCCAGCTTGCGCAGCGCCTGGTTGGCGCGCTGGCGCGACACCCGGGCCAGATAGCCGACTTCTTCCTGGGTAATCGCCAGGCGCATGCCCATGCCGGGATACAGCAAAGGGTTGAAGAGTTCGGCCAGGCAGCGGGCCACGCGCGCATCCGGATCCAGCAAACGGTCGTACTCCGCCTTGCCGATGAACTGCGCCACGCGCTCGTTCAATTGGTGGAGCAGATAGCGGTTGAACGGGATGCTGTTATCCAGCAACCAATCGAAGGTAGCGGCCGGCAGGCGCGCCACCACCGAATCCCGCAGTGCAACGATGTCGTACTTGCGGATCTCGCGCTTGAGCAGCGAGCCCTCGCCGATCCAGCCGCCGGCAGGCACGCCGGTCAGCGACGCCACCTTGCCTTCGGCGTTGCCCACCGAAACCTTCACCAGCCCCGCCAGCACCCCTATCCAAGCCTGGGCGAGTTCACCTTTGCGCTCTATGATCGACCCGGCAACCACCTGCTGCACGGTAAGGTCCCTCTCGACGCGCTCTTGCTGATCGCGGCTGAGCACGCGAAACCAGGCGGCGGCGAGTTGCAGGGAGTCGGATAGCTGCATCGGGAATACCCTAAAAGTTCCTTGAATGTCGCGATGGTGACAGTTGGTAGCAACCCAACCTTATACCTTAACTCCTGCCGTAAATCTAAAACCAACTGGTCAAGCGCCTCATCGCCGCCACCGCTCTCGCGGACTCCCGGCCCGATGCGCCCAAACCGGAGGAGACATCGTGGCACATACACCGCCCGCATCTGCACAGATGCCGGCGGCGCTGGATACCTTTCCGGCGCTGCTGTTCACGCATGCCAGCGTTCGCGGGTCGCGGCCCGCCATACGCGAAAAAGATCTGGGGATCTGGCAAACCCTAACGTGGTCCGACGTGGCGGAGCATGTCCGGCACGTTGCGCATGGCTTGGCTGCATTGGGCATCAAACCCGGCATGCACGTGGCCGTGATCGGTGAAAACCGTCCGCGCCTGTACATGGCCATGATGGCTGCGCAGTCGCTGGGCGCGATACCGGTGCCGCTCTACCAGGATGCCGTGGCGCAGGAAATGGTCTACGTGCTGCAGGACGCCGAGATCAGCGTGGCCATCGTCGAAGACCAGGAACAGGTCGACAAGATGCTCGAAGTCCACGAGCAATGCCCCGCGCTCAAGCATGTGGTGTACGACGATCCGCGCGGCCTGCGGCATTACACCGACCCGATGCTGCGCTCGTATGAACAGCTGGAAGAGCTGGGCCGCGAATACGCCAAGCAGCATCCCGGCTTCTTCGAGCAGGCCGTCGCCGCCGTGCAGCCGCATGACCCGGCCGCCATGTTCTATACCTCCGGCACCACGGGCAAGCCCAAGGGCGTGGTGCTCACGCACCATGCGCTGATCGACCGTGCGCGCGCCGTGTCCGATATGGAAAAGCTGACCGACCAGGAAGACGTGCTGGCCTATCTGCCGCCCGCCTGGATCGGCCAGAACATGTTCTCGTACACGCAACTGCTGGTCACGGGCTTTACCGTGAACCATCCTGAATCGCCCGACACCGTGTCAATCGACATGCGCGACATCGGCCCCACCTATTACTTCGCGCCGCCGCGCGTGCTGGAAGGCCTGCTGACGCATGTGATGATCCGCATGGAAGACGCGGGGCTGATCAAGCGCAAGCTGTTCGCGGCCTGCATGAAGCTCGCCCGCCGCGTGGGCGCCAAGATCCTGGACGGCGAGCAGGTCGGCGCCTGGGACCGTCTGCGCTACGCGCTGGGCAACATGATGATCTACGGTCCGCTGCGCAATGCGCTGGGCATGAGCCGCGTGCGCGTGGCCTACACCGCGGGCGAGGCCATCGGCCCCGACCTGTTCGTGTTCTACCGCTCCATCGGCATCAACCTCAAGCAGCTCTACGGCTCCACCGAAACCTCGGTCTTCGTCTGCGTGCAGCCCGACGGCCAGGTGCGCGACGACACGGTAGGCCCGCCCGTCGAGGGCGTGGAGATCCGCGTGGCCGACAACGGCGAGATCCTGGTCAAGAGCCCCGGGCTCTTCAAGGAGTACTACCGCAACCCCGAAGCCACCGCTGAAGCGCGCAGCGCCGACGGCTGGTTCCATACGGGCGACGCGGGCTATCTGGACACTGACGGCCAGCTGAAGATCATCGACCGCGCCAAGGACGTGGGCAAGCTTGCCAATGGCGCCCTGTTCGCGCCCAAGTACATCGAGAACAAGCTCAAGTTCTTCCAGCACATCAAGGAAGCGGTCGCCTTCGGCGCCAACCGCGACGATGTGTGCGCCTTCATCAACATCGACCTGGAAGCCGTGGGCAACTGGGCCGAGCGCCGCGGCATGCCCTATGCCGGCTACACCGACCTGGCTTCCAAGGACGAGGTCTACCAGCTGATCGCCGAATGCGTGGAGCAGGTCAACGCCGACCTGGCCACCGATCCCAAGCTGTCGGCCTCGCAGATCAGCCGTTTCCTCATCCTGCACAAGGAACTGGATCCGGACGACGACGAACTGACCCGCACGCGCAAGGTGCGCCGCGCCTTCATCGCGCAGAAGTATGGCGTGCTGATTGACGCGCTCTTTGGCGGCAAGCAATCGCAGTTCATCGAGACCGAAGTGAAATTCGAAGACGGACGCACCGGCAAGATCTCGGCGGACCTGAAGATCCGCCCGGTCAAGACCTTCCCCGCCATCACCGCCAAGGCCGCGTAGAGATCATGAGCAACAACGACCGCGACCAGCGTATTGGCGACGTCATGCTGGACATGCAGAACATCTCGCTGTCCTTCGGCGGCGTGAAAGCGCTGACGGACATTTCGTTCAACGTGCGCGAACACGAGATCCGCGCCATCATCGGCCCCAACGGCGCCGGCAAGAGCTCGATGCTCAACGTCATCAACGGCGTCTACACACCGCAGCAAGGCGGCATCGAATTCCGCGGCGAGCGCTTCTCGCGCATGAATCCGCGCCGCGCCGCTGAAATGGGCATCGCGCGCACGTTCCAGAACCTGGCCCTGTTCAAGGGCATGAGCGTGCTGGACAACATCATGACCGGCCGCAACCTGCGCATGAAGTGCGGACTGCTGGCCCAGGCCTTCCGCCTGGGCCCGGCCGAGCGCGAAGAAATCAAGCACCGCGAGTTCGTCGAGAACATTGTCGACTTCCTGGAAATCCAGGCCTACCGCAAGACGCCCGTGGGCCGCCTGCCCTACGGCCTGCAAAAGCGCGTGGACCTGGGCCGCGCGCTGGCGATGGAGCCGCGCCTGCTGCTGTTGGACGAACCCATGGCCGGCATGAACATCGAAGAGAAGCAGGACATGAGCCGCTTCATCCTGGATGTGAACGACGAGTTCGGCACCACCATCGTGCTGATCGAGCACGACATGGGCGTGGTCATGGACATCTCGGACCGCGTCGTGGTGCTGGACTACGGCAAGAAGATCGGCGACGGCAAGCCGGACGAGGTCCGTGCCAACGAAGACGTGATCCGAGCCTACCTCGGCGTATCGCACTAAGGCGGACAGACATGGGATTTTTTCTAGAGACCTTACTCGGCGGCCTGATGAGCGGCATGCTGTACGCGCTGATCGGCCTGGGCTTCGTGCTGATCTTCAAGGCATCCGGCGTCTTCAACTTCGCGCAGGGCGCGATGGTGCTGGTCGCCGCGCTGTCCATGGCCCGCTTCTCGGAGTGGCTGCCGCGCTGGTTCGGCTTTGACAACATGATCCTGGCCAACGTGCTGGCCTTCATCGTCAGCGCCATCGTGATGTTCCTGCTGGCGGTCGCCATCGAACGCTTCGTGCTGCGCCACCTGGTCAACCAGGAGGCCACCACCTTGCTGATGGCCACGCTGGGCATCAGCTACTTCCTGGACGGCCTGGGCCAGATCACCTTCGGCAGCTCGGTGTACTCCATCAACGTCGGCATGCCCAAGGATCCCCTGATGATCCTGGACTCGGTCTTCGAGGGAGGGTTGCTGATCAACCTGGAAGACCTGACGGCAGCGGTGATCGCCGCCCTGCTGGTGGCCGCGCTGGCCCTGTTCTTCCAGTACACCTCGACCGGCCGCGCCCTGCGCGCGGTGGCCGACGACCACCAGGCCGCGCAGTCCATCGGCATTCCGTTGAACCGCATCTGGGTGATCGTCTGGAGCGTGGCGGGGCTGGTGGCGCTGGTGGCCGGGATCATCTGGGGCTCGAAATTCGGCGTGCAGTTCACGCTGTCCACCGCGGCGCTGCGGGCGCTGCCGGTGGTGATCCTGGGCGGCCTGACTTCGGTGCCGGGCGCCATCCTGGGCGGCCTGATCATCGGCGTGGGCGAAAAGCTGTCCGAGGTCTATCTGGGGTCGCTGGTAGGCGGCGGTATCGAAATCTGGTTCGCCTATGTGCTGGCGCTGGTGTTCCTGCTGTTCCGTCCGCAAGGGCTGTTCGGCGAGAAGATCATCGACCGTGTCTGAGCCCACAGGCCCTCTAGGATAAAAACATGTTCTATCGCGAAAACGGCCAATTCAAGACCAGCTATCGCGCTGACCAGCAGATCTTTCCGATCCGCCAGGACCGCATCTTCATCTGGCTGCTGCTGGCGGTGGCGTTCATCGCCATCCCGGCCATGGCCAGCGACTACCTGCTGCGCGCCATCCTGATCCCGTTCCTGATCCTGGCGCTGGCCGCCGTGGGCTTGAACATCCTGGTGGGCTATTGCGGCCAGATCTCGCTGGGCACGGGCGCCTTCATGGCGGTGGGCGCCTATGCAGCCTGGAACTTCGGCGTGCGCTTTCCCGGCATGCCGCTGGTCATTCAGATCCTGCTGGGCGGCTTCTTCGCCACCATCGTGGGCGTGATCTTCGGCATACCCAGCCTGCGCATCCGCGGCCTGTACCTGGCGGTGGCGACGCTGGCCGCGCAATTCTTCGTGGACTGGGCGTTCCTGCGCATCCCCTTCTTCACCAACTACTCGTCGTCCGGCAACGTCTCGGTGCCGCCGCTGACCGCCTTCGGCCTGCCGGTGCAGAGCGCGCTGGAGAAGTACCTGTTCGTGCTGATCCTGGTCGTCATCTTCAGCCTGCTTGCCAAGAACCTGGTACGCGGCGCCATCGGCCGGCAGTGGATGGCGATCCGCGACATGGACGTGGCGGCCTCCGTCATCGGCATCCGCCCGATGTACGCCAAGCTCACGGCCTTCGCGGTCAGCTCGTTCATCGTCGGCGTGGCCGGGGCCTTGTGGGGCTACATCCACCTGGGGTCCTGGGAACCGCTGGCGTTCGACCTGACGCGTTCGTTCCAGCTGCTGTTCATGGTCATCATCGGCGGGCTGGGTTCGATCATCGGCAGCTTCTTCGGCGCGGCCTTCATCGTGCTGGTGCCGGTGGCGCTGTCCAACATCCCGCATGCGCTGGGCATCCCGCTGTCGGTGGACACGGCCGCGCACATCGAACACATGGTGTTCGGCGCGCTGATCGTGTTCTTCCTGATCGCCGAACCGCACGGGCTGGCCAGGCTGTGGAGCATCGGCAAGGAGAAGTTGCGCATCTGGCCCTTCCCGCATTAAGGATAAGACCCACCCCCGAAGCGCCTTCGGCGCTTCCCCCTCAAGGGGGCGCCGCTGGGGACCGGCAAAGCCGGATCCGCCGCGGCCCGGATGGAGTGGCCTAAGTTTTGATCACCGTCGGCAGTAGCGGCATGAGCGCTGCAACCGGCATCCTGAATACCCGGCTCAAGACCGGGCCAATCCCGGTGTCCCAGGGTTTACTGACCCAAACACCACGCAGGAGGTAAATGGAGATGAAGCGTCTTAACCTGAAGTTGGCGGCAGCTTTGATGGCCGCAGCCGGCGCCGCAGGCGCCGTGGCCACGCCGGCAATGGCGGCGGAAGAGCAGTTCGTTCCGTTGCTGGTGTATCGCACCGGGTCCTTCGCGCCCCTGGGCATTCCCTGGGCCGACGGCAAGCTGGACTATCTGAAGCTGGTCAACGAACGCGATGGCGGCGTCAACGGCGTCAAGATCACGTACGAGGAATGCGAAACCGCCTATGCCACCGACCGCGGCGTGGAATGCTACGAGCGCCTGAAGGGCAAGGGCACCGGCGCATCGGGCTTCGACACCCAGTCCACCGGCATCACCTTCGCCGTCAGCGACAAGGCCATGGTCGACAAGGTCCCGGTCGAAACGATGGGCTACGGCCTGTCGCAGTCGGTCGATGGCAGCGTGTTCGAGTGGAACTTCCCGCTGCTGGGCACCTACTGGACCGCGGCCGACGTGATGATCCAGGACATCGCCAAGAAAGAAGGCGGCATGGACAAGCTCAAGGGCAAGAAGATCGCCCTGGTCTACCACGACTCGCCATATGGCAAGGAACCTATCCCCCTGCTGCAGAAGCGCGCGGCCAAGGAAGGCTTCGAGCTGGTGCTCTATCCCGTGACCGCCCCCGGCGTGGAACAGAAGTCCACCTGGCTGCAGATCCGCCAGGCGCGCCCCAACTACGTGCTGCTGTGGAGCGCCGGCATCATGACGCCGACCGCCATCCGCGAAGCCCAGGCCAGCGGCTATCCGCGCGACAAGATGTACGCCATCTGGTGGGCCGGCTCTGAAGGCGACGTGAAGGACCTGGGCGATGTCGCCAAGGGCTACAACGCCATCACCATCCACAACAGCGGCGCCGAGCACGACAAGGTCTACGACGACCTGAAGAAGTTCGTCTACGACAAGGGCCAGGGTTCGGACAAGACCGGCAAGACCACGCTGGGCACCATCGCCCACACCCGCGGCATGATGATCTCGATGCTGCAGGTGGAAGCGATCCGCACCGCGCAGGAAAAGTTCGGCAAGGGCAAGGCGCTGACGCCAGAGCAGGTCCGCTGGGGCTTCGAGAACCTGAACCTGACGCAGGAAAAGCTGGACAAGCTGGGCTTCGGCCAGATCATGCGTCCGGTCAAGACCTCGTGCAGCAACCACAAGGGCGACGACTGGGCCCGCATCGTGCAGTGGGACGGCGCGAAGTTCAAGGTGGTCTCCGACTGGTATCAGTCGGACAAGACCATCCTGGACCCCATGGTGAAGGAAGGCGCCGCCAAGTACGCGAAGGAAAAGAACATCACGCCCCGCAAGTGTGAGTAGTCCCCCCGAAGCACCTGCGGTGCCTCCCCCCAAGGGGCGCCGCGCGCGGACCGGCAAAGCCGGCTCCGCGGCGGCCCCGCTTGAGCCGCGCCGGCTGCATGCGGCGCAGGTACCGCCGATGCAGAGGATGTTGATACGAACCGGCTGCCGTCCCTTGGGACTGGCAGTCGCCACACCGCAGGAACCTTTATGAACGACGCCAATATTGCTGCCACGACAGACACCCCCAAGGTGCTGCTCGACGTGAACGGCATCGAGGTGATCTACAACCACGTGATCCTGGTGCTCAAGGGCGTTTCCCTGCAAGTGCCGGAAGGCAAGATCGTGGCCTTGCTGGGCGCTAACGGCGCGGGCAAGACCACCACCTTGCGCGCCATCTCGAACCTGCTCAAGGGCGAGCGCGGCGACGTCACCAAGGGCCATATCCAGTACCGCAACCAGCGCATCGAAAAGCTGTCGCCGGCGGAATTGGTCAAGCGCGGAGTGGTGCAGGTGATGGAAGGCCGGCATTGCTTTGCCCACCTGACCATCGAGGAAAACCTGCTGACCGGCGCCTACACGCGCAGCATGAGCCGCGCCGATACCGCGGCGGCGCTGGACCGCGTCTACCAGTATTTCCCCCGCCTGAAGCAGCGCCGCGCCAGCCAGTCCGGCTACACCTCGGGCGGCGAACAGCAGATGACCGCCATCGGCCGCGCGCTGATGGCCAACCCGAACATGATCTTGCTGGACGAGCCCTCCATGGGGCTGGCGCCGCAGATCGTCGAGGAGATCTTCGAGATCGTGCGCGACCTGAACCAGCGCGAGCGCGTCAGCTTCCTCTTGGCCGAACAGAACACCAACATTGCGCTGCGCTACGCCGACTACGGCTACATCCTGGAAAACGGCCGCGTGATGATGGATGGCGCGGCGGCCGACCTGGCCCAGAACGAGGACGTGAAAGAGTTCTATCTGGGCATATCCAGCGGCGAACGCAAGAGTTTCCGCGACAACAAGTTCTACCGCCGGCGCAAGCGCTGGCTGGCGTGATTCCTGGCATACGAGAGGGTGTGATCCCATGTCCCAGTTTTTCGATGTTCTCGAAACCAGAGCGCCCGAGCAACGCGAGCGCGAGCTGATGGCCGCCCTGCCCGGCGCGATCGCGCGGGCCATTGCGCGTGCGCCCGCCATCGCCGAGCAGCTGCGCGGCATCGACCCCGCCACCATCACGTCGCGCGCGGCGCTGGCGACCCTGCCGGTGCTGCGCAAGCACGAACTGCTGGAACGCCAGCAGCACAGCCGCGCCGACGCGGCCGCGCCTGCCGGACCGCAGAAAGCCTTCGGCGGCTTCTCCGCCATCGGTTGGGGCGAGGCGATGCGGGTGTTCGCGTCTCCCGGCCCCATCTATGAGCCGGAGAGCGCGCGCAGCGATTATTGGCGCTTTGCCCGCGCCCTGCACGCGGCCGGATTTCGCGCCGGCGAGCTGGCCTACAACTGCTTTTCCTATCACTTCACACCCGCGGGCTCCATGATGGAAACCGCGGCGCATGCCGTGGGCTGCACCGTGTTTCCCGGCGGCACCGGCCAGACGGAACAGCAGGTGCGCGCGATCCAGGATCTGGCGCCCACCGGCTATACCGGCACGCCCAGCTTCCTCAAGATCATCCTTGAAAAGGCCGACGAACTGGGTGTGAAGCTGGATTCGCTGCGCCGCGCGCTGGTGTCCGGCGAAGCATTCCCCCCATCCCTGCGCGACTGGCTGGCCGCGCGCGGTATCGACGGCTACCAGGCCTACGGCAGCGCCGACCTGGGTATGGTCGCGTTTGAAACGCCGGCGCGTGAAGGCCTGGTGCTGGGTGAGGACATCATCGTCGAGATCGTGCGCCCCGGCACCGGCGAACCCGTGCCCGACGGCGAAGTCGGCGAGGTCGTGGTCACCACCTTGAACCCGGACTATCCGCTGGTGCGCTTCGGCACCGGCGACCTGTCCGCCGTCATGCCCGGCATCTCGCCCTGCGGACGCACCAACACCCGCATCAAAGGCTGGATGGGACGCGCGGACCAGACCACCAAGGTGCGCGGCATGTTCGTGCATCCGTCGCAGGTAGCCGACGTGGCGCGCCGCCATCCCGAGATCCTGCGCGCGCGGCTGGTGATCAGCGGCAGCACGGGTTCCGACCGCATGGTGCTCAAAGTGGAATCGCGGGTGCGCAGCGAAGAGCTCGGCAAGCGCATCGCCGAATCGGTGCGCGACGTGACCAAGCTGCGCAGCGACGTGGAGTGGGTGGATGCGGATGGCCTGCCGAACGACGGCAAGGTCATCGACGATATCCGCACCTACGAGTAAACCGCGCTGCTCACGGCCTCATGCGGCCGCGAGCAGCGCCAGCACACCCTTCATCAGCATCGCCACGGCCACCAGGCCCGCGAACAGCGCGAAACTCTGCTGCAGACGGCGCGGGGGAAACCGGTCGGCCACCTTGCGCCCTCCCAGCATGCCCAACACCGCCGCCGCGGTAAAAGGCGCGGCGATGCGCCAGTCCAGATGCCCGCCCGCCGCCGCGGCCACGACGCCGCTGGCCGACACCAACGCGATCACTGCCAGCGAGGTGCCGACGATGGCCTGCATGCTGAGGTCCGTGGCGCGCCGCAGCGCGGGCACGATGACGAAGCCGCCCCCCACGCCCAGGAGGCCGGAGAGGAAACCGGCGATCAACCCCGCCCCCGTCAAGGCGCGCGCGCAGGGCGCGGTCCAGCGCAGTCGGCCGGTGCTGGCGTTGAGCTGGCAGGGCGGCGTGCGCGGCGCGGCCTGCGCCGCCGGCTTGTTGCCTTGGTTCCACATGCGCCAGGCCACCATGCCCAGCACGCCGGCGAAGATGATGGCCAACGGCGCATTGGGCAGACGCCGCGCCGCCCACAAGCCCAGCGGCGACACCAGGATGCCGGTAACGGCCATGAAGCCCGCCGCGCGATAGCGCACCTGCCCTTTGCGCAAGCCCAGCACCGCGCCCAACGCGGCCGACAACCCGACCGCCAGCAAGGCGATGGGCGCAGCCTGCGACACCTGCAAATGCAGGCCGAAGACCAGCAGAGGCACCGCCATGATGGCGCCGCCCGCGCCGGTCAGCCCGAGTATCAGGCCGACGCACGCCCCCAGCGCCGCACTGACGGCCAATACCGTATCGATCATGAGACGCTCAGTTGCCCAACGGGCGGGCCAGCCATTCGCGGCCCTTGAGCATGCCGTTCCAGTAGATCCAGGGCAGCAGCGTCGCCTTGAGGAACCAGGCGCTCTTGCGCGGCACGGTCGGGTCCAGCGGGAACGTGGGCAGCAGCTTGCCGCCGTAACCGAACTCGGCCAGCACGATGCGTCCGCGCTCCACCGTCAGCGGGCAGGAGCCATAGCCGTCGTACTTGACGGGCATGGCATGGCCTTCGCGCAGCGCCAGCAAGTTTTCCGCCACCGTGACGATCTGCTTGCGCGCGGCCGCGGCGGTCTTGGCGTTGCTGGTGCAGATGCCGTCGCCCAGCCCGAACACGTTGCCATGGCGCACGTGCAACAGCGTGGACGGGTCCACTTCGCACCAGCCGGCGGCGTCCGCCAGCGGACTGTTCTTCAGGAAGTCATGCGGCACCTGCGGCGGGACCGCGTGCAGCATGTCGAAGGATTTCTCCACGCGCGTCACCGCGCCGTCGGCGTTCTTGAGATCGAACCAGGCCTTGCGCGCCGCGCCGTCCACCGCCACCAGCGCCGAGTTGAAGGCCAGCGCGATGCCATAGCTTTCGACATAGCGCATCAGCGGCGGAACGAACGTCGGCACGCCGAACAGCGCCGCGCCCGCCAGGTCGAACTCCACGTCGATGCGGTCCAGCACGCCGGTGCGCTTCCAGTGGTCGCAGGCCAGGTACATGGCCTTTTGCGGCGCGCCGGCGCATTTGATGGGCATGGCCGGCTGCGTGAACAGCGCCCGCCCGCCCTTCAACCCGCGCACCAGTTCCCAGGTATAGGGCGCCAGGTCATAGCGGTAGTTGGAGCTGACGCCGTTCTTGCCCAGCGTGTCGGCCAGGCCCTCGACCTTGTCCCACACCAGGCGCAGGCCGGGGCAGACGATCAGTTGCTGGTAGCTCACCGCCCGGCCGTCGGACAGCAGCACGCGGTTGGCCTCGGGTTCGAAGCCCGCCGCTGCCGCCTGCAGCCAGGTGGCGCGCCTGGGCATGACGTCGCGGGTCGGGCGCACGGTCTTGGCGATGTCGAAAGCGCCGCCGCCCACCAGCGTCCAGGCCGGCTGGTAGTAGTGCTTGTCGCTGGGTTCGATGACGCCGATGCGCAGGTCCGGGCGGCGACGCAGCAGACTGGCGGTGACGCCTATGCCCGCCGATCCGCCGCCCACCACCACCACATCGAAATCGCACTGCGCCTCTGCTGTCGGCATGCTTGTCTCCTCGCCGGTCTACCGGCTTTTGAATTTTTCCAGGACTGAAAATATCGCCATGCCGGCAACCATGGCGGCCACGAAGATCAGCGCTTCGGACACGCCGGCGGATGCCGCCACCAGCGCGGGCCCTGGGCAGAAGCCCGCCAGGCCCCAGCCCGCGCCGAACGCCAGGCTGCCCACGGCCAGTCGCACGTCCACGCGCGTAGCCGTGGGCCAGCGCAGCGGCTCGCCCGACAAGCTGGCACGACGCCGCCGCAAGAGCGCGAAGCCCGCCGCCGTGACCAGCACGGCGCCACCCATCACGAAGGCCAGTGACGGATCCCAGGCGCCGGCCAGGTCCAGAAAACCCAGCACCTTGGCCGGATTGGCCATGCCGGAAATGATGAGGCCCAGCCCGAACACCAGGCCCGACCCGAATGCGATCAATGCCACCATGTCAAAGTCCCCCCAGATGGCGGGTGACGTAGACCACGGCAAAACCCGCGGCCATGAACAAGGCGGTGGCGGTGAGCGACCGGCGCGATCCGCGCGACACGCCGCAGACGCCGTGGCCGCTGGTGCAACCCGAGGCATAGCGGGTGCCGATCCCCACCAGCAGACCCGCCACGATCAGGCGCGTCGTGCCGGCTTCGACCACGATGGGCGGCAAGGCGCTGCCCAGGCGGTACAGCCAGGGCGCAGCGAACACGCCCAACAGAAAGGCCAGCCGCCACATGCCGCCGCGCTCGGGCGGCAGCAGGCCGCCCAGGATGCCGCTGATGCCCGCGATCCGCCCCGCCCCGGCCATCAGCAGCACGGCTGCGGCGCCGATGAGCAGGCCGCCCGCACCAGCGGACCAAGGCGTGAAGGCGGACCAGTCCATGTTCATTTGAGCGACTCCAGTGACTCCATGGTCCGGCCGCAGTACAAACTGGAAAGCGTCTTCATCACCTGGCTGACCTCGAAACTGGCCATCTGGTAGTAGACGTACTTGCCCTCGCGCCGGGTCGCGACCAGGCCTTCGTCGCGCAGCACGCCCAGTTGCTGGGACAAGGTGGGCTGGCGGATGCCGGTGAGCGATTCGAGTTCGCTCACATTGCGTTCGTTCTGGACCAGCTGGCACAGCAGCAGCAGGCGGTCTTCGTTGGCCAGCGCCTTGAGGAGCGCGCAGGCCTGGGAGGCGGATTCGCGCAAGGCGGCGACCTCGCACTCGGTCAGGGCGTCATTCATTTGATGCGTATCAATCGGCTAGATGGAGTTTGATCATTATATTGACCAATATAATATCCAACAATATTATTGAAATATATATAGTGTTTCATCGTGCAGCGACTCGCTGCGATGCGAGCGTCCATGTCTCCCCAGATCCAGGCCTTTTTCGATCCCGTCACCGCCACCGTCACCTACGTCGTGCATGAGCCCGCGCCGGGCGGCGCCTGCGCCATCATCGACTCGGTGCTGGACTACGACCCCAAGTCCGGCCGCAGCAGCACCGCCAGCGCCGACCGGGTGGCGGATTACGTACGCCAGCATGGCCTGAAGACCGAATGGCTGCTGGAAACCCATGCCCATGCCGACCATCTGTCGGCCGCGCCCTACTTGCAGCGACAGCTTGGCGGCGTCATTGCCATCGGCCAAAGCATCCAGACCGTGCAGGGCGTGTTCAAAAAGATCTTCAACCTGGAGCCGGAGTTCCAGCTGGACGGCTCGCAATTCGGCCATCTGTTCAAGGACGGCGAAACCTTCCGCATCGGCGCGCTGACGGCGCAGGCCATCCACGTGCCTGGCCATACGCCGGCTGACATGGCCTACCTGATCGGCGACGCGGCCTTCGTCGGCGACACGCTGTTCATGCCGGACGTAGGCACGGCGCGCTGCGACTTCCCCGGCGGCGACGCCCATCAGCTGTACCGTTCCATCCAGCGCCTGCTGGGCCTGCCCGCCGAAACGCGGCTGTACATGTGCCACGACTACCCGCCGGCCGGCCGCGATGCCTCCTGGCAGACCACGGTAGCCGAACAGCGCCGCGCCAATATCCACGTGCGCGACGGCGTCGCCGAAGCAGACTTCGTCGCCATGCGCACGCGGCGCGACGCCACGCTCTCCATGCCCACCCTGATCCTGCCCGCCATCCAGGTGAACATCCGCGCCGGCCATTTCCCGCCGCCCGAGGACAACGGCGTGCGCTACCTGAAGATCCCCGTCGACGCGCTCTGACCGAGCCGCGCGCCGGGCTTGCGCGCCCGGGGCTTATCCCGCAAGATCGTCCGATCGCAGAATTGCCGATCAGACGGATCCCCCATGTTTGCAGAAGCCGAAGCCGACCCCAGCCTGTCCAAGGAAGAGTTCAAGCCATTGGAGGCGAAGCTGCGCGTCGCGCTGCTGAACGCGCAGTACCAGCGCCTGCAGAAAGCGGACAAGACGCTGCTGGTGGTCATCGCGGGCATAGACGGCGCCGGCAAGGGCGCCACCGTCAACCTGCTGAACGAATGGATGGATCCGCGCCACATCAAGACGCTGGCCTACGGCCCGCGCGAAGGCGCCGCGCTGGAGCGTCCGCCGTTCTGGCGCTACTGGAACGACCTGCCGCCCAAGGGCAGCACCGGCATCGTGTTCGGCTCCTGGTACGCATCGCTGCTGTATGAGGCCACGCGCAAGAAGCCCGACCAGAACAGCATCGAGGCGCAGGCCGCCGCGATCCGCCACTTCGAGGCCATGCTCGCCGCCGAGGGAGTGCAGATCGTCAAGCTCTGGTTCCATTTGTCGGCCAAGGCACAGAAAGAGCGGGCCGAGCGCCTGCTGGCCAGCCCGGAAACCTCCTGGCAGGTCAGCCCGATAGACCTGAAGGTCTACAAAAAGTACGACCGCATCCGCAACGCCGGCCAGGTGGTGCTGAACCGCACGGACTGCGGCCACGCCCCCTGGGTCGTGATCCCCAGCGCGGACGAAGACATGCGCGCCGCGCGCACCGCCGAAGCCGTGTTGGCCGCGATGCGCCAGCGCGGCGTGCCGCGCATTCCGGCCGCCTTCGTGGCGCATGCCAGGACCACGCGCGTCGTCGACCGCCTGGGCGAACTGGACTACGACGCCAAGACCGACAAGGACGACTACGAATCCGAACTGGGCCTGCTGCAAGGCCGGCTGGCGCGCGCCGCGCGTTCAAAGAAATTCCAGGAGCGTTCGCTGGTGCTGGTGTTCGAGGGCCAGGACGCAGCCGGCAAGGGCGGCGCGATCCGGCGCGTCACGCATGCGCTGGATGCGCGGCAGTTCGACATCACGCCCATCGCCGCCCCCACCAGCGAAGAGCTGGCCCGGCCCTATCTGTGGCGCTTCTGGCGCCACGTCCCGCGCCATGGCCGCATCGCCATCTTCGACCGCTCCTGGTACGGCCGCGTGCTGGTCGAGCGCGTCGAAAAGCTGACCGCGCCCGCCAATTGGCGCCGCGCCTACGCCGAGATCAACGACTTCGAGGGGCAACTGGCCGCCAGCGGCGCGCTGGTGCTGAAGTTCTGGCTGGCGGTGACGCCGGACGTGCAGCTGGAGCGCTTCAAGGAGCGCGAGAACTCGCCCTTCAAGAACTTCAAGATCACACCCGACGACTGGCGCAATCGCGACAAATGGAAGGACTACGCGGATGCCGCCAACGAGATGCTGGCGCGCACCGACCTCGCGCATGCGCCGTGGCATCTGGTGTCCGCCAACGACAAGCGCTACGCTCGATTGCAAGTGCTGCGACACATCGTCGAAGCCATGGAAGACCAACTCTGAATCCCGCCTGGAGGCCGCAAGCCATGAGTACCGCAGAAATCCGTCCCATCGTCGCCGCCGACTTCGAAGCCTGGCTGCCGCTATGGAAGGGCTACCAGGAGTTCTATCGCGTCAACATCGACGACGCCGTCACGCGCAACACCTGGGCGCGCTTCCTGGACCCCGCCGAACCCATGCACGCGGCGCTGGCGTACGAAAGCGGCCGGGCCATCGGCATGGTGCACTGGATCTTCCACCGCTCCACCTGGACCGCGGGCGACTACTGCTATCTGCAAGACCTGTACGTGGATCCGGACGTGCGCGGCACCGGCGCCGGCCGCAAGCTGATCGAACACGTGTACGCGCAAGCCGCCGCCGCCAATTGCGCGCGCGTGTACTGGCTGACGCATGAAACCAACGCCACCGCCATCCAGCTCTACGACCGCATCGCCGACCGCTCGGGCTTCATCCAGTACCGCAAGGTGATGCCGTGAGCGCACGCGACCCCAACTGTCCGCTGTGCCAGGAAGACGGCGGCACGCTGCTGTGGCGCGGCCCGCATCTGCGCATCGTCGAGGTCGACGACGCCGACTATCCGGGCTTCACGCGGGTAATCTGGAACGGCCATCTGGCCGAGATGACCAGCCTGTCCACGCACGGCCGCGACCTGCTGATGCGCGCCGTGTACGTGGTCGAAGAAGCGCAGCAATCGGTCCTGGGACCGGACAAGATCAACCTGGCCTCGCTGGGCAACATGGTGCCGCACCTGCACTGGCACGTGATCCCGCGCTGGCGCGGCGACCGCCATTTCCCCGACCCGATCTGGGCGCCGCCGCGCATCGCCGCCGGCGCGGAATCCGCCGAATGGAAGGAACGTCAGGCGCGCGTGCAGGCGCTGCTGCCGCGTTACCGCGACCGGCTGGTCGAGGCCATGAACGCCCTGCTCTGGCACTGAGCCGCCGCCCGCCTCAGGCAGCGCGCGCAGGCCCCCGCAGTTCCGCCAGCCAGCCGGCGTAAGCCTGTTCAACCAGGCCGGCTGTGCGCTCGGCGGAAAACAGGCCTTGCCCGCGGATCAGCTCGCGGCCCGCATCGCCCATGCGGCGGCGCAGCGCCGGATCGGCCAGCAGGCTTTCCAGCGCTCCCGCCAGCGCCGCAGGATCGCCGGGCGGCACCAACAGGCCAGTCACGCCCGCCTGCATGGTTTCCGGCACGCCGCCCACGTCGGTGCCGATGACCGGCACCCCCATGGCCGCGGCCTCGATGAAGACAGTGCCCAGCGCCTCGCGCAGCGTCGGCAGCGCAAACACGTCGAAGGCTGTCAGGACATTGCCGATGTCGTCGCGCCGGCCGGTGAAATGCACGCGGTGCGCCAGGCCCAATGCCTCCACCTGCGCCTGCAACTGCCCCGCCATGGGCTGTCCCTCGCCCACCAGCACCAGATGCGCCTGCGGAAACGTGGCGGCGATACGGCGAAAAGCGTCGATCAGGTCGCAATGCCCTTTGTCCGCCCTCATGACGGCCACGCAGCCGACCACCAGCGCATCCTCCGGCAGGCCAAGCTCGCGCCTGACGCAGACGCCGCCATGCACCTGAGGCAGCACCACGGGCGAATGGATGGTGGCGATGGCCTCCGGCCGCGCGCCGCCGTCCAGCAACTGGCCACGCACGTAACGGCTGACGGCGATGACGCGATGCGCCAGCCACGTATAGGCGTAGAGGGAATTGATGGGCTTGGCCAGATGGCGCGTGCGCACGATGAGAGGCGTGCCCGCCAGGCGCGCCGCAAACGCACCCAGGACCGTATCGCGGCGGCTATGCGTATTGACCACGTCAAAGCGCCCGCGGCGCAACAGCCGGCGCACGAACGCGACGCCGCGCACGAAGTTGAGCGGGCCATCCATGGGAATGAGGTGCACGGTGAAGCCGGCCTCGCGCAAGCGCGTGCCGAGTTCCGCCTCCGGCTGGCAGACCGCTTCCAGATGGTGGCCGCGCTCGCGCATGGCTATCATTTCCTTGTAGATGCAGAACTCCTGGCCGCCGAACGAGGTGGCCGCTTCCGTGTGCAGGATGCGCAGGCGCGCTTCGGGGCCCGGCCGGCCCTGGAGGGATTCGATGGAATTCGGCATGATCAGGACTGGCCGCCTTGCGAGGCGTCCGCGTCGCTCCAGCAACGGCCCTGCGATAGCAGGTAGGCTTCCAGGTAGGCGATGTCTTCCTGCTCCAGGGCCGCCGCGCCCGCGCTGGCGCAGTCGCGCGGGCATTCGGCGGCGTGCAGCCGGCCATCGGACCAGACGCGCACGGAACCGGTGCGGGACAGATCGAAGCGCGCACCGGCCCGCGCCCAGCCCAACAGGCGTGTGCTGGGAATCAGTTGCCGGGTCTGATAGACGCCATGGGGACTCTGGGCCGCGGGCGCCGTGAGCGCTTCGCCAACATCCACCAGGCGGCTCGCGGCGCCCGGCTTGGCGGGCGTGTAGGTCAATACCGTAAGAGGGCGTAATGGCATTTGGCTAGCAAGAGTCGCCAGGCGGCGTTGCTGGCCACGGACTGGTCGGGATTCGAGGGAAAGGGTTTGGTCGCCGGACAAGCAACGCCAACAATTCGACGCTGATAAGCTGTTTTTTCGAATAATTGAAAGATGTTCGACGACGTAGAGGAATCCCGAAAGATGAATTCAGGTAAAATTCAGGAATGAAACGCGCATCTTATCAAAACGTAAGCAAGGGCGGTACTGCATGAGTTTCCAGGCCGTCCCTCCCCAAAAGCCGGTCTCGTTCCTGCAATCGTTCCTCCGTTCCGAGGCGCTGGGCGGCTATGTCCTGATGCTGGCCGCGCTGGTCGCGCTGGTGGTCGCCAACAGCCCGGCCGCACCCGTCTATTTCAGCGTGCTGGAGACCAAGCTCGGCTTCCAGGCGGGGCCTGTCGTGCTCAAGGAAACCGTACTGCACTGGATCAACGACGGCCTGATGGCGGTGTTCTTCCTGCTGGTCGGGCTTGAGATCAAGCGTGAAGTCCTGGACGGCCAACTGCGCGGCGCCGCCCGCATCGTGCTGCCCGGCATCGCCGCCCTGGGCGGCATGGCCTTGCCCGCCCTGATCTACGTGCTGATCAACTTTGGCAGCCCCGACACTCTGCGCGGGTGGGCCATTCCGGCCGCGACCGACATCGCCTTTGCGCTGGGCATCCTGGCGCTGCTGGGCAGCCGCGTGCCGACCTCGTTGAAGATCTTCCTGACGGCGCTGGCCATCCTGGACGACCTAGGCGCCATCGTCATCATCGCCTTGTTCTATACCGCCGAACTCAATGTATTCGCGCTGAGCATGGCGGGCGCCCTGCTGGTCTGCCTGTTCTGTCTGAACCGCGCCGGCGTGCTGCGCCTGACTCCCTACCTGCTAATCGGCGCCGTGCTCTGGTACTTCGTCCTGAAGTCCGGCGTGCATGCCACGCTGGCCGGCGTGGCGCTGGCGCTGACCATTCCGCTGCGCCCGCAGAACCAGGGCCATCCCGGCGCGCACTCGCCCCTGCATGCGCTGGAACATGCGCTGCACAAACCGGTCGCCCTACTGATCGTGCCCATCTTCGGCTTCGCCAATGCCGGCGTGTCTTTCGCCGGCATGGGCCTGGGCAGCCTGGCGGCGCCCGTGCCCCTGGGCGTGGCGCTGGGCCTGTTCCTGGGCAAACAGCTGGGCGTGTTCGGCTTTGCCTGGTTGGCCATCAAGAGCGGCATTGCCACCCTGCCGCGCCACGCCAGCTACGCGCAGCTGTACGGCGTGTCGCTGCTTTGCGGCATCGGCTTCACCATGAGCCTGTTCATCGGCGCCCTGGCATTCAGCGATCCGGCCGCCATCGACGCCACCAAGATCGGCGTGCTGACGGGCTCGCTGGCGTCCGCCGTGGTCGGCTTCCTGGTGCTGCGCGCCTGCGGCACGCGCGCCGGCGCCGCGGAAAATCCTTGAGCGCCGGTTGAATAGGGACGGCGGGCGCTAAAGTAGCGAGGTCCGCCACCCTTCCCTGGAGCCGCCATGAAACCATCCGCCATCGCCGTGCAACGCGTCTACGAGGGCTTGGGTCCGGAAGGCAGCTACCGGGCGCTGGTGGACCGCATGTGGCCGCGCGGACTGCGCAAGGCGGACCTGCACCTGGACGAATGGGCCCGCGACATCGCGCCCACCCAGGAGCTGTGCAAATGGTTCAGCCACATCGAAGAACGCTGGGAAGAATTCCGCCAACGCTACCAGGCCGAACTGGCCGAACCTGAACAGCAGGCGCGCATGGCCGCCCTGCTGGACGCGGCGGGCGACCGTCCGCTGACCCTGCTCTACGGCGCCCGCAACACCGAACACAACCAGGCCATCGTGCTGCGCGAGGTCCTGCAGGACTATGTCCGGCATCACCGCAAGCGCAAGGCCTGACGCCCCGCATGCTTTGATACCCTAGCCCGCTTTTATCGACCGGCGCGCAACCGCGCGCCGACAGTCTGTCTTGAGGAATCCCATGTCTTTCAGCTCCGACGCCTGGGCGCGCAACGCCGCACTCTACGAAACCACGCGCGACATGCCGTTCAACCGCGAACTGGCCAGCGGCCAGCTCGACGAGAACGCATTCAAGCACTACATGATCCAGGACGCCCACTACCTGGTGGCCTTCGGACGCGCGCTGGCCATCGCTTCGGCCAAGGCCGACGACGCCGACGGCGTGGTGCAATTTGCTGACGCCGCCAAAGGCGCGGTGGTGGCCGAACGCACCCTGCACGCGGGCTTCCTGAAGCAGTTCGGCATTGATGACGCCACCTTCGAAGCCACGCCGCTCACGCCTGCCTGCCACCACTACACCAGCTACCTGATCGCCACCGCCTGGAGCGCGCCGTACCCGGTAGCGCTGGCGGCCCTGCTGCCGTGCTTCTGGATCTACGCCGAAATCGGCCGCGAAATCCATGCGCGGGCGACGCAGCCCAATCCCTATTCGGCCTGGATCGAGGCTTATGCCTGCGTTGACTTCCACGCCCTGGTGCGCCGAGTCATCACCACGGTCGACCGCGTCGCCGAAAAGGCGTCCGCCGAAACGCTGGAGCAGATGCACGCGGCGTATACGCGTGCCGCGCAGCTGGAATGGATGTTCTGGGATTCGGCGTATCGGCAGGATGGGTGGCCGGTTTGAAGCAAGACGGGTCGGCTCACCCCGGCCCGCGGTCCGGGCTATGCCAAAATCCCGCCCATGCCGACCGACAACCAACTGACTCCCCTAGCCCTCGCCGCCCAGACGGCGCAACTGCCCGCCGCCTGGCAGGAGGCTTTTGCCGCCAAGCCCGTGGCCGACGCGCTGGCCGCCGTGACCGCCCACATAGAAAAACGGCTGAGCGAAGGCGCGACCGTCTATCCCGCCACGCCTTTCCGCGCCCTGCACGGCCTGGAGCCGTCGGACGTGCGCGTGGTGATCCTGGGGCAGGATCCCTATCACGGGCCGGGCCAGGCCCAGGGGCTGGCCTTCTCGGTGCCGGACGACTGCAAGCGGCCGCCCAGCCTGCGCAACATCTTCAACGAAATCGCCCAGGAGTTTCCGGGCACCCGCGTGCCGGCCGGCAACGACCTGAGCGTTTGGGCGGAACAGGGCGTGCTGCTGCTGAACACCGCGTTGACCGTGGAAGACGGCCAGCCGGCCTCGCATGCCAAGCGCGGTTGGGAAACGGTGACGGACGCGTTGATCTCGCTGGTCGCGCGCGACCCGTCGCCCAAGGTTTTCATGCTGTGGGGCGCGCATGCCCAGGCCAAGCGGGCGTTGCTCCCGGACAACAGCGGCCACCTGGTCCTGATGTCCAACCACCCCTCGCCCCTGTCCGCCAGAAGGCCCCCAGTACCCTTCCTGGGCTGCGGCCACTTCCTGGCCACCAATCAGTGGCTGACCAACCAAGGGAAAAACCCTATTGATTGGGAGCTGGACAAAAAAATAATTCCCATGCAGGGCGAATTCGGGTTATGATCGCCGCACTGCACAAAACGAGTTCGGCATTTACCGCCTTGATTTAGCGGAAATTTTCGCAGTCTGCCGGGTGACACAGCCCCGGCCCCATGCCGAACATCATCGATTCCTGACCTCCTTTCCTTTCGCCCTGCGTTCCACTCAGTACACGAGAACGCGCCACGCGCACGGTTGATTCGGTCGGCACGATGCTCCATCAACCGTCGCCTGGATCCGGCCGCCTAATCCCCTGGCCCGACCAAGCACTGCGTCGCATTGATTGCGGCAAGGGAAAGTAATGTCTTTCGAAAACCTGGGTCTTGCGCCCGCTCTGTTGTCGGCCATTCAAGACGCTGGCTTCACCTCCCCCACTCCCGTCCAAGCTTCGGCCATTCCGCAAGCGCTGGCTGGCCACGACCTGATGGTGTCCTCGCAGACGGGTAGCGGCAAGACCGCGGCCTTCATGCTGCCGGCCCTGCACCGCATCGCCCAGATGCCCGCCAACAAGGGCGTCGGCGTGCAAGTGCTGGTGCTGACCCCGACCCGCGAACTGGCCCTGCAAGTCACGGACGCCACCGCCACCTACGGCCGCAAGCTGGCCGACCTGCGCACCGCCACCGTCGTCGGCGGCATGCCTTACGGCGCGCAGCTCAAGGCGCTGTCGCGCCGCGTGGACGTGCTGGTCGCCACCCCCGGCCGCCTGATCGACCATCTGAACTCGGGCCGCGTCAAACTGAACACCGTGCACACGCTGGTGCTGGACGAAGCCGACCGCATGCTGGACATGGGCTTCATCGAAGATATCGAGACCATCGTCAGCCGCCTGCCGGAAGGCCGCCAGACGCTGCTGTTCTCGGCCACGCTGGACGGCACCGTCGCCAAGCTGGCCTCGCGCATGATGCGCGAGCCGCAGCGCATCGAGATCGCCGGCGCCAAGGAAAAGCACACCAACATCACGCAAAGCCTGCTGTACGCGGACGATGCCAGCCACAAGATGCAGCTGCTGGACCACGTGCTGCGCGACGCCTCGCTGGACCAGGCCATCGTCTTCACGTCGACCAAGCGCGGCGCCGACGATCTGGCCGACCGCCTGGCCGACCAAGGCTTTGCCGCCGCCGCCCTGCACGGCGACATGAACCAGCGCCAACGCACCCGCACGCTGTCGCAACTGCAGCGCGGCCAACTGCGCATCCTGGTCGCCACCGACGTGGCTGCCCGCGGCATCGACGTGCAAGGCATCAGCCACGCCGTCAACTTCGACCTGCCGATGCAAGCCGAAGACTACGTGCACCGTATCGGCCGTACCGGCCGCGCCGGCCGCAGCGGCCTGGCCTTCACGCTGGCAACGCATTCCGAGCGCCATAAGGTCCGCCGCATCGAGCACTACATCGGCCAATCGATCACCCCCGAAGTGATCGCCGGCCTGGAACCCAAGCGCACTCCGCGCCCCTCGGCTGGCGGCGCCGGCCCGCGTGGCGGCAAGCCGTTCGGCAAGCGTCCCGGCGGCGGCTACCAGGGCAACCGCGAAGGCCGTTCCTTCGGCGGCCCGCGTGGCGAATTCAAGCCGCGTGAAGGCGGTTATCAAGGCAACCGCGAGGGCGGCCCGCGCGAAGGCGGCTACCAAGGCAATCGCCCGTTCGGCGACCGCCCGGCCCGTTCCTTCAGCGATCGTCCGAGCTTCGGCGACCGTCCGCAGCGTGAAGGCGGCTACCAGGGCAACCGCCCCTTCGGTGACCGTCCGCAGCGCGAAGGCGGCTTCCGCGGCGGCGACCGCGATTCGCGTCCCAGCTTCGGCGACCGCCCCAGCTATGGCGACCGCCCCCAGCGCGATGCCCGCCCGTTCAGCGAGCGCGGCCCGCGTGAAGGCGGTTTCCGTGGCGGCGACCGCGACTCGCGCCCCAGCTACAACGACCGCGCCAGCTTTGGCGACCGCCCGAGCTTTGGCGACCGTCCCAGCTTCGGCGACCGTCCGCAGCGTGAAGGCGGCTTCCGCGGCGGCGACCGTCCGGAAGGCGGTTTCCGTGGCAAGCCCTCGTTCGACAAGCGCCCCGGCGGCCCCGCCAAGCGCTTCGGCAAGTCGGCTGACCGCCGCGGCTAATCCGCCCGCTTGAACCCAACACAAACCCCGCGCCTGTCGCGGGGTTTGTTTTTTGGGAAAATGACCGCTTGTCCACGCACCGCCCGACCATGCAACGATCCGCCCCCGCCAACCTGCCCGCCCTTACTCCCGCCGCCGAGGAACACAGCGCAGCCGCTGCCGCGCATCTGCGCGCCACCATCGCCGCCCATGGCGGCTGGCTGTCGTTCGACCACTGGATGGCGCAGGCTCTATACGCGCCCGGGCTGGGCTATTACGCGGCCGGCAACGTCAAGCTGGCCGAGGCCGACGGCGACGTCCGCACGCCTGCCGGCGACTTCGTCACCGCGCCCCAGCTGACGCCGCTGTTCGCCCGCACGCTGGCCCGCCAGGCCGCCCAGGTGCTGCGCCAGACGCAGACCGACGCCGTGCTGGAATTCGGCGCCGGCACCGGCGCCCTGGCCGAAGGCGTGCTGCGCGAACTGGATGCGATGGGCCTGGATCAAACCCGCTACCTGATCCTGGAAGTGTCGGCCGACCTGCGCGCCCGCCAGGCTGAAAGGCTGGCGGCATTCGGCGAGCGTGTGCAATGGCTGGACGCGCTGCCCCAGCGCTTTGCCGGCTGCGTGCTGGCCAACGAAGTACTGGACGCGATGCCGGTGTCGATCTTCCGCTGGAGCGATACGGGCGAGGTGCTGGAGCGCGGCGTGGCGGTGGACGCCGCGCAAGGCTTCGTCTGGGAAGACCGCCCGGCGCCGCCGGCGCTAGCCGCCGCTGTCGCCGCCCGCATGCCGGCCCTGCCCGGTTACGTGTCCGAGATCAACCTGCAAGGCGAAGCCTGGATCGCCGCCATGGGCGGCTGGCTGGAACGCGGCGCGGCGCTGCTGCTGGACTACGGCTTTCCGCGCAGCGAGTACTACCATCCGCAGCGGGCAGGCGGCACGCTCATGTGCCACCTGCGCCATCACGCCCACGGCGATCCGTTCACCGCGCCGGGCCTGCAGGACATCACCGCGCACGTCGATTTCACCGCCATGGCGGATGCCGCGCTCGAGGCCGGCATGCAAGTCCTGGGCTATACCTCGCAGGCCCGCTTCCTGATGAATGCGGGGCTGATGGATCTGTTGGCGCAACTGGATCCGAGCGACGTGCAGCAATACGCGCAAGCCGTGGCGCCCGTGCAGAAGCTCTTGTCCGAATCGGAGATGGGCGAACTGTTCAAGGTATTGGCGGTGGGACGCGGCATCACCGAACCGCTGGCAGGGTTCTCGCGCGGCGACCGGTTGGGCAAGCTGTAGGAACGCGTGGCGGCCTCATAGGCATGGCCGCCACGTTTTCAGATCCATAGCGGAATCACTGCGCCCGCAGGCGCTCCAGGCGCGCGGCGCGCACCTGCTCCTTGATGCGCGCCGGCTCTCCGGCGCAAGCTTTGGCGATAGCTCCGGCGTCCACGCCGCGCACGATTGCCACGCGCGATTGCCAGGCCGCTCGGTCCACGGAGCGCAGCACGGCCGCCGCATCCAGCAGATCCAGAAAGCGTTCCGGCTTGCGCAGCGCATCGGCGCGCTCCATCAGCGCCAGTTGCGCGTCCGCGGGATCGGCGCCTTGCTCCACCGCGTCCAGCCCCGCCAACACTTCCGGCAACAGCCGCGCGTAATCGTTGCATTCCGTGGGCACGCGCAGGCGGCGGCCCATGGCGTCGCGTTCAGGCGTCAGCCGGCACAGCAAGGCATAACGGCCCGGCAGCGACAGGCCCTGCGCGGCCGCGCGATCCACGTCGGCCGCGGTCTGTTCCACCCCTTGCAGCTCGGGCATCACGCGCGCCAGCGCGCCGCATTGCTGCAGGATGCCCAGCATGCGCGACGGCGCCGCCGCCATCAGGCCGCGCGACAATTCCTTCCAGACCCGTTCTGCCACCAGCGCGTCGGCCTCGCCGGCCTCGACCATGCGGCGGCACAGCGCCAGGGTCTCGGGCGCCACGGAAAAATCGGCAAAGCGCGCCGCGAACCGGGCCAGCCGCAGAATGCGTACCGGATCCTCTTCGAAGGCCTCGCCAACGTGGCGGAAGATGCGGTCGCGCACGTCGGCGGCCCCGCCCAGGGGATCAACCAGCTCGCCGTCCTGCTTCTGCGCGATGGCGTTGACGGTCAGGTCGCGACGGCGCAGATCCTCTTCCAGCGTGACGTCGGCGCCCGTATAGAACGTGAAGCCCTTGTAGCCCCGCCCCGACTTGCGCTCGGTGCGCGCCAGCGCGTATTCCTCTTTGCTGCGCGGATGCAGGAACACGGGGAAATCGCCGCCCACGGGCACGAAGCCGCGGCGAGCCATGTCCTCGGGTGTGGCGCCAACCACGACCCAGTCGTGGTCGCCGGGGGGGAGGCCGAGCAGCGCATCGCGCACCGCTCCGCCCACGATATAGACCTGCAGGCCGTCCGTGGCCGGATCCCGCGTCATGGGATCGAAGTGCTTTCCGCGCCCAGCGGCACGATGTTGCCCAGGCGTTCCTTCAGGGACTGGGGCTGGCCGGTGAACATGGCGGCGTAATACACCGAGTTGGACATCACGTTCTTGACGTAGGTGCGCGTCTCGTTGAACGGGATGGTCTCGGCAAAGATCGCGCCTTCCACTGGATGCGTGAAGGTCGAGCGCCAGTTGTGCGGACGGCGCGGGCCGGCGTTATAGCCTGCGCTGGCCAGCATCTGCGAACCGTTCAGGTCACGCAGCACCATGTTCAGATAGTTGGTGCCGAGTTCGGTGTTGGTGTCGAAGTCGTTGACGCTGTCGGGCGTGAAGTTGCTCATGCCGATCTTGCCCGCGACCCACTTGGCCGTGGCCGGCATCAGCTGCATCAGGCCGGACGCGCCGACGTGCGAACGCGCGTCCATGATGAAGCGCGATTCCTGGCGGATCAGGCCATAGACCCAGGCCGGATCCAGGGCGATGGCGTTGGCCTTGGCGGTGACGCGGCCTTCGAAGGGCGCGATGAAGCGCTGGCTGAAGTCGAACTCTTTTTCCGTGCGGTCGGAGGTGTTGACCACGCGGTCGTAGATGTTCTCGGCGCGCGCCAGTTCGGCGGCGGCCATCAGCTGGCGGTCGCTCATGCCGCGCAGCGTGAAGTTCCATTCCGGCACGGCTTCGGCGCGCCAGCCCAGGCGGAAGAGCTGGATCGCCCGGCGCAGGCCGGGGTTGGCGCGGGCCTCGGTGATTTCCTGGTCGCTGATGGGCGCGGGGCGCGGCGGCACGGTGATGCGGCGGCCCAGTTCCTCGGCGGCCAGCTGGCCGTAGAAGTCGAAGCGGTCGGCGATGCTGGCGTAGGCGGTGGCGGCCTGTTCCTTGTTGCCGCGCGCGGCCTGGCCGCGGGCCTTCCAGTAGATCCAGGACGAATCGGCCTGCTGCGAGGCGGGCATCTGGTCGATGGATTCCATGACCCATTTCCAGTCGATCTTGGGCTGGCGCAAGGCGGCGCGCACCTTCCAGGCGGCGTTGTATTCCGTCATGCGGATGTGGCCGGCCTCGTGGTACCAGTCGTCGGCGCGGCTGTCGAGATTCAGCGCGGCAACCAGCGCGTATTGGCCGCGGACCCAGGCCAGGTTCGACTTGGCCATGGACTTGGACCAGTCCCCGGACTTGCCCCATTCGCGGCGCAGGTAGGAATCCGCCACACTGACGTCGGAACGCGCCAGGCGCGCCAAGGCGATCGTCACCAGTTCCTTCTCGTTGCGGCCCACGGGTTGACGGCTCTGGCGCGTCAGCCACTTCATGGGGTCCTTCATGAGCTGGTCATAGGTTTTCAGGTCGCCCGGCTCGAACATGTACTGCGCGAACTTCCGCGCGTCGGCGGTCTTGTTGGCTTCGATGGCGTCGCGCAGCTGGGGTTCCAATTGCTCCCAACCCATGATGCCGTCGGCGACCAGCTGGTCGTACAGCGCCCAGCAGGCGCCGCCCGGCGCGAACACGGCCGCGGCCTGCGCCGCCGTGGCGCGCTGCCCGGTCATGTGCTTGGCATCGAGGATGGCGCACTCGATCTGCGCATTGCTGTTCTTCACGGGCGCGAGCTTGCGCACGGTTTCGAAGTCTCCGCTGCGGGCCGCGGCCAGCAACCAGTCGCCGCGCAGGCGATCGGCCAGGTAGGCGTCGGAATTGCCGCTGATGAACTTCTGCAGGTCGGCGGTGGGCCGGCCGGTGGCGGGAGGCGTCCACAACTGGTAGCGCAGCAGCCAGTATTCGGGGTACATGCCCAGCGGATCCGGCTTGGCCTGCGGCACCAGCGCACCCAGCACGGACCACTGCTTGCGGTTCATGGCTTCGCGCGCGGCAACCACGGCGGCCAGCGCGGGCGTCTGGGAGGTCGGCGGCAGGCCGGCCAGCACCGCGGGCGGCACGGAAATGGCGGGTTGCGCGGCCTGAACGGCTGGCTGAGGCTGGGGCTGGGTGTTGACCGACGCGCTGCGCTGCTGCGCGTCCACCGGTGCACAGGCCGCGGTGAACAGCGCCAGAAGCGGCAGCCAGCGGCGCAGGCCGGGAGCGGCCTCGGTGGCGGCGGCGGACCCGGATTTCCGCGCGGTTTTCTGATACCGTCCGGGTTGCAGAGTCTGTGTCATGCCCTGTCCCTCATACACTGGCCTTGCCGTACGCCAGCATGCCGGCAATCCACCTGTTCGTCCGCATGCGTCCGCACATTCGCCATCATTTGTCCATCCCTCTTACAGCCACCGCATGACTACGCAAAATACTCCAGAGGATACCGCAGTACCGCTACGCGCGCGATTGCGGAAACTGCGCGCCGAACTGCCGGAAGACCAGCGTAGCCGCGGCGGCCTGCTCATGCGCGCGCGCCTGTTCACCTGGCTGAATGTGGCGCGCGATGAGGCCGTGCGCGCGGGCCGCCCCGCGCCCGCTACCGTGGCCGCCTTCTGGCCCATGGCCGACGAACCGGACCTGCGCCCGCTGCTAGAACAATGGGTCGAAAACGGCGTGACCGTGGCCCTGCCCGTGGTGCGCGAACGCAATGCCCCGCTGGCCTTCCTGCCCTGGACGCCGGATGCCGAATTGCGTGCCGGCCCCTACGGCATCCAGGAACCCGTCGCCGGCGCCGAACTGCTGCCCGACGTGGTGCTGGTCCCCACCCTGGGCTACACCGAACAGGGCGACCGCCTGGGCTATGGCGGCGGCTATTACGACCGCACCCTGGCCGCGCTGCGCGACCGCGGCCACCCGTTCATCGCCATCGGCATCGCCTGGAGCTGCGGCGAGCTGGACGCCGGTTATGAACCCGCCGCCCACGACTTCCCGCTGGACGCGGTACTGACCCAGGACGGCTGGGTGCCCCAGGCGCCGCTGGAACAAGGCGGCACCAGCGGCACCACGCTGCACAGCTTCCGCATGAACTGACGCACCAGTTCTGCTCCACCAGTTTGCACCAATACGGTGCACGACCTATCATAGGGACTGCTGCCGGGCCTAGCCCAGACCCCGGCCGCAGCACGCAGCGCCCGCGCACTTCCGGGCGCTTTCTTCGGCAGCGCCGCCCCACCCGTTCCCCTGGCCAAGCATTTCCGCGCCAGCCCCGCTGACCCCGATCCACCCGCCAGCCCCGGCCAATCCGCGCCTGGCGCCCACGCCATCCCCTGGCCTCAGCCGCCGCGGCGATGGCGCCGCAACGCCCTTCGGAGGATATTGGTCCTCAGGGGCGCCCCCCGCGCGTGCCGGCCAGGCTGGCATGCGGGTTGCTTAATCCATTGCAACCGGCCGGACATTGGCCGGACGGCGGCCGTGCGCGAGCCGGCTGCCAGCACCTGTACCGGAGGAGCCATGAAGGACAGATCATCCCGTCCCGCCGCCTATGACGAAATGCGCGACAGCGCCGGCGGCATACGCTCCCACTACCAGGCTTTCGAGCGCTGGCATGACGAGCAGTCCGCGCAGGCCATGGCCGCGCGCCGCCTGGAAGCGGACCTGAGCTTTCGCCGGGTCGGCATCACGTTTTCGGTGGCGGGCGACGCGGCCGGCACCGAACGCCTGATCCCCTTCGACCTGATCCCGCGCGTCATCCCCGCCGCCGAATGGCGTCTGCTGGAAGCCGGCCTGAAGCAGCGGGTACGCGCGCTCAACATGTTCATCCACGACATCTATCACGGGCACGACATCGTGCGCGCGGACGTGGTGCCCGCCGAGCAGGTATTCCTGAACGCCCAGTACCGCCCCGAGATGCAGGACGTGGACGTGGCCGAGGACATCTACTGCCACATCGCCGGGGTGGACATCGTGCGCGCGGGCGCGGGCGAGTTCTATGTGCTGGAAGACAATCTGCGGGTGCCATCCGGCGTGTCCTACATGCTGGAGAACCGCAAGATGTCGATGCGGCTGATGCCCGACGCCTTCAGCCGCATCAAGGTGGAACCGGTGGCGCACTACCCGGACCTGCTGCTGGACAACCTGCGCGAAGTCGCGCCGCATGGCGGCGACGATCCCACCGTGGTGGTGCTGACGCCCGGCATGTACAACTCGGCCTACTTCGAACACGCCTTCCTGGCGCAGCAGATGGGCGTGGAACTCGTCGAAGGCCAGGACCTGTTCGTCGAACAGAACACCGTCTACATGCGCACCACGCAGGGGCCGCGCAAGGTCGACGTGATCTACCGCCGCCTGGACGACGACTTCCTCGATCCGCTGTCATTCCGCGCCGACTCCGCGCTGGGCGTGCCGGGTCTGCTGTCGGTGTACCGAGCCGGACGCGTAACGCTGGCCAATGCCATCGGCACCGGCATCGCCGACGACAAGTCCACCTATCTCTACGTGCCGGACATGATCCGCTTCTATCTGGGCGAGGAGCCGATACTGTCCAACGTCCCCACCTGGCGCTGCAACCGGCCGGACGAACTGTCGCACGTGCTGGCCCACATGCACGAACTGGTGGTGAAGGAAGTCCATGGCTCGGGCGGCTACGGCATGCTGGTGGGGCCGTCGGCCTCGCGCGCCGAGGTCGAGGCCTTCAAGGACCGCGTGCGCGCCAACCCCGCCAATTACATCGCGCAGCCCACGCTGGCGCTGTCCACCGTGCCGACCTACGTGGAATCGGGCGTGGCGCCGCGCCATGTGGACCTGCGCCCCTACGTGCTGTGCGGCAAGGACATCCGCACCGTGCCGGGCGGCCTGTGCCGCGTGGCGCTGACCGAGGGCTCGCTGGTGGTCAACAGCAGCCAGGGCGGCGGCACCAAGGACACCTGGGTGCTGGAGGAGGACTGAACATGCTGAGCCGAACCGCCGACAATCTGTTCTGGATGTGCCGCTACACCGAACGCGCCGAAAACACCGCCCGCATGCTGGACGTGAACCTGCAGATGTCGCTGCTGCCGCAGGACGCGCAGCGGCGCGAAGGCTCGTGGCTGGGCGTGCTGCGCATCTCCGAGCTGCAAGGCCTGTACCAGAGCAAGTACGCCTCCATCTCGCCGCACGACGTGCTGCAGTACATGGTGCGCGATCCCGAGAACCCCTCGTCCATCTATTCCTGCATGCGCGCCGCCCGCGAGAACGCGCGCGCCGTGCGCGGCAGCCTCACCACCGAGGTCTGGGAAACCTACAACACCACCTGGCTGGAACTGCTCAAGCACCTGCACACGGGCTTGCTGGAACGCAACCCGGGCGAGTTCTTCGAATGGGTCAAGTTCCGTTCGCACCTGGCGCGCGGCGTCACCATCGGCACCATGCTGGAGGACGAGGCCCTGTACTTCCTACGCATCGGCATGCACCTGGAACGCGCCGACAACACCGCGCGCATGCTGGACGTGAAGTTCCATGAACGCGGGTCCAACGGCCACGATGGCCGAACCGAGGGCGCCGGCGCGGCGGCGCTGCAAAGCGAGTTCTACCGCTGGTCGGCGCTGCTCAGCTCGGTGTCCGGCCTGGAGATTTACCGCAAGGTATATCGCGACGTCATCACCCCCGACCGCGTGGCCGAGCTGCTGATCCTGCACGGCGACATGCCGCGCTCGCTGCTGGCCTCGATGCGCGCGGTGGCCGACGACCTGGCGCGTGTCTCCAACCAACGCTCGACCGAAACCGAGAGGCGCGCCGGCATGCTGTGCGCGGAACTGCAATACGGTCGCGTCGAGGACATCCTGGACAGCGGCCTGCATCAATACCTGGAGCACTTCCTCGACCGCATCAACGATCTGGGCAACCGGATCAGCCAGGATTTCCTGGTGCCGCTGTCGGCCTAGACCGGAGACCGGAATGAAACAGATCATCACCCACGTCACTCACTACCGCTACACCGCCCCGGTCACCTACAGCATCCAGACCTTGCGCCTGACCCCGCGCGACGACGAGCACCAGCGCGTGCTGCGCTGGCATATCGAAGCCCCCGGCGAACTGGACAAGCAGGTGGATGCCTACGGCAACATCACGCACACGCTGACGCTCAACCAGCCGCACACCGACATCGAGTTGCGCGTGGTCGGGCAGGTGCTGGTGGCGCCGCTGGAACGCGGCCTGCTGGGCAGCGAGGACAGCCGCCTGCCGGTGCACGCCTATTGCGTGCAGACGCCGCTGACCCAGGCCGACGACACCGTCATGGCCTTCGTGCGCGACGCGCTGCCGGGCGGTCTGCATACGCCGGACGACGTGCTGGCCCTGGCCACCGCGGTCAGCGACCGCGTTGCCTACGAGCCCGGCACCACCGATGTCACCACCGCCGCCAACCAGGTGCTGGCCATGGGCCACGGCGTCTGCCAGGACCATGCCCACCTCTTCCTGGCCTGCGTGCGCGGCCTGGGCGTGCCCGCGCGCTACGTCAGCGGCTACCTGTACACCACCGCCGAACACGCCGCCAGCCACGCCTGGGCCGACGTCTGGCTGCCCGACGTGGGCTGGACCAGCGTGGACATCACCAACCGCCAGTTCGCCTCGGACTGCCATTGCCGGCTGGCGGTGGCGCGGGACTATGACTCGGCTTCGCCGGTGCGCGGCGTGCGCAGCGGCGGCGGCCAGGAATCCATGGAGGTCAGCGTGCAGGTCCAGACCAGCGCCCAGCAGTAACATCCCGCCAGCCGCGCCGCAATACAATGCGGCGTGGTTTTCCCTAATTCTGATCATGACCTACTGCGTCGCAGCCCGCCTTGATTCCGGCCTGGTATTCCTGGCCGACTCCCGCACCAACGCCGGAGTCGACCAGATCAGCGTCTTCCGCAAAATGACCGTGTTCGAGCGCCCGGGCGACCGCGTCATGGTGCTGATGAGTTCGGGCAACCTGGCGGTCAGCCAGGCGGTGCTGAACGCGCTGGCGCGCCAGCACGACGAAGGCGGCGAAACCGTCTGGAACGCGCCCGACATGTTCGAGGCCACCCGCCGCGTCGGCGCCGCGGTGCGGTCGGTCTATCACCACGAAGCCCCGGCCCTGCGCGAGCAGGGCGTGGACTTCAACGTCAACCTGATCTTCGGCGGCCAGATCGGCGCCGAACGCTGCCGCCTGTTCCAGGTGTATTCGGCCGGCAACTTCATCGAAGCCGGCCAGGAATGCCCGTACTTCCAGATCGGCGAAGCCAAATACGGCAAGCCCATCCTGGACCGCGTGCTGCGTCCCGACACCTCGCTGGACGAAGCGGCCAAGTGCGCCCTGATCTCCATGGACTCCACGCTGCGCTCCAATATCTCGGTGGGCCTGCCGCTGGACCTGCTGGTCTACGACACGCACTCGCTGCGCGTCACGCACTTTGCCAGCATCGACGAGCACAATGAGTATTTCCGCATGATCCGCGGCACCTGGGGCGAACGCCTGCGCCAGGTCTTCGCCGAGATCCCGGACCCGCTGTGGACCAATCCCGACTCGCCCGATTCGCTGGTCCCTCCCAGCCGCGTGCACCAGCCGCTGCGCGCGGAGCCGATGGATGCGCCCGTGTCGAACTATCCGGCGCCGCAGGTGTTGGCGGAAGATCCGGGGAAGGATCAGGCGAACTAGGGGCGGTTTCCGGCAGGAACATGCCAAGCCTCCCAGGCCAGAACCCGGGACTCCGTCTGATACCGCAGGCTTCCGCGCGCATTTATGTGTTCCGGACGCCTTGATCCCTTGCAGCACGACCGGAATCTGCTTTACAGTTTCTTCAACGTATATGCACGCCATATGCCCACCTTCCGAGGCCCGCGCAATTCATTGCTGCGGGCTTTCGTGTTTTTGTGCGGCATGAATCGTTGCCATTTTGAATTTGGGTGCGATCTTTCCATTCACTGAAGGAAAGCCAGCCGTCTCCCGCGCCCTACACTGCTTCGATTCGTATGCAAGCCACGTGTCGGACAAAGGGTTACGTCATGCATTACGTCATGTATCTGGACGAGTTCGGCCACATTGGCCCATTCGGCTCTCGTGATCACGACAAGCACCGGACAAGCCCGGTGTTCGGCTTCGGGGGGTGGTCCTGCCTGTTGAATCCGTGCGCGAATTCGCCATCTACTTCTACAAACTGAAATGCCATCTATTGAAGTTCGAACTGGAACGGCAAGACCAACCTGCGTACCGCTGGGAAAAGAAGGGCGCGCAACTCTATACCGTCCGGAATGTTGAAAAGTACCAGCAGTTGCGGACCGCAACGGGGCGTTTGCTGAACCGGATCAGACAGATTGGCGGACACGTGATTTACAGCGGCGAGCAAAAGACAACCGACGCGGCATCGCATCAACCCGCGGAGATCTTCAAGCAGCAATTGCTACGCATA
Source organism: Achromobacter sp. K91 (assembly GCF_003576205.1). Lineage (NCBI taxonomy): Bacteria > Pseudomonadati > Pseudomonadota > Betaproteobacteria > Burkholderiales > Alcaligenaceae > Achromobacter > Achromobacter sp. K91. Next base: position 81,527 of record NZ_QWFB01000030.1, on the reverse strand, counting down.
GTCCGGCGCGCGGATCGCTTTTTCTCGGCAAGGCAGGCCACCTTCATGCTTTTTATCGACGAGCAACAGGCGGGCAGCCGATGGCGCGAAATGAATGTCGAAGCCTGCACGCTGGCGATGTTCGAAGATGCCACCGACCGATGCAGAACGCTGGTCGAGCCGCTGATTCAAGGTGAGAGCCACCTGTTCCAGACCCTTCAATGTGCTGACTGGATCTGCAGCTTGGTGGGCCGGCTGTGCGCCTTCCAGGTGGCGTCCGCGCAGTACAGGGACTGGGAGATTTTTCACCGTTACTTTCATGACCGCGTGCAAGCCGCAGCCCTCCCGTGCAGCGGACTCGGTTCGCAGGAAGAGCAGGAAAATCCCCCGCTCATATCGCCTTCCGCGTAAACCCTCCTTTCCAGCAGCCGAAACCCGGCTTGCGGAACCGCGAATTCTCATCCGGGCGCTGTCGCGCCACACTGGTGTCCGGCCGTCATGCTTTGCCTTGGGGGCCCCGACAACACCACAAGGAGCGAGACATGCCCCCTATCTACGCGCGCGCCCTCAAGCGTGCAGCATGGCCCATGCTGGCCCTGTCCTGCCTGGTTTCTGGCACCGCCGGCGCGCAAGGCGCCTATCCCAACCATCCCATTTCGCTGGTCGTGCCGTTCGCAGCGGGCGGGCCGACCGATGTCGTGGCGCGCAGCCTGGGCGCGTCCATGTCCAAGACGCTGGGCCAAAGCATCATCATCGAGAACCGCACCGGTGCGGGCGGCACGCTGGCGTCCCAGCACGTGGCGCGCGCCGCGCCCGATGGCTACACCTTCCTGATTCACCACAACGGCATGGCCACCGCGCCGGCGCTGTACCGCAAGCTGTCGTTCAACCCGCTGACGGACTTCGCCTATGTCGGCCAGGTGGCCGACGTCCCCATGACGCTGCTGGGCCGCAAGGACCTGCCCGCGGACGGCATGAAGGACTTCATCAAGTACGCCAAGGAAAACGGCAACAAGATCAACCTGGCCAACGCCGGCCTGGGCGCGGTGTCGCAGCTCTGCGGCATGCTGCTGCAGGAATCGCTGGGCGTGCAGTTCACCACCGTGCCCTATGCCGGCACGGCGCCGGCGATGACCGCGCTGCTGGGCGGCCAGGTGGACGTGCTGTGCGATCAGACCACCCAGACCATTCCGCAGATCAAGGCCGACCGCGTGAAGCTGTACGGCGTCACCACGCTGGAGCGCATCAAGACGCTGCCTGATGCGCCGACCCTGCAGGAGAACGGCCTGAAGGGCTTCGAGGTCAAGGTGTGGCATGGCGTCTACGCGCCCAAGGGCACGCCGCCAGAAGCCGTCGCGAAGTTCAACGAGGCCCTGCGCGCCGCGCTGAAGGATCCTGCCTTCACGCAGAAGATGGCGGAACTGGGCGCCGAGATCGTGCCGGAATCCAAGCAGACGCCGCAGGGCCTGCAGACCTGGCTGCAATCCGAGGTCGACAAATGGGGCGGCATCATCCGCAAGGCGGGGGTGTACGCCGACTGATGGCGCGGCGGGCGGCCGCGGTTGCTGCTGCCCGTTCATGAATATATATTCGCGTGCATGAGTACGAACGACGTAAAAAGCGCCAGGCGAGTCCTGGACATCCTGCAATTCTTCGCCGCGACGCGGGCGCCGGCCACGCTGTCGCAGCTTTCGGCCGGACTGGGCATCCCCAAGTCCAGCTGCCTGGCCTTGCTGGACACGCTGGAAGGCGACGGCTACGCGCATCAGACTGCGGGCCGTTATTACCTCACTCGCCGCTGGCTGAACGAGGCCCGCACAGTGGCCGAGCATGACCAGCTGACCACACGCATCCGGCCCACGCTGGAGGCGCTGCGCGACGAATTGGACGAGACCCTGATCCTGGCGCAACGGTCGGGCGACCAGGTGGTCTACCTGGACGTGGCCGAGCCCGAACGCATCGTGCGCTTCACGGCCAGGGTCGGCCAGCAAAAACCGCTGCATGCATCGGCCTCCGGGCGTGCCCTGCTGGGCGCCATGCCGCCTGCCGAACGCGAGGCGCTGGTCGCGCGCCTGCCCCTGGACCGCTATACCAGCAAGACGGTCAAGACCCACAAGCAACTGCTGCAGCTGATCGATTCCGAAGCCCGGCGCGGCTGGCACGTCAATCTGGCGGAGCATCAGGCCGATACCCTGTCGGTTGCCGCGCCGCTGGTGTTGTACGGCGCCGTGCTGGCGCTGGTCGTGGGCGCTCCGCTGGACCGTTCCGCCTCCCGCGCCGACCTCATCGGCCAGACCTTGCGTGCCGCCGGCCGCGAACTCACGCAACGCCTGGACAGCCCGGCGCCCGCCGTGACTGCCTACTAAGGCCAGCCCCTAAAAGGGCTTTCGCCGCTCCGGCCGCCTGGCTGCCCCGAGAGGCGCCTGGCGGCCGCGCCTTTACCTCCCCTTCCTGCTTTCCGCCGCGTCACCCGCGCTGGCGGCGCGCGCCTGCGTCCTCTGCGGCTGCGCAGGCTCCTGCGGGTTTACGACTAGGCAAAACCATTGCCCGCCTTCGTTCATGAATATAAACTTTTGTTCAAGAGTAAGAACGCGGATCGGGATTACCGGTAGCGGCCGCTCGAATTCCGGGCCAATACCCCGGCGCTCTCTACATGAAGGAAAGAAAATGGCTGGCCTTTATTACGAACAGTTTTCGCCCGGGCAGGCGTTCGAGCATGCCTGGACCCGCACCCTGACCGAAATGGACAACGTGCTGTTCAGTTCCCTGACGATGAACGTGCAGCCGCTGCATCTGGACGCGCATTTCGCCGCGCAGACGGAGTTCGGCAAGCCCCTGGTCAACAGCCTGTTCACGCTGGGCCTGCTGATCGGCATGACGGTCAACGACACCACCCTGGGCACTACCGTGGCCAATCTGGGCATGACCGACGTGAACTTCCCCAAGCCGGTTTTCGCTGGCGACACCTTGCATGTGCACACCCGCGTGCTGTCGGTGCGCGAGAGCAAATCGCGCCCCAACGCGGGCATCGTCGAGTTCGAGCACACCGCGCTGAACCATCGCGACGAAGTCGTGGCCACGTGCAAGCGTTCGGCCTTGATGCGCAAGCGTCCGGCCTGAGCTTGCCGCCGTCCAGGAGGACCACGATGACCCGCTCCCTGCTGTTCGTGCCCGGCGATTCCGGGCGCAAGTTCGATCACGCGGCCGCCAGCGCCGCCGATGCCCTGATCCTGGACCTGGAAGACTCCGTCGCCCCGGACCAGAAGCCTGCTGCGCGCAAGGAAGTCCGCGCCATGCTGGAACGCGGCGCGGCAGGCAAACAACTATGGGTGCGCATCAACGCGCTGGAGGGCGGCGACGCCCTGGCCGATCTGGCCGCCGTGATGCCCGCCACCCCCTACGGCATCGTGCTGCCCAAATGCGCCGGCCGCGATGGTCTCCTGCACCTGTCGCACTATCTTGACGCCTTCGAGGCCACGGCCGGCACGGCCCCAGGCGTCACACGCATCCTCGCCATCGTCACCGAGACTGCGCAGTCCCTATTCAGCCTGCACGACTACCGCGACGCCACGCCGCGGCTGTGGGGGCTGTCCTGGGGTGCGGAAGACCTGGCCGCCGACGTCGGCGCGCTGCGCAACCGCGAGGCGGGCCGCTACACGGAGCCCTTCCGTCTGGCGCGCTCGCTGTGCCTGATGTCGGCCGCCGCGGCCGGCGTGCGCGCCATCGACACGGTCTGCGTCGACCTGGACGCGCCCGAGGTTCTGGCAGCCGAGGCCGGCGAAGCCTTTCGCGATGGCTTCGTCGGCAAGATGGCCATCCATCCGCGCCACGTAGCCGCGGTCAACGCGGCGCTGAGCCCGGACGACGGCCAATTGCAATGGGCCCGCGCCGTCATTGCCGCCTTCGCCGCCAACCCGGGCGCGGGCACCTTGCGGCTGGACGGCAAGATGATCGACCGCCCGCACCTGCGCCTGGCGCGCCGCCTGCTGGGGGAGGACTGAACATGCCCGGACCACTGCACGGCATACGCGTCGTCGACATGACCAGCGTCGGCATGGGGCCCATGGCCACCCAGATGCTGGGCGACATGGGCGCCGACGTCATCAAGGTGGAATCCGCCGAGGGCGACGTATTCCGTCACGTCACCCCCCAGCGCCATGCCGCCATGAGCCATACCCATCTGAACCTGAACCGCAATAAGCGCAGCGCGGTGATCGATGCCAAGACCCCCGAAGGCCGTGCGCAACTGGACGCGCTGATCGGCGGCGCCGACGTCTTCATCTCCAACATGCGCGCCCCGGCGATGCGCCGCCTGGGCCTGGATTACGCGACGCTGCAGCCCCGTTTTCCCGAACTGGTCTATTGCGCCTGCTATGGCTATTCGGAGCAAGGCCCTTATGCGGGACGCGCCGCCATCGACGACACCATCCAGGCCGCGTCGGGCATGGCCTGGCTGCAGGGCGGCGCGGGCGAGCAGGCGCCGCGCTATGTCAATTCCGTGGTCGCCGACAAGGTGGTGGCGCTGTACGTGGCCAACGCCGTCACCAGCGCCCTATTGGCGCGCGAGCGCGGCGCGGGCGGCCAGGCCGTGGAAGTGCCGATGTTCGAATGCATGGTGGCCTTCCTGGCGCCGGAACATCTGGCGGGGCTGACCTTCGTGCCGCCCGAAGGGCCGGCGGGCTATACGCGCCTGCTCAATGAGTACCGCCGCCCGTTCCGCACGCAGGACGGCTACATGAGCGTGGTGCCTTACACCACGCCGCAATGGCAGCGCTTCTTTGCGCTGGCCGGCAACCCCGAGATGGCGCAGGACCCGCGCTACCTGACGCTCAACAGCCGCAGCAAGCATTTTCCCGAGCTATACAGCTACGTCGAAGGCGTGCTGGGCAAGCGCACCACCGCGCAATGGATCGAACTGCTGGCGACCGCCGACATCCCCTATGCGCCGGTCAACGGCTTCGAGGAACTGCTGGCCGACCCGCACTTGCGGGCCACCGGCTTCTGGCATGAATCCGAGCACCCCACCGAAGGGCGCCTGATCCAGGCGGGCCTGCCCGTCCGCTTCAGCCGCACGCCGGCAGAGATCCGGCGGCATCCGCCCGGCCTGGGCGAACACACAGCCGAGATCCTGGCGGAAGCCCAGGCCGGCCGGACGTCCTAAGGTCCCAAAGCACGAGGAGACAGACATGAAAAACAACATCCGATCCGCCCTGATCGCCGCCGCGCTGTGCCTGCCATCCCTGACAGGCGCAGCCCCCGGCTATCCGCAGGCGGACAAGCCCATCCATTTCGTGGTCGGCTTTCCTGCCGGCAGCACCATCGACAACGTCTCGCGCGTGGTGGTGGACGATATCCGCGCCCGCACCGGCGCGCAGATCATCGTCGAGAACAAGCCCGGCGCGCTGGGCGTGCTGGGCGTGGACACGGTGGCGCGGGCCGCGCCCGACGGCTACACCATGATGCCGAGTTCCAGCGCCACCAGCTCGTCCGGCCCCTACCTGTCCAAGGCCTTCCAGCGCTATGACGCCATGAAGGACTTCACCCAGGTCGGACGTGTGGTGCGCTTCGACGTGGTCATCGTCACGCGCGCCGCAGGCCAGCATGGCGACGCGCGCCAACTGGTGGCGACAGCCAAGGAAAAGCCGAACTCGGTGACCAGCGGCTATGGCTCCGGCACGGGCCAGGTGGTGGCGGCGGCGTTCAGCCGCGCAGCCGGCGCCGAGGTGCTGGCGGTGCCCTATAAGGGCCAACCGGCCGCCATCACCGACCTGCTGGGCGGGCGCATCGATTTCGTGGCGGCCGACCTGGGGGCCGTGCTGCCGCAGATCCGCGCCAAGAACCTGAACGCCGTGGCCCTGGTTTCCAACAAGCGCTCGACCATCCTGCCCTCCGTTCCCACCGCCCAGGAACTTGGCATGGGCAGCCTGGACCTGACCGGCTGGATCGGCGTGGCCGGCCCCGGCGGCCTCGCGCCCGAGGCGGCGAAGTGGTGGTCCGAGCAACTGACGGCCACGATGCGCGAGCCTGCGATCCAGGAAAAACTGCGCGCCATGGGCATGGAGCCCGACCTGGCCACGGGTGATCCCTTGCAGCAATTCGTGCGCGGCCAGTACGACGCCTGGGGTCAGCAGATCCGGCAGGCGGGAATCCAACCCGAGTAAGCAGCGGGCTGCCCAAAGAAAAGCCCACCCTCGCGGGTGGGCTTGGCCTTTATGGCGAGTGCAGCCTGTTACGCCTGCACCGCTAGCTCCTTCCACACCGCCAGCGGCGCTTCCGCGTGGTTCAAGGTGTAGAAATGCAGGCCCGGCGCGCCGTTGTCCAGCAACGTCTGGCACAGTTCGGTCACCACGTCCACGCCGAAGGCGCGGATGGAGGCCTTGTCGTCGCCGAACTCGGCCAGGCGCAGGCGGATCCAGCGCGGCACTTCCGCGCCGCACATTTCCGAGAAGCGCAGCAGCTGCGTGTGGTTCGTGATGGGCATGATGCCCGGCACGATGGGCACGTTCACGCCCTTGGCCTGGGCCCGGTCGACGAAGTCGAAGTAGGCGTCGGCGTTGAAGAAGTACTGCGTGATCGCGGCGTCGGCGCCGGCTTTCACCTTGTTCACGAAATGGTTCAGGTCGGCGGAGGGATTGGCCGCCTGGGGATGCATTTCGGGATAGGCCGCCACTTCGATGTGGAACCAGTCGCCCGTTTCCTCGCGGATGAACGACACCAGCTCGTTGGCGTAGCGCAGTTCGCCCGCATCGCCGCCCATGCCCGAGGGCAGGTCGCCGCGCAGGGCCACCACGCGCCGCACGCCCTCGTTCTTGTAGGCCTGGAGGATGTCCCGCAGATCCTGGCGCGTGGCGCCGACGCACGACAGGTGCGGCGCCGCCTCGCAGCCCAGGTTGCGCAGCGTGCGCACGGCGTCCGCCGTGCCGGCGCGGGTGGAGCCGCCCGCGCCGAAGGTCACGCTGACGTACTTGGGCTGGATGGCCAGCATCTGCTTGGCCGCGCGCACCAGCCGCTCCTGGCCGGCCAGGTCGCGCGGAGGGAAGAATTCCAGACTGAAAGCGGGAGTAGTCGAGTCAGACATTAGGGGATCAGCTTCGTGAGCAGGCCAGAGATGATGCTGTACAGGATCGCACCGCCCACGGCCCACCAGAACCCGTTGACCTGGAAGCCCTTCAGCACGGAGCCGACGAACCAGAACAACAAGGCGTTGATGACGATGAGGAAGAGACCGAGAGTGACGATCGTGATGGGCAGTGTCAGCAGCACCAGCACCGGTTTGACCAGCATGTTCACCAGGCCCAGCACCAGCGCGGCGATGAGCGCCGATCCGAAGCTGGCCACGGTGATGCCGGGCAGCAGGTAGGCCACGGCCAGCAGGGCCACCGCGTTCAGGATCCAGACGAGTATCAATGCCATGTTCGATCTCCTGTTGTGAGCCCGCCGGCCCTGCCGCGGCGATACGTACGCGACAGGGGTCCTGCGGACCGGAAAGCCCGCGCCGGCATGGCGCGGCACTTTCCTATTTTGCTACAACCATCAATAGCGGTAGTGCTCGGGCTTGTAGGGGCCTTCGACCGGCACGTTGATGTAGTCGGCCTGATCCTGGCGCAGCGTCGTGAGCTTCACGCCCAGCTTCTTCAGGTGCAGGCGGGCGACCTTCTCGTCCAGGTGCTTGGGCAGCACGTAGACCTGACCCGACTGGTAGGCTTCGTTGCGCGTGAACAGCTCGATCTGGGCGATGGTCTGGTTGGCGAACGAGGACGACATCACGAACGACGGGTGGCCGGTGGCGCAACCCAGGTTCACCAGGCGGCCCTGGGCCAGCAGGATGATGCGCTTGCCGTCCGGGAAGATGACGTGGTCGACTTGCGGCTTGATCTCTTCCCACTTGCAGTCGGCCAGGCTGGCGACGTCGATTTCGTTGTCGAAGTGGCCGATGTTGCACACGATGGCCTGGTCCTTCATGGCATTCATGTGCTCACGCGTGATGACGTGGTAGTTGCCGGTGGCGGTGACGAAGATGTCGCCGTGCGCGGCGGCTTCTTCCATGGTCACGACCTTGAAGCCTTCCATGGCGGCTTGCAGGGCGCAGATCGGATCGACTTCGGTGACCCAGACCTGGGCGCGCAGCGCGACCAGCGCCTGGGCGCAGCCCTTGCCCACGTCGCCGTAGCCGGCCACGACGGCAACCTTGCCGGCGACCATCACGTCGGTGGCGCGCTTGATGCCGTCGACCAGCGATTCACGGCAGCCGTACAGGTTGTCGAACTTGGACTTGGTGACCGAGTCGTTGACGTTGATGGCGGCAAAGGCCAGCTCGCCCTTTTGCGACATCTGGTACAGGCGATGCACGCCGGTGGTGGTTTCTTCCGTCACGCCCTTGATCAGGGCCAGGCGGGTCGAATACCACTTGGGATCGCGCTTGAGGGTTTCCTTGATGGCGGCGAACAGGATGCGCTCTTCGTCGCTGCCCGGGTTGGCCAGCACCGAGATGTCCTTCTCGGCCTTGGTGCCCAGGTGCAGCATCAAGGTGGCGTCGCCGCCGTCGTCGAGGATCATGTTGGCGTTTTCGCCATTGGGCCATTCGAAGATCTTGTGGGTGTACTGCCAGTACTCTTCCAGCGTTTCGCCCTTGACGGCGAAGACCGGGGTGCCCGACGCGGCGATGGCGGCGGCGGCGTGGTCCTGCGTGGAGAAGATGTTGCACGAGGCCCAGCGCACTTCGGCGCCCAGGGCCACCAGCGTTTCGATCAGCACGCCGGTCTGGATGGTCATGTGCAGGCTGCCGGCGATGCGCGCGCCCTTGAGCGGCTGCTTGGCGGCGAATTCCTCGCGGATGGCCATCAGGCCGGGCATTTCAGTTTCGGCGATGGCGAGTTCGCGGCGGCCCCAGCCGGCCAGCGACATGTCGGCGACGAGGTAGTCGGAGAAGGATTTATCGGTCACAGCGTTCATGGTGTGTAGGCTCCACGTGAAATACGAACGGCGCAGGATATGGCCGGACAACGCGAAGGCACCACGAAGGTCGAGTGCTCGCCTTTCCCGCCATATGCGACAAAGGTGAGCGCCGTTGCTGTAGCGCCGCGCAAGGCGCGCCGCTTGAACAAGGATTCCTGAGCCTGGCGAGCCTGGCTCCGCTTGCCGTGCCGGCTGGCGGGAACCGCAGGGTCGTCGCAACGCTCCTCAGGATTGCCGGGCATTGTACCCGGGAACCGTGCGCCAGGGATCAAACCCCTGGCTCCCTGGCGGGCATTTCGCCACCCGGCCGCCGCGCAAGCATGGCCCCTTCAGGGACGCACGACGCCTCGGCATGTTCCGCGCCGCGGGCGCTCCCATCCAGCGGCACCAGTGCAGCCAGCAGGGTCGCGGCCACCGAGTCCCAGCTGCGCGTCAGGGCATGTTCGCGCACCGCATGGCGGTCCAGCGACAGGGCCGAGCGGCAGGCATGGGCCAGGTCTTCGTCCAGGAAACCGGTGACGCCCTGGGTCACCACCGCCAGCGGCGCTTCGCTGCGGAAAGCGGCCACCGGCGTGCCGCAGGCCATGGCCTCCAGCATGACCAGACCGAAGGTGTCCGTCAGGCTGGGGAAGACGAAGGCGTCGGCCGACCCGTAGAGCGCCGGCAGCGCTTCGTCTTGCCGCAGGCCCAGGAAAATCGCGTCGGGAAAGCGCTTCTTCAGCCGCGCCTCATCCGGCCCCGCCCCCACCACTACCTTGCTGCCCGGCAGGTCCAGCGACAGGAAGGCGTCCAGATTCTTCTCGCGCGCCACGCGGCCCACGCTCAGGAATACGGGACGGGGCAGGTCCGGGAAGGCCTGGCCCGCCCCCGGCTGGAACTTGCGCGGGTCCACCCCGCGCGACCAGATCTGCAGGTTGGCGAGGCCGCGCCGCGCCAGCACGTCGCGCACCGTGGGCGTCGGCACCAGCACCCGCTGCGAGGGCCGGTGAAACCAGCGCAGATAGCGCCAGGGCAAGGCCGCCGGGATGCCCATGCGCGCCTGCAGGTAGTCCGGGAACATGGTGTGGAACGAAGTCGTGAAGCGCCAGCCCCGCGCCAGCGCCATGCGGCGGGCGGCCAGTCCCAGCGGACCTTCGGTGGCGATATGCAGGGCGTCGGGCACGAGGTCGCCCAGGATGCGGCGCAATTGCCGGCCGGGCTGCAGACACAGCCGCAGGTCGGGCTCCGAAGGCGCCGGCACGGTGCGGCTGCCCTGCGGGTTCACCACGATCAGCTCGTGGCCCCATTCTCCGAGGATCTGCTGCATGGTCGTCCAGGTGCGGACGACGCCATTGACTTGCGGATGCCAGGCATCCGTGACCAGGACGATGCGCATGATGGAGCCGGAAGTGGGCAATAGCGCGATTTAGCCCGCGCCATGTGACATGCCCAAGACGGCCTGCGCGGCCGCCGGCTAGTTGTTGCGGCGGGGATACCCTTGCGCCGTGATGCGCACCCAGACTTCGCGCTTTTCCTCTTCCGTCATGAACACCCAGTTGGCGACTTCCATGGCGGTGCGGCCGCAGCCGCGGCAGATGTCGTCAAACAGCGTGGAGCAGACGGCCACGCAGGGCGAATCCGAAGCCTTGAAGGCGCGTTGCGCGTCTTCGGCGTCGGGGAGTTTGGAGAGGTCGACGTGGTGCTGATTCATCGGGCGTAGGTTAACACCGGCAGTGCGTCCCCTTTTAGAAGGCCCTATGCCCCGCCCGGACTTAAATGCCTGTCCGCGCGCGGGGTGCTACATGCGGGCCGAGCCCTGCCGCTAGCGCCAGCCGAAGAACTCTCCGGCCTGCGCCAGCAGCGCGTCCGGGCACTCTTCCGCAAGATAGTGCGCGCCCGGCAACGGGCCTCCGGACACCTCGTCGGCGATCGCGCGCCACAGCGCCAGCACGTCGAAGTTCCGGCCGACCGCGCCGCGCTCGCCCCACAACGCACGCAGTGGCATGCGCAGGCGTTCGCCGGCCTCCCGGCCGGCGCGGTCGTGCTCCAGGTCCAGCGTGGCGGAGGCGCGGTAGTCCTCGCAGATGCCCGTGGCCCAGCCGGGCAGTTGCGCCGCGCGTTCGTACTCGGCCATGGCCTCGGCGGAAAAGTGCGCCAGCCCGCCAGGCCGTCCGCCCATCACGGAACGCAGGTAGAACACCGGGTCGCGCTGGATCATGGTTTCGGGCAGCGGCGCCGGCTGGATCAGCCAGAACCAGTGGAAATAGGCCTGGGCGAAGGCGCGCGTGGTGCCTTCGTACATGTCCAGCGTGGGCGCGATGTCCAGCAGCATCATGCGGCTGACGGCGGCGGGATGGTCCAGCGCCAGCCGGTGCGCCACGCGCGCGCCGCGGTCGTGCGCCAGCACCTCGAAGCGCTCGTAGCCCAGGGCGCGCATCAGCTCGATCATGTCGGCCGCCATCTCGCGCTTGGAATGGGCAGAATGGTCCGGCGATGCGGCAGGCTTGTCGCTATCGCCGTAGCCGCGCAGGTCCGCCGCCACGCAAGTGCGGTGGCGCGTCAGTTCCGGCCAGACGCGATGCCAGATGGCGTGGGTCTGGGGATGGCCGTGCAGCAACAGCAACGGCGGGCCAGCGCCGTCGACGCGGGCTGCGATCTCGATGCCGTTGGCCGCGATGCGGCGCACGGGCAGGTCGAAGAATGCGGTCATATGGCCTCTCGGTCCAGGCGGTCGCGCACGCGGCGCGCCAGGTCTTTCATCCAGGGGTGCCGCGCCCAATGCCCGGCCTCGAAACGTTCCACCTCGTCCAGCTGCTGCAATGAGGCGCCCACCATGTCCTGCCCCTGCACGTACATGCGGCGGTGACGTTCTGGCAGCGTGAACGCCGCTGTCCAGCCGTCCATGGCGGTGACGCTCCCTGCCGCCACATCGATGCTGACGCGGTTGGTGGCCGTATTGGACACCCTGGCGAGCAAGGCGTCGATCTCGGCCGGCGCCAGGCTGATCAGCAGCAGGCCGTTGTTTACGGCATTGAAGTAGAAGATCTCGCCGAAGCTGGGCGCGATCACCGCGCGGATGCCGAACTGCTGCAAGCCCCACACCGCATGCTCGCGACTGGAGCCGCAGCCGAAATTCGGCCCCGCGACCACGATGGACGCCCCGGCATAGGCGGGCTGGTTCAGCACGAAATCGGGCCTGGGCGCGCCGCCCGCATCAAAGCGCAGGTCATGCAGCAGGCCGCGGTCCAGCCCTGCCTTGTCGATGATGCGCAGAAACTGCTTGGGCATGATCTGGTCGGTGTCCAGATTGGAAAAAGGCAGCGGCGCGGCAACGCCCTCGATGGTTGCGGTCATGCGTGTTGCTCCCAGACGCGGACGTCGACAATGCGGCCGGCCAGCGCGGCGGCGGCGGCCATCGCCGGAGACATCAGGTGCGTGCGGCCCGCGCGCCCCTGCCGGCCTTCGAAATTGCGGTTGGTGGTGGAGGCGCAGCGCTCGCCCGGGCTGAGCACGTCGTCGTTCATGGCCAGGCACATGGAACAGCCAGGCTGGCGCCATTCGAAGCCGGCCTCGATCAATTGCGCCGCAATGCCTTCGGCCTCGGCCTGTGCGCGCACCGCACCCGATCCGGGCACCACCATGGCCCGCACGCCGGCCGCTACCTTGCGGCCGCGCACCACGGCTGCCGCCGCGCGCAGATCCTCGATGCGTCCGTTGGTGCAGGAGCCGATGAACACGCGGTCTATCGGCACGCCGGCTATCGGCGTACCCGGCGCCAGGCCGATGTAGTCCATGGCCTTCTCCAGCGCCAGGCGGGCCAACGCGTCGGGCTCGGCCTGCGGGTCCGGCACCACGCCATCCACCGGCATGGCCTGGTCCGGGCTGGTGCCCCAGGTGACGAAGGGCGCGATCGCGGCGGCATCCAGCACGTGCTCGGCATCGAACACGGCGTCCCCGTCCGAGCGCAGCGTGGCCCAATAGGCGCGGGCCTGGGCCAGCGTCTCGCCTTGAAGTTCGGGCGCATGCGCGGCGACGTAGGCCTCGGTGGTGGAGTCCGGCGCGATCAGCGCGGCACGGGCGCCGGCTTCCACCGTCATGTTGCACAAGGTCATGCGGGCCTCGGCGGACAGCGCGGCGATGGCCTCGCCGCAGAACTCCACCGCATGGCCGCGCGCGCCTTGCGCGCCGATGCGGTGCACGACGCAGATCACCAGGTCCTTGGCGGTGACGCCGGCCGGCAGCGCGCCATCGACGCGAATGCGCATGTTGCGCGCCACGCGGTACGCCAGCGTCTGCGTGGCCAATATGTGTTCGACCTCGGACGTGCCGATGCCGAAGCCCAGCGCGCCCAGCGCGCCATAGGTGGTGGTGTGGCTGTCACCGCACAGCACCACCATGCCCGGCAGCACCATGCCATGTTCGGGCGCGATCACGTGTTCGATGCCTTGCAGCGGATCGGTGGTGTCGAACAGCGCGATGCCCTGCTCGTCGCAATTGCGCTTGAGGTTCAGCGCCTGGCGCGACGAAGCGTCGTCGGCGATCACGCGCAGTGCCGCCGGCACCGGATGCGTGGGGATGATGTGGTCCACCACCGCCATCTGCTGTCCGGGGCGCAGTACGCCGCGCCCGCGCGCGGCCAGGCCGCTGAAGGCCTGCGGGCTGGTGTATTCGTTCATGATGTGCAGGTCGACGTAGAGCAGGATGTGCTCGTCGTCGATCCGGGCCACCTCATGGCTGGCCACCAGTTTGTCGTACAGCGTCTTGCCGGGCATGTCTTGCGTCCTTCGTAGTTGGGTCTTGCGGCCCGGTCAGTTGGCCTGGATGCCGGCGTCCTTGACGATGCCGGCCCAGCGCGTCATCTCGGCGGCTACCATGGCGTCCGTCTTGGCGGGCGAGGAAATCAGCGGATCGAAGCCCTCGCGGCCCATGCGCTGCGCCAGCTCCGGCGAACGCAGGGCCTGTTCGAGCTTGGCGTTCAGCGTGTCGATCACGGCTTGCGGCGTGCCCGCGGGCGCGCTGATCACGAACCAGGTGTTGAACTCGTAGCCGGGCAGCCCGGACTCGGCGATGGTGGGCACGTCGGGCAAGAGCGGCGAACGCGTGGTGCCGGTCACGCCCAACGCCTTGAGCTTCTTGCCGTCGACCTGTGGCTTGGCTGCGGACAGCACCGGAAAGCTCATCTGCACCTGGCCGCTGATGGTGTCCACCATGGCCGGGCCGCCGCCCTTGTAGGGCACGTGCAGGATCTGGGTCTTGGACACCGACTTGAACAGTTCCGCGGCCATGTGGAACGTGCTGCCCGTGCCTGCCGAACCGAAGCTCAGGTCGTTGGCTGGCCGCGCGCGCACATAGGCCAGCAGCTCGCTCACATTGGCCACGGGCAACTGGTTGGTCACCGTGAGCACATGCTGCGACGTTCCTATCGTGCCGACCGAACGCAGGTCCTTGGCTGTGTCGAACGGCATGTTCTGGAACAGCGCCGGGTTGATCGCCAGCGACATGGTGTTGACGGCCAGCGTGTAGCCGTTGGGCTCGGCGCGCGCCACTGCGGCCATGCCGATGTTGCCGGAAGCGCCAGCGCGATTCTCCACCACGACACTCTGCCCCAGGGCGCGGCCCCAGGCGTCCGAAATCAGTCGCGCGGCGATATCCACGCTGCCGCCGGGCGCGAACGGCACGATGAGCGTCACGGCGCGCTGGGGAAAGGCGTCGGCGGCGGCGGCCGGTTGGGTCCAACAGGATGCGGCAATGGCCGCGCATAGAACGCCGGCCGCTTTGTTGATCTTCATTCCTGGTCTCCTCGGTTGGCCGCGCAGGCGGCTCTTTAGTGGTGAGGCCAGTGTATAAGCGGGTCTTCTTCTTATAATTGCTAATCCAGATAAAGCTTTATTAAATTCAGTTTATAAATAAGCGCATGGACGCCCTCTCCGATCTCGCCTTCTTCTCACTGGTAGTGAAGCACGGCAATCTGTCCGCCACCGCCCGCGAACTGGGCCTGACGCCGCCCGCGGTCAGCACGCGCCTGGCCAAGCTGGAGCAGCGCCTGGGCGTGCGGTTGCTGAACCGCACCACCCGCCGGGTCAGCGTCACGCAGGAAGGTGAGCTTTATCTGGCCGAGGGCGCACGCATCCTGACGGACCTGGAGGCGCTGGAACGTTCCGTATCGAGCGCCCGCGCCCGTCCCCAAGGGCTGCTGCGGCTGAACGCCACGTTCGGCTTCGGCCGCGCCCACATCGTGCCCGCCGTGTCGGACTTCGCCCGCCAGTACCCGGAAGTGGAAGTGCAGATGCGGCTGACCGACAGGCCGCTGAACCTGATCGAGGAAGGCTTCGACGTGGCGGTGCGCTTTGGCGACCTGCCCGATGCGCGCCTGACCGCGCGCAAGATCGCCTCCAATCGGCGGCTGCTGTGCGCGTCGCCGCGCTACCTCGAAATCCATGGCGAGCCGCGCGCGCCGGGCGACCTGCAACGCCACCGCTGCATCGTGGTGCGCGAGAACGACGTGGCCTACGGCACCTGGCGGCTGGAATCGGGCCAGCGCGCGGAGACCGTGAAAGTGCGCGGTCCGCTCAGTTCCAACGACGGGCAAAGCGCCCTGGAATGGGCGCTGGACGGTCACGGCATCGTCATGCGTTCGGAATGGGAAACGGCCGAGCACCTGCGCGCCGGCCGCCTGCGCGCGGTGCTGGCCGACTGGCGCACGCCGCCCGCGGACATCCACGCGCTGTATCCCGAACGCCTGAACCTGCCGGCCAAGACGATCGCTTTCGTGGAGTTCCTGTCGCAGCGCTTCGCCCGGCATCTGCGCGCGCCGGGTTCGGACGACGCGGTCTGGTGAACACGCCGCGTCATATTCCGCACTGACGGGGACGCAACGCTACGCGTCCACCCCCAGCCGCGCGCCGGCGCGCACGATGCCGCAGCGCTTGTGCGCCCGCATCACCACGCCGACTTCGCTGTTCAACACGCCATCCAGCTCGCCCAGGCGGCGCGTCACCACGTCCCACAAGTGCAGGCTGTCGCGGCACAGCACGTGCCAGAACAGCTGCGACGCGCCGCTGGTGCCGAACAGGCAGCGGGTGTTGGGATCCAGCGCCAGATGCGCGGCCAGCGCGTCCACGGCTTGAGGGCGCACTTGCACGGAGATAACCGCCTCCACCGGAAAGCCGACCAGCGCCGGCTCCACTTCCACACGGAAACTCAGCGCGCGGCGCTCCACCATGTTGTGCAAGAGACGCTGCGCGGTGGGCTCGCTGACGCCAGCCTGCTCGGCCAGTTCGGCCAGGCTGGCGCGGCCATCACGCATCAGCCAGGCCACTATGCGCTGCTCGGCGTCCGTCAACGCCGCGGGCGGCTGCGCCATGGCGGACTCGGCCGCCGCTGCGTCGGGCAAGGCCTGGATGCGCCACTGGCCGGCGCGCCGGAACGGCCGCAGCACCAGCCGCGCCTCCACGTGCTCCACCCCGTCGATGGACGGCAGCACACGCGTGACCACGTCCGGCATGTCGGCCGCGTCCGCCAGCGTCAGCTCGGCCATCAGGTCGGCCGAACCGGCCAGCGTGACCACCAGCTGGCTCAGGTCCAGCCGCGCCAGCTGATCGGCCACCTCGGGCACGCGGCCCGACCGGCAGCGCACCCAGGCGTGCAGCACCACGCCGCGGCCGGTGGCCAGGGGATCGGGTTCCGCGATGACACGCAGGGCATCGGCATCCATCAGGCGCTTGATGCGGCGCGCGACAGTGCGCTCGGGAATGCCGGTGGCGGCTCCCAACTCGCGCCAGGACGCGCGCGGGTCCGCCTGCAGCGCGATGAGACAGGCGAGATCGGTGTCGTCCAGCCCCGGAGCTAGGGGCTTACCCTTACTTGACGTGTCCATATTCATTAAATTAACGTTCGCGCATTGATAAAAACACAAAATTAAACGGTCTTTTTGACCAAAAATAAATTCTTATTTGAGGTTTTCATGAGCAGCACTTCAGCGCCCCTGCGCAAGCCGCAGGGGGCAGCCGCCTCGGCCGGCACCGCGCCCGTTTCCCGCTCGCGCACCATTCTGGCCGGTAGTGTAGGCAATGCCGTCGAATGGTTCGACTGGACCATCTACGCGTCCTTCGCCATCTTCTTCTCCAGCCAGTTCTTCCCCGAAGGCAATGAAACCACGGCCCTGCTGGCGACCTTCGGCATTTTCGCGGTGGGCTTCTTCATGCGTCCAGTCGGCGGCTGGCTGCTGGGCATCTTCTCCGACCGCTACGGCCGCAAGGCCGCGCTGGGCCTGACCATCCTGATGATGGCCGGCGGCTCGCTGATCATCGCCGTCACCCCCACCTACGCCTCCATCGGCCTGGCCGCTCCGTTGCTGCTGACCGCTGCGCGCCTCTTGCAAGGCCTGTCGCTGGGCGGAGAGTATGCCTCGGCCACGACCTTCCTGGCGGAAATGGCGCCGCCCAACAAGCGCGGCTTCTATTCCAGCTTCGTGTTCTTCAGCGCCGCCGTGGGCATCCTGGCCGCCTCGGCCATCGGCTGGGTGCTGACCTCGACCTTGACCAAGGTCGAGATGGCCGCCTGGGGCTGGCGCATTCCGTTCTTCCTGGGCGCGCTGGGCGGCCTGGCCGGCATGTGGATCCGCCGCTCGATCCCGGAGACCGAAGCGTTCTCGCACGCCAAGAAGGTTGGCGTCGAAAAGCAGCCGCTGCGCACGCTGCTGCGCGACCATCCGCGTGAAGTGCTGCGCATCGTGGGCTTCTCCATCCTGACCACGTTCGCGTTCTACATCTTCGTGGCCTACGTGCCCACCTACGCCATCCGCCAGGTGCATGCCGACCCAAAGACCGCGTTCGCCGCCAACACCGTCGCGCTGATCGTGTTCATGCTGGTGCAGCCGCTGTTCGGCATCCTGTCCGACCGCATCGGCCGCAAGCCGCAGCTGATCTTCTTCGCCGCCGGCTACCTGGTGTTCTTCTATCCGCTGATGACCACGCTGGGCCCGTCGTTCGGTTCGATCCTGGCGGTGGAGCTGTTCGGCCTGGTGCTGTACGCCATGTACACCTCGATCGCGCCGGCCATCATGTCGGAACAGTTCCCCACCAGCGTGCGCGCCGTCGGCATCGGCACGCCGTACAACCTGGTAGTGGCCCTGCTAGGCGGCACCACGCCCTACCTGCTGACCTGGCTGCAAAGCAAGGGCATGGAGCGCTGGTTCTTCTACTACGTGCTGGCGGGCGCCGTGATCACCCTGATCACCTTCATCCGCATGCCGGAAACCAAGGGCCAGAGCCTGAAGTAAGCAGAGAGAACGAACGTCACGCAATAGCGCTTTCCGGTTCCCGCGGGACCGGAAAGCTTTTTCTTTTCCGATGAGACCCATGCCAGCACTAGACACCGCCCTGCACTTCCAAGACGCCCAGGCCCTGGCCGGCGCCATCCGCCGGCGCGAACTGAGTTCGCGCCAGGTCACCACCCACTTCCTGGACCGCATCGAGCGCGCCCCCGCGCTGGCCGCCTACAGTGAAGTCACGGCCGAGCGCGCGCTGGCCCAGGCCGACGCCGCCGACCGCCTGCTGGCCGCGGGCATTGTGCTGGGTCCCCTGCACGGCGTGCCCGTGGCGGTGAAGGACAGCGTGCAATGGGACGGCGTCAGCGCCAGCCTGGGTTCGCTTGCCTTGCAAGGCCGGATCAGCGGTGAAACGGCGGTGCCGCTGCACAAGCTGGCCGCCCAGGGCATGGTGGTGCTGGGCAAGACCCGCATGACCGAGTTCGCCTTTGGCCTGTCGGGCCAGAACCCCACCCAAGGCACGGCGCGCAACCCTTGGGACGCGCAGACGGCGCGCGCGCCGGGCGGCTCGTCCAGCGGCGCCGGCGTGGCCGTGGCCGCGGGCCTGGCGCCGCTGGCGCTGGGTGGCGACACCGGCGGCTCGGTGCGCGCGCCGGCGGCTCTGAATGGCCTGGTGGGCTACAAGCCGTCCACCGGCGTGATCAGCCGCGCCGGCTGTCTGCCCTTGTCGGACACGCTGGACGTACTGGGTCCGATCACACGCACGGTGGCGGATGCCCGGCTGCTCACCCGACTGCTGGCCGGCCCCGACATCGGCGACGCGGCCACGCTGGAATTTCCCGCAAGCGCCATCGCCGCCTTGCGCCAGCCCGCCGCGCGCGCCCCCGGTCCGGTGGCGGTGCTGGCGCCCGACGCCTGGCCCGCTTCCTTGGCCGACGCCGGCCTGCGGGCCTGGCGCGAAGCCGAGGAAAACCTGGCGCGGGCCGGCTACACGCCCACGCCCTGGCATCCGCCCGCGGCCCTGTCCTTTGCCCGCATGGCCGACGACAACTCGCTGGTGCTGGCCTATGAGGCCTACCGCTATTACGGCGCGCTGGCCGAAGACCCGGCCACGCCGCTGTGGGAAGTGGTGCGCAAGCGCATCGCGGCCGGCGGCCGGATCGCGCAGGCCGACTACGAAGCCGCGCTGCAACGCCGCGCCGCCGACATGGCCGCGTTCGCGCAAGCGATGCAAGGCCTGGACGCCCTGCTGATGCCTGCCTGCGACCAGGCCGCGCAAGCGCTGGACGCCGACGATACGCGCCACGCCGGACTGGGCAAGCTGCTGCGTCCCGCCAACTTCCTGGGCGCGGCCGCCATCTCGCTGCCCGTGGGCATCGATGCCGAAGGCATGCCCATGGCGGTGCAGTTGCTGGCGCCGGCAGGCGGCGACGCTGCCATGCTGGATTGCGCCGCGGCGCTGGAGCCGGTGCTGGCGCCAAAGCTGCGCCGTCCCGACCTGTCGGCCTGGGGACTGTAAGGTCCCTGCCGCAATGAAAAAGCCCCCGCGTTTTTTCGCGGGGGCTTTTCTTATTCAAGCGCCAGGAAGGTTACGCGCTCTTCTTCAGCGCCTGCACCTTGTCCGTGGCTTCCCACGAGAATTCCGGCTCGGAACGGCCGAAGTGGCCATAGGCCGCGGTCTTGGCGTAGATCGGGCGCAGCAGATCCAGCATGTTGACGATGCCCTTCGGACGCAGATCGAAGTGCTCGCGCACCAGCTTGGCGATCTGGTCGTCGGGGATGACGCCCGTGCCTTCCGTGTAGACGGTGATGTTGATGGGCTCGGCCACGCCGATGGCGTAGCTGACCTGCACCTGGCACTGGCGCGCCAGGCCGGCGGCCACAATGTTCTTGGCCACGTAGCGGGCGGCGTAGGCGGCCGAGCGGTCGACCTTGGAAGGATCCTTGCCCGAGAACGCGCCGCCGCCGTGCGGGCATGCGCCGCCGTAGGTGTCGACGATGATCTTGCGGCCGGTCAGGCCGCAATCGCCTTGCGGACCGCCGATGACGAAGCGGCCGGTCGGGTTGACCAGGAACTTCGTTTGCGGCGTGATCAGGCCTTCGGGGAAGCTGGGCTTGATGATGTCTTCGATCACCGCTTCGCGGATGGTCTCTTGCGAGACCTCGGGCGCGTGTTGGGTCGACAGCACAACGGTGTCGACTTCAGCCGGGCGGCCGTCGATGTACCGGAACGTCACCTGCGACTTGGCGTCGGGACGCAGCCACGGCAGACGGCCGTCCTTGCGCAGTTCGCTCTGGCGCTGCACCAGGCGGTGCGCGTACCAGATCGGGGCCGGCATCAGGTCGGGGGTTTCGTCGCAGGCATAGCCGAACATCAGGCCCTGGTCGCCCGCGCCCTGGTTCAGGTAGTCCTCGGAGCTGCGGTCCACGCCCTGGGCGATATCCGGCGACTGCTTGTCGTAGGCGACCAGCACCGCGCAGCCCTTGTAGTCGATGCCGTATTCGGTGTTGTCGTAGCCGATGCGGCGGATCGTGTCGCGCGCGACCTGGATGTAGTCGACGTTGGCGGTGGTGGTGATTTCGCCAGCCAGCACTACCAGACCAGTGTTGCAGAGGGTCTCGGCTGCGACGCGCGCATTCGGGTCCTGCGTGAAGATCGCGTCCAGGATCGAGTCGGAGATCTGGTCGGCAACCTTGTCGGGGTGCCCTTCGGAGACGGATTCGGAAGTAAAGAGAAAGTCGTTGTTGGCCACAGATGCGTCCTTGGTGGCCGGCGTTGCCGGCGCATAGGTTCACGAGGCGCGTTGCACCCCTGACCGCAAGACATACGCAAATCTGGGCGCGACGCTTTAGCGGATTTGGCAAGAGGCGCGCAAAGCGCTGTACCCTTGCCGTCGCCCCGCAAGTTGTCGGTTAACTCGGCGACTGCGCTATTTTAAGCGAAAATGCGGTTCTGCCGCCAAAGCTGGGGGACGTATGCATATAGCCCCAGACCCAGGCGCACTTTCTGTCCGTCCCATTTTTCTGCCGCATGCTGCTCTTCCTGTTCAGATCATTCGCCGCCCTGCCCCTTTCCGTCGCGCACGCCGTGGGGCGGCTGGCCGGGCGTGCGATCTACGCCTGGCCGGGCAAGTACCGCCGGCGGCTGCAGGCCAACGCGGCCCAGGCCGGCTACCCCGATCCGGCCTTCGCGCGACGCGCGGCGGGCGAAATCGGCGCCATGATCCTGGAGAGCCCGCGGGTCTGGTTCCGCAATGAACAAAGCCTGGCCCAGGTGATCTCGGACGACAACGACGTGGTCAGCGCGGCCCGCGCCGAGAACCGCGGCATCCTGTTCCTGACGCCGCATCTGGGCTGCTTCGAGATCACCGCGCGCTACCTGGCCCGCCAGATGCCCATGACCGTCATGTTCCGGCCGCCGCGCAAGGACGTCCTGGCCCCGCTGCTGGAAACCGCGCGCAACACCTCGGCCGTCAACGCCGTGCCGGCCACCATGCAGGGGGTGCGCGAATTCGTGCGCGCCCTGCGCCGCGGCGAATCCGTCGGCATGCTGCCCGACCAGGCGCCCAGCGTGGGCGACGGCGTCTGGGCGCCGTTCTTCGGGCGCATGGCCTACACCATGACGCTGCCCGGCAAGCTGGCCACGCAGACGGGCGTACCCATCATCCTGACCGCAGGCGAACGACTGCCGGGAGGCCGGGGCTGGCGCATCCACTATGTGCGCGTGCCCGAGCCGCTGCCCGCCGACGCCGCCGAGCAGGCCGCGCTGCTCAACGCCGCCATGGAAACGCTGATCCGCCGCTGCCCGGAGCAATACCTCTGGAGCTACAACCGCTACAAGACGCCGCGCGGCGCGCCGCCGGCTCCCGCCGCCGACGCTGCTACTCCGGCAAGCTGAACCGCCGCGCCCTGTCCGCTCCCTATTACCGACCATGACTGATTTCAAAACGCGCGCGCTGACATCCCTGTTGAAATGGTTCGGCCGCATCAAGCCGTCGACCCGGCAGCGCATCGGCGCAACCCTCGGCTGGCTGGCCCCGCGGCTGGCCAAGTCGCGCGCCCGCATCGTGCGCCGCAATCTGGAACTGTGCTTTCCCGACCAGCCGGAACACGTGCGCGAACAGTGGGTCGCGGACCATTTCCGCGCGCTGGCGCAATCCATCGTCGACCGCGGCGTGCTCTGGTACGGCACGCCCGAAGCCATCAAAGACATGGTTACGCAAACTGGCGCGGACCGCATCAACGCGCTGACCGCGCAGGGCCGCCCGGTCATCCTGCTGGCGCCCCATTTCATCGGGCTGGACGCGGCCGCGACGCGGCTCACCATGGAGGTGCCCAGCGCCGCCACCATGTACACGCCCCAAAGCGACCCCCAGGTCGACGCCATCGTGGCCGCCGGCCGCAAGCGCTTCAACGAGGTCTTTCTGGTCAGCCGCAAGGACGGCGTGCGCGACCTGATCCGCCACCTGCGTGAGCCCCGCCCCGTCTACTACCTGCCGGACATGGACTTCGGCCGCCAGGGCGCCACCTTCGCGCCGTTCTTCGGCGTGCCTGCGGCGACGTTGCTCGCCACCGCCCAGCTGGCCAAGAAATGGGATGCCGCCGTGCTGCCCATCCTGGACTTCTGGAACCCGGATACCGGGCGCTACCACGTCGAAGTGCTGCCGCCGCTGGCCGACTTCCCCGGGACCGAATCGCTGGAAGACGCCACCGCGCGCCTGAACCGCGAGCTGGAATCCTGGGTGCGCCGCTGCCCCAGCCAGTACTACTGGGTCCATCGCCGCTTCAAGACCCGTCCGCCGGGCGAACCCAAACTCTACTGAGTCCGCAGCTCGCGCCCCAATATGGGCGATAATTCAGTGATGAACTGGAACTTCACCAAAATGCATGGCGCGGGCAACGATTTCGTCGTGCTCGACGGGGTCCGCCAGACCATCGAAATGACGCCCGAGCGCGCCCGCGCCTTGGGCGACCGGCATTTCGGCATCGGCGCCGACCAGATCCTCCTGGTCGAACCCGCGACCCGGCCCGATGCCGATTTCCGTTACCGCATTTTCAATTCCGACGGCAGCGAGGTCGAGCACTGCGGCAATGGCGCGCGCTGCTTCGTGCGCTTCGTGCACGAGCAGGGCCTGTCCGACCGCAACCCGCTGCGCGCCGAAATCGCCACCGGCATCCTGGTGCTGGATCAGGGCGACGACGAGCAGGTCACCGTCGACATGGGCAGCACGCGCTTCGAGCCCGCCGCGCTGCCGTTCGACACCGCTGGCCTCGCCTCGCGGGTCGAAGGCCAGGACACGCTGTGGGAACTGGAACTGGACGCGCCCGCCGGCCTGCCGCGCACCGTTGCGCTGTCCGCCGTGGCGATTTCCAATCCGCACGCCGTGCAGGTGGTGGACGACGTCGACACCGCGCCCGTGTCCGTTCTCGGTCCCCTGATCGAAACCCATCCGCGCTTCCCGCGCCGCGTCAACGCCGGCTTCATGCAGATCGTGGATCGCAACAACATCCGCCTGCGCGTGTTCGAACGCGGCGCCGGCGAAACCCTGGCCTGCGGCACGGGCGCCTGCGCCGCCGTCGCGGCCGGCATCCGCCGCGGCCTGCTGGACTCGCCGGTGCGCGTGCAAGCGCGCGGCGGCGTGCTGACCGTCGCCTGGAACGGCGAGCAATTGCGCATGACCGGCCCTGCCGAGTCCGTCTTCACGGGGCAGGTCGATATCGACAAGCTCGTCTTCTCCATGGGGCTGAACCGATAAGCCATGACTGATACCGCTATTACCGCTCAGGACGTCGCTGATTTCCTGCAAGAGAACCCCGGCTTCTTCGACGATCACGCTGACGTCTTCGCCACGTTGCAGGTGCCGCATCCGCATGGCTCGCGCGCCATTTCGCTGGGCGAACGCCAGATCCTGACGCTGCGCGAGCGCAACCGCGAACTCGAATGGCGCCTGAACGAACTCGTGCGCAATGCCACCGCCAACGAAAGCATCGGCACCCATGTGGCCAAGTGGTGCTGCCGCCTGCTGTCCGAATGCGATCCGCAGCATGTACCAGGCGAAATCGCCCTGGGGCTGGCCGAACAATTCGAGCTGAACCATGTGGCGCTGCGCCTGTGGGACCTGTCGGAGCTACCCGCAACCGGCTACGGCGAACCCGTCACGCAGGACGTACGCACCTTTACCGACAGCCTGAAGACGCCGTACTGCGGCACCGACACCGAATTCGAAGCGGCAGGCTGGCTGGATGCCAAGCCCAAGTCGCTGGCGCTGGTGCCGCTGCGCCTGGAAGCGGACGGCCCCGCCGTCGGCCTGCTGGTGCTGGGTTCGGACGACGCCGAGCGCTTCACGCCTGAAATGGGCACGACCTTCCTGGAATCCATCGGCCAGCTGGCTTCCGCGGCGCTGCATCGCCT
This sequence comes from Achromobacter sp. K91, assembly GCF_003576205.1. Classification (NCBI taxonomy): domain Bacteria; kingdom Pseudomonadati; phylum Pseudomonadota; class Betaproteobacteria; order Burkholderiales; family Alcaligenaceae; genus Achromobacter; species Achromobacter sp. K91. The sequence continues at coordinate 56,934 of NZ_QWFB01000030.1, read as the reverse complement.
GAATCCGGCCTCGCCCAAGGCCTAGCGGTGACACGGGCGGACGCCATGCCGACAGCCACGCAAGCGCAAGACGCGGCCCCGCCCGATACTCCCCTGCCGGACGCCATGAGCGCCTGGCTGCGCCATCTGGAAACCAACCGGCGCTACTCGCCCCACACACTGGACGGCTATCGCCGCGAACTGCATTTCCTGCGCGAACTTGCCGAGCAGGCCAAGCTGCCGCTGGACAAGATCGGCAACGGCCACATCCGCCAGTTCGTGGCGCGCCTGCATGCCCAGGGCCGCGGGCCCCGCAGCCTGGCGCGCACGCTGGCGGCCTGGCGTGGCTTCTATCAATGGTGGGCCCCGGCCATCGAGCTGGCCGGCAATCCGGTGGCCGGCGTGCGCGCCCCCAAGGCGCCGCGCGGCCTGCCCAAGGCCCTGTCCGTGGAGCAGACCCAGGCCTTGCTGGACCGCGCGCCCGCGCAAGTGGCGAACGAACCCGCGGCGCTGCGCGACCAGGCCATGTTCGAACTGCTCTATTCCAGCGGCCTGCGGCTGTCGGAGCTGGTCGGGCTGGACCTGCGCTATGAACGCTCCGGCAATTACGAATCGCGCGGCTGGCTGAGCCTGGAAGAGGCCGAGGTCATCGTGCTGGGCAAGGGCGGCAAGCGCCGCTCGGTGCCGGTGGGCCAGGCGGCTCTGGCCGCCCTGCGCAAATGGATCGCGGCGCGCCCGCAGCTCACGCCCTTCACGGCGCAGCCCGAGGACGCAGCCGCGTTGTTCCTGGGCGCGCGCGGTCGGCGCATCTCGCCGCGCGTGGTGCAACTGCAGCTCGCGCGCATCGCGCAGCAGGCCGGCGTGCCCACGCACGTGCACCCGCACGTGCTGCGCCACAGCTTCGCCAGCCACGTGCTGCAATCCGCGCAGGACCTGCGCGCGGTGCAGGAAATGCTGGGCCACGCCAACATCTCCACCACGCAGATCTATACGCGGCTGGATTTCCAGCACCTGGCCCGCGCCTACGACCAGGCGCATCCTCGGGCCGGACGCAAATCCTGAACGCGTCGGGTCCGACGCATTCTGGTGAAACAGCTACGCAAATTCGCGCGACCGTTCCCTAGCCACCTCCCGCGATCACGCCGCCCAGCAGCATCACCCCCAGCAACAGCACCGCCAGTGCCGCCAGCGCTTCCACGCCATAGCGCAGGCGCGCCGCGCCAACACTGGACAGCCGGCTGCCGACGCGCGTGGCCGCGCCCCCGGCCGCAACCGCCAGGCACGCCAGCGCCGCCACCGTCAGTCCGGTACCCAGGCCCATCGCCAGGGCCGAGGCCACGCCGGCCAGAAAAAAGCCCTGCGCCAACGCGAACACCAGCACGATCAACGCGCCGCTGCACGGGCGCAAGCCCACGGCCAGAATCGCCGTTGCCGCGCGACGCCAGTTCAACGGGCCAGACACCTGCGCCGGCGCGGGCACATGTGCGTGGCCGCAGCCGCAATCGTGATCGTGATCGTGGTGATGATGGTGAGTGTGCTCATGTCCATGCCCATGGCCGTGCTCTGGCATCGACCCCGTAGACGCCCGTCCAGCACGGGTCCGCAACAGCGGACGAACCGCCTTGACCCACACCAGCCACATGCCCAACAAGGTCACCAGCGCATAGGAGCCGAGTTCCAGCCAGCGCGTCGCGTTGTTCATCGTGGCCGCGGTGGCGTTGAAGATCAGCGCCAGCACCGCCACCAGCGCAATCGCCACCAACGCCTGGATCAGCGCGGACGCCAGCGCCAGCAGCGCGCCGTTGCGCGCGGTCTGGCGGTTGGCCAGCACGTAGGAAGAGATCACGGCCTTGCCATGTCCCGGCCCCAGGGCATGGAATACGCCATAGGCAAAGGACAGGCCGATCAAGGCCCAGGCCGCGCCGCCTTCGGCCTGCCAGGCGCGCACCGCGCCCGTCAGCTGCCGGTAGAAATGGCTTTGCCAGACCGACACCTGACCAAAGAAGCCGGCCAGCCAGCCCGGCCCGCCCACGCCCGCCCCGCTCTCCGGCACGCCGAAGGGATGCGCGCCCTGGGCCGCGGCCGCACCCGCGCCGCCCAGCAGCAGCACGGCCAGCAGCGCGAGCATTACCCGCAACGCACCTCGATGCGGTGCGTCAGCCCCTTGGTGATCGCAAAAAGCTCGTCCGGCAAGGCGTCCGGGTCGGCCGGGATCGCGGCCAATTGCTGCATGGTTTTCCAATCCAGTTCCTTGGGCTTGCGGTAGGCGGACGTGCAGGTCTTGGCGCCCTGTCCGCCCAGCGATACCGCGCCGCTCTCATCGAAGGCGTAGGCCACGAAATAGGTGGGATCGTAGATGTCCACCTGCGCGCCGCCTGCGTCCGGCGCCACTGGCGTGGCCAGCGGCAAAGTGAAGGACAGCGTCAGCCGCGTGGTCTTTGGGTTCCAGTCGACGCGCGCATCTTGCGGGGCCGCGAAAGCCAAGGTCTTGCCGTCCACGGTGACGCGGGTGAAGTAGTGCGAGATCGGTTCGCCCAACGCCTGCATCCAGTCCCGCGCCATGCCCTGCAGGATCTCGGGCGACAGCGAACCGTCCTTGCCCTTCTTCAATCCCTGCGTGGCGTAGGCGCCGAACATCTCGTCAAACAGCCAGACCTGCCGCACCGCCGTGATGCGCTGCTGTCCATCGATATCGATCGCCGCGCGGGCATCGATCCACATATGCGGGTGCGCGCTGGCGGCGCCTGCCGCCAGCAGCATCGCCGCCGCGGTCAGGGCTGCATGGCCGCGGCGAGCTGACGTGCGTTCCATTCAAACATTTCCAGGTAGGTGGCGCCGGGCTGTCCGGGCTTGGACAGGGCGTCGGAATAAAGCGTACCACCCACCTTGGCCCCGGTTTCGCGGGAGATCTGCTGGACCAGCTTGGGGCTGCTGATGTTCTCCACGAATACCGCAGGCACACGCTCGCGCTTGACCTGTTCGATGATGCGGGCCACCTCGCCTGCGGCGGGTTCCGCATCCGTCGACACGCCCATCACGGGAATGAACGCCACGCCGTAGGCATCGCCGAAATAACCGAAGGCGTCATGGGAAGTCACGATCTTGCGGCGCTCGGCCGGAATCGCGGCAAAGGTCTTGCGGACCTGCGCGTCCAGCGCCTGCAGGCGCGCGATATAGGCTTGCGCGCGCTGGCGGTAGGCGTCGGCATGCGCGGGATCGGCGGCAGCCAACCCTTCGGCCACATTGCGGGCGTAGATGACGCCATTGGCCAGGTTCTGCCATGCGTGCGGATCGGCGCCGCCGTGATGGTGATGACCATGATCATGGCCATGGCCATGGTCGTGGTCGTGGTCGTGGTCGTGGTCGTGCCCATCATCATGCCCGCCGCTCGCGAACGTGCGCGTCTTCACGCCCTGGGACGCGACCACGGTAGCGCCGGCAAAACCCGACGCCTTCGCCAGGCGCGGCATCCAGGTCTCGAAATCCAGGCCGTTGACGAACAGCACGCGCGCGGCAGCCAGCTTCTTCGCATCGCCCGGCGTCGGCTCATATTCGTGCGCGTCGCCATCGGGCCCCACCAGCGTGGCCACGCTGACGTCGGCGCCGCCCACTTCCCGCACGATGTCGCCCAGGATGGAAAAGCTGGCCACGGCCTTCAACGGTTCGGCGGCCTGCGCGGTTCCGAACAGCGCCGACAGGCACAGGCCGGCCGTGGCGAACAGCGCGCGGCGGCGCGCCAGGGAATGGAAACGCATGGCGTATCTCCTATTGGATGAGTCAGGCGCGGCGCATGCGGCGTCGCGCCGGCAGCAGCCCGCCTTGCGGGCCGCCCACGATGGAAAACAGATAAAAGGCGCCGGCCGCCAGGATGATCGCGGGCGAGGCCGGCACATTGAAGTGGTACGAAATGAGCAGACCGGTCGTCGAGGCTGTCACGCCCAGTCCCGCGGCCAGCGGGATCTGGCGGGCGGCAGAACGGACCCAGAAGCGCGCGGCGGCGGCCGGCAGCATCATGATGCCGACCACCATCAACGTGCCCAGCACCTGAAAGCCCGCCACCAGGTTCACCACCACCAGCACCAGGAAAGCCATGTGGACCCAGCCTCCGCCGCCGCCGCTGGCGCGCAGGAAACCCGGGTCCAGGCATTCGGCCACCAGCAGCCGGTAGATCGCGGCCAACGCCAGGAGGGTCACGCTGGCCGTGGCCGTCACCAGCAGCAATGCCGCGTCGTCCAGCCCCAGCACCGTGCCGAACAACACGTGCAGCAGATCCATATTGGAGCCGCGCAGGGACACCAGCAGCACGCCCAGCCCCAGCGATATCAAATAGAACGCGGCAAAGCTGGCGTCCTCGCGCAGCGGCGTCATGCGCGCCACCAATCCCGCCAGCAACGCCACGGCCAGCCCCGTGACGATGCCGCCCAGCATCATTGCGCCCAGCGACAGTCCGGCCAACAGAAAGCCCGCCGCCACGCCAGGCAGGATGGCATGCGACATGGCATCGCCCATCAGGCTCATGCGCCGCAGCACCAGGAACACGCCCAGCGGCGCCGCGCCCAGCGACAGGGCGCAGGCGCCGGCCAGCGCGCGTCGCATGAAACCGTAATCCAGGAAGGGCGACGCCACCCATTGCGCCAGGCTCATGCGCGGACCTCCGCCAACCACTGCCGCGCCCGCTTCAGATGCGCGTCGTTCAGCGTGTGCTCGGTGTCTCCCCAGGCCACCACCGAACCGGACAGCAGCAGGCATTCGGGGAAATGGTCGCGCACCAGATCCAGGTCATGCAGCACCGCAATCACGGTGCGGCCCTGGCCATGCAGGCCGCAAAGCAGGGCCATCAGGTCGTCCGCCGTGTGGCTGTCCACGGCGGCGAAGGGTTCATCCAGCAGCAGCACGGGCGCGTCCTGCACCAGCATCCTCGCGAACAGCGCCCGCTGCATCTGCCCGCCCGACAGCGCGTCCACGCCGCGTCCGGCCGCGTCGGCCATGCCCACGGTCTCCAGCGCGTCCATGCAGCGCTCGAGCTCCTGGTTCGCATATCTGCGCCATCCCCCCACTCGGCGCCAGGCGCCCATTGCCACCAGGTCCAGCACCGACACCGGGAACGAACGGTCCAGCTCCGCGGCCTGGGGCAGCCAGGCCAGTTCCGAACGGCCCGCGCCGCTGATGCGCACGCTGCCGGCCATGGGACGCAGCACACCCATGATGCCCTTGATCAGCGTGGACTTTCCCGCTCCGTTGGGACCCACCACGGCGGTCATGCCGCCCGCGGCGAAACGCCCCGACACCGATTTGAGCGCGGCGTGCCCATGCCAACCGAAGGACGCGTCGTCCAGCTCGATGGTGACCGGCGCGTTCATCGCACCCACCAATCCAGCGCCCAACCGGTCAAGGCCCACAAGGCCGCCGCAGCGACCACGGCCGCGGCCATGCGGCGCCAGGCGGAGACCAGGAAGGCGGAACGCGGCGGGAGTGTTTGCCGCGGCGCGGCGCCGGGCCGCCGGGGCAAAAGCGTGAAATGGGACATGGAAAGAATGCGGAGGCAAATAGCGGCTACAGCCAGTTTTATTATGTTATATCATAACTAAACGGCTTGATTCCACGGCGTTCGCCCGCATCTGGATGTTTTCTGCTACCTTCCAGGCATCTCGCGCGCATCGCGCGCGTTTTCCATAGAGATAAAGCCAGCCATGTCCGCACCGCCCCGCACCCCTCGCAGCGATACCGTCGGCGCCCAGCTCAGCGTCGCCGAAGCGCTGTGCGAGCAGCGCGGGCGCCGCCTCACCCCCATCCGCCGCAAGGTGCTGGAACTGCTGCTGCGCCATGGCCGCAGCCTGAAGGCCTATGAATTGCTGGATGCAATGCGCGCCGTGCATCCGGGCGCCGCGCCCCCGACCGTGTACCGCGCCCTGGACTTCCTGATGGACGAGGGCCTGATCCACCGCCTGGACGCCGTCAACGCCTGGAGCGCCTGCCACGACGCGGGCGGCGCGCCCCACGACCTGCTGGTCGTCTGTACGGGCTGCGGCGCAGTCGCGGAAGTGTCCGACCCTGCCATGAGCCGCCAACTGGCCGAACGCGTCGCCCAGACCGGCTATGCCCTGGCCACCCACGAAACCGAAATCCGCGCGCTGTGCCCCCAATGCCAGCAGAAGCAGCCCGCCGCGGACGCCGGCCACGGCCACCACCATCATTAAGAACTAGTGCTGGCGGGCAGCCCGCCCGCGGTTCTCCGCCATCGGCAGCAAGCCCGTACAGGCCGTTTCATCCGGATGCGCGCATCGCGCTCTTGAAATCGGGCAAACCGCCCCCAAATAGTGGTATCGCCCGATACTTGACGGCGTACGGACGCCATCTGGATGGCTACGGCCCCAGGGTTGACCCTGGGTTTGCCCCCTGCCCCCGACTGTGCTGTAATCCTGCGTCCGGCCGCTGCAGGCGGCCCACGCAGCCTGCGGCAAACACCCTCCGGCAAAGACTGGGAAACCCCGTCCAAACGTCGCAAGACGGCGTTGCAAGACAGGGTTGCGATCCCCGCCGAGAGTTCCTGTTTAACGCCTTGACTTCACGCTAGCAGCTTCGCCATGAACACCCCGCGCAGTTTGGACAAAATGGTTCCCGTCACCATCCTCACCGGCTTTCTCGGTGCGGGCAAGACCACCCTGCTCAAACGCATCCTGACCGAATACCATGGCCGCCGCGTGGCGGTCATCGAAAACGAGTTCGGGCCGGAAAGCATCGACAACGACCTGCTGGTGCAGGACCGCGACGAAGAAATCATCGAGCTGTCCAACGGTTGCGTCTGCTGCACGGTGCGCGGCGACCTGATGCGCACGCTGGGCGAACTGCGCGCCAAGCGCGAAGCCGGCGAACTGTCTTTCGAACGCGTCATCATCGAAACGACCGGCATGGCCAACCCCGGCCCCGTCTGCCAGACGTTCTTCATGGATGACGACATTGCCGAGTACTACCGCCTGGACGCGGTGGTCACGGTGGTCGACGCCAAGCACGGCATGGCCACCCTTGACGCCCAGCCCGAAGCCCAGAAGCAAGTCGGTTTCGCCGACCGCATCCTGATCTCCAAGCGCGACCTGGTCAACGAAGTCGACTACGAAGCGCTGCGCCACCGCCTGGTTCACATGAACCCGCGCGCGCCGATCACGCCGGTCAACTTCGGCGAAGTCGACCTGAAGTCCATCATCGACATCAGCGGCTTCAACCTGAATTCCATTCTGGACATCGACCCGGATTTCCTGGCCGATGAGCACCCCGACGCCGCCCATGACCACGGCCACGATCACGACCATGGGCATGACCATGGCCACGATCATGACCATGATCACGAAGGCGACTGCGGGGCGCATTGCAATCATGCCCACCATCATCACCACCACCAGCACGACGACGAAATCGGCGCGTTCGTGTTCCGTTCCAACAAGCCGTTCGATCCCGCGCGCCTTGAGGAATTCCTGGGCGGCGTGGTGCAGGTCTATGGCCCCGACCTGATGCGCTACAAGGGCATCCTGTACATGAAGGGCATCAACCGCCGCATGTTGTTCCAGGGTGTGCACATGATGATGGGCGCCGAACCCGGCAAGCCGTGGACCGCAGCCGAAAAACCGTCCACCAAGATGGTTTTCATCGGCCGTAAGCTGCCCCAGGAGATTTTCACCCGGGGCTTGGAGCAGTGCCTGGCGGGGTAATCCCCCTTCCTGACGTGACGTGATGCGACGAAGGCAGTACTGTGAGGTACGAATAGCGTAGGCAACAAGTAATACGGACCGGGAATGAACGCCCGCGCCAGGATCGATTCATAGTGGAGTGTTTTCATGGCTACCAAGGCAGCAACCAAGAAATCAAGCAAGTCGACGAGCGATACGGCGATTGATCTGCCCAGCGAGAAGGAATTGCTGGCCATGCCCGAGTCCGACTATATGAACGAACGCCAGCTGGCTTTCTTCAAGGAACGGCTCAAACAACTCGAGCAGGACATCCTGGCCAACGCCGGCGAAACCACCGAGCACCTGCGCGAAACGCAGTTCGTGCCCGATCCCGCCGACCGCGCCACGATCGAGGAAGAACACGCCCTGGAGCTGCGCACCCGCGACCGCGAGCGCAAGCTGCTGAAAAAGGTGCAACAGTCCATCGCCCGCATCGACAGCGGCGAATACGGCTGGTGTGAGGAAACCGGCGAACCCATCGGCATCCCGCGCCTCTTGGCCCGCCCCACGGCCACCCTGTCGCTCGAAGCGCAGGAACGCCGCGAGATGCGCCAGAAGCTCTACGGCGACTGATCCGTCCCGTATTCAAGCCCTACGCTGAAAGGCTATGCTGGTTTCCAGCATGGCCTTTTTTCTTGGGCCGGCACGCAAAGGGGACGCAACCGTCCCGCCTTGATTTCCCCAGAACCGCCCCCAGCTAATCCCTTCATAGGAAGGAACGCATGGAACAATTTCACGCCACCACCATCGTGTGCGTGCGCCGCGGCAACCGCGTCGCACTGGGCGGCGATGGCCAGGTCACCCTGGGCAACATCGTCATCAAGGGCACGGCCCGCAAGATCCGCCGCCTGTACCACGACAAGATTCTGGCCGGCTTTGCCGGCGCCACCGCCGACGCGTTCACCCTGCAGGAACGCTTCGAGGCCAAGCTGGAAAAACACCAGGGCAACCTGATGCGCGCCGCGGTCGAACTGACCCGCGACTGGCGCACCGACCGCGTCCTGCGCCGCCTGGAAGCCATGCTGATCGTGGCCGACGCCGAGCACACGCTGGTGTTGACTGGCAACGGCGACGTGCTCGAGCCGGAACACGGCCTGGCGGCCATCGGCTCTGGCGGCGCCTATGCGCAGTCGGCCGCGCTGGCGCTGCTGCGCAACACCGAGCTTTCGCCGGAAGCCGTCGTCAAGCAATCGCTGGAAATCGCCGGCGACCTCTGCATCTACACCAACCAGAACCACGTCATCGAAACGCTGGGCGACTGACGCCCGCCACGCGGCGCGCCTGTCGCGCCGCGGCCGCCACCCCAGCCCGCCCTAGCTTCAAGGATCCGCCCTCATGTCCGCATCCAACATGACGCCCGGAGAGATCGTCTCCGAACTCGACAAGTACATCGTCGGCCAGAACCGCGCCAAGCGCGCCGTGGCCGTGGCGCTGCGCAACCGCTGGCGCCGCCAGCAGGTCGCCGAACCCCTGCGCCACGAGATCCACCCCAAGAACATCCTCATGATCGGCCCCACCGGCGTGGGCAAGACCGAAATCGCGCGCCGCCTGGCCAAGCTGGCCAACGCGCCCTTCATCAAGATCGAAGCCACCAAGTTCACCGAAGTGGGCTATGTGGGCCGCGACGTCGACACCATCATCCGCGACCTGACCGAATACTCGATCAAGCAGACCCGCGAACTGGAAATGCGCCGCGTGCGCACCCAGGCAGAAGACGCCGCCGAAGACCGCATCCTGGACGCCCTGGTGCCGCCCCCGCGCGGCGCCTCCGGCGAGCCGGAACGCGGCGAAGACAACAGCGCCCGCCAGACCTTCCGCAAGCGCCTGCGCGAAGGCAAGATCGATGACCTGGAAATCGAAATCGAAGTCGCCCAGGCCGTGCCGCAAATGGACGTCATGACGCCCCCCGGCATGGAAGAAATGGCCGAGCAGCTGCGCGGCATGTTCGCCGGCATGGCCCGCGACAAGAAGAAGCCCAAGAAGATGAAGGTGCGCGAAGCCTTCAAGCTGATCGTCGACGAAGAAGCCGCCAAGCGCGTCAACGAAGAAGACCTGCGCACCGTGGCGATCAACAACGTCGAGCAGAACGGCATCGTCTTCCTGGACGAAATCGACAAGATCGCGGCCCGCCAGGAATCCGGTGGCGCGGACGTCTCGCGCCAAGGCGTGCAGCGCGACCTGCTGCCGCTGGTCGAAGGCACCACCGTCAACACGCGCTACGGCATGGTCCGCACCGACCACATCCTGTTCATCGCGTCCGGCGCCTTCCACCTGTCGCGCCCCTCGGACCTGATCCCTGAACTGCAGGGCCGTTTCCCGATCCGCGTCGAACTGGAATCGCTGACCGCCGAGGACTTCGTGCGCATCTTGTCCGACACGGACGCCTCGCTGACCAAGCAGTACACGGCGCTGATGGCCACCGAGGACCTGCAGCTGGAGTTCACGGAAGAAGGCGTGCGCCGCCTGGCGGAGCTCGCCTACGAGGTCAACGAAACCACCGAGAATATCGGCGCCCGCCGCCTGTATACGGTAATGGAGAAGCTGCTGGACGAACTGTCCTTCGACGCGACCTCCAGCAGCGACAAGCATGTGAAGATCGACGCCGCCTACGTCAACGCGCAGTTGGCCGAAGCCGCCAGCAGCCAGGATCTGGCGCGCTACGTGCTGTAAACCGCGGGCGCGCCTTGCGCGCCGCCAGCAAAACGCCGTCCGCAGCCTGGCGCTGCGCACGGCGTTTTCTTTTGACCAGCAGGCCCGCTGCGCCGCCCGGCGTGCGCGCGGCGCCATCCCGGCGACGCTAGTTGCTGATCGCCGTCACGATGTACTTGCCGTCCTTGCGGACCGCCGTGAAGCGCACCTTGTCGCCCGCCTTGATCTTGGCCAGCAGCGCCGGATCCGCTTCATAGACCAGCGTCATCGCGGGCAGGTCCAGCGCCTTGATGGCGTCGTGCTTGATCGTGACCTTGCCGCCCGCGGGGTCCACCCGCCGCACTTCCCCGCTGGCATCGGCCTGCTGCGCGAACGCCAGCGGCGCGGCCAGCGTGACGACGGCCACGGCTGCCGCGGCGGCCATGGGTATTGCATACTTGCGGTCAAAAATCATGCAGATATCCTCCGATTGCAGGGAAAGCACGGAACCGGCGTCCCCGCTTTCCACAGTGCTAGGATACCGCCCTTGTGCAACAGTTCCTTCGCCCGGACGCAACAATTCTGACAGTTGATTGCGGAACCCGCGACGCGCCCCCCCATGTTTCATGGCTGGACGCAAAACCCATACCTTTCGTCACTCATTTCAGGAGCCCCCATGGCCAATCGCTTATCCGTCATCGCCACCCGCACGGGAGACGACGGCACCACGGGCCTGGGGGACGGATCACGCACGCCCAAAGACGCCCCGCGCATCGCGGCCATCGGCGACGTCGACGAACTGAACAGCGTGATCGGCGTACTGCTGACCGAAGACCTGCCCGCCGAGATATCCGCGGATCTGCTGGCCATCCAGCACGACCTGTTCGACATGGGCGCGGAACTCTGCATCCCTGGCCATACCGCGCTCACGGACGACCACATCGCCCGCCTGGACGCGCGCCTGGCCCACTACAACGCGGCGCTGCCGCCCCTGCGCGAATTCATCCTGCCCGGCGGTTCGCGCGGTTCGGCGCAGGCGCACATGGCGCGCACGGTCTGCCGCCGGGCCGAGCGGGCCGTGGTGGCGCTGGCCCGGGTCGAACCGGTGAACCCGCCCGTGCGGCAGTATCTGAACCGGCTGTCGGATCTGCTCTTTGTCCTGGCGCGTTGCGTTAATCGGGCGCGGGGGACGGCTGATGTGTTCTGGGCCAGCCCTAATGCGCGTAAGGCCACGTAACTCATGAGATGAAATGCAAGATGAAGTACCGGCCATCGGCGCTGGCGAACCTTGGAACGTCTCTATTTCACCGCACGGTTTGTTTCATTTTTTAGGTTGAGCTAAAGCACTTGCGGCATAATTGAGGGTTAATTAGCGGGTTTGCGTGCACGCTCAAGGCTCAAGGACTACATAAGAATGAGTATCATTGTTACCGGCGGGGCAGGGTTTATCGGCTCCAATTTTGTACTCGACTGGTTCCAGGAAAGCAGTGAACCGGTCGTGACATTGGACAAACTCACCTACGCGGGCAACCCCGAAAACCTTGCTTCGCTCAAAGACAATGTCGCTCACAAGCTGGTCCAGGGCGACATCGGAGACTTTGAGCTGGTCAGCCGCCTTCTGGCTGAACACACGCCCCGCGCCGTTCTGAATTTTGCCGCTGAATCACATGTCGACCGTTCGATTCATGGCCCCGGCGAATTTATCCAGACCAACATCGTGGGCACCTTCCACCTGCTCGAAGCCGTGCGCGCATATTGGAACGGCTTGCCAGACGATGAGCGCGCCGCGTTCCGCTTCCTGCATGTGTCCACCGACGAAGTTTACGGCTCCCTGCAAAAAGACGATCCCGCCTTCAGCGAGACCAACCGCTACGAACCCAATAGCCCGTACTCGGCCAGCAAGGCTGCAAGCGACCACTTGGTGCGTGCCTACCACCATACCTACGGTTTGCCGGTACTGACCACCAATTGCTCGAACAACTACGGCCCCTATCACTTCCCCGAGAAGTTGATTCCGCTGGTCATCCACAACGCCCTCGCCGGCAAACCGCTGCCAATATATGGGGACGGTCAGCAAATCCGTGACTGGCTGTATGTGAAGGACCATTGTGCAGCGATACGCCGCGTCCTTGCCGCTGGACAGCTGGGCGAAACTTATAATGTGGGCGGCTGGAACGAAAAGACCAACCTGGAAGTCGTCCGCACCCTCTGCGCCTTGCTGGACGAACTCAGCCCTCGGGCTGATGGCCAGCCTTATAAGAATCAGATAACGTTCGTGAAGGACCGGCCCGGCCACGATCAACGCTACGCCATCGACGCCTCGCGTCTTGAGCGCGAGTTGGGCTGGAAACCTGCGGAGACCTTCGAAACCGGCATCCGCAAGACCGTAATGTGGTATTTGGAGAACCAGCAATGGGTGGCCGGTATCACCAGCGGCACCTATCGCGACTGGATCAGCACGCAATACGCAACCTGACGCACCGGCGTTCGCATAACCACGACACACCGCGCACCGCCCATCACGATAAGTCGAGTTTCCGCATTGCCAATTAGCCAACAACCTATCCGCACGGACGAGCAGGTGAATGAGCGGATTGCCATCCTTCTGTGCACGTACCAGGGTGAAACGTACCTGCCAGAGCAACTGGACTCATTCGCTGCACAGACTCATTCCGACTGGATCGTCTGGGCATCCGATGATGGCTCTTCCGACGCCACGCCACGGGTGCTTGAGGACTACCAACGCCGCTGGGCGTGCGGCCGACTGATGATACTCGCCGGCCCGCGCAAGGGCTTCGTTACGAATTTCATGTCGTTGCTGTGCAACCCCGGACTGGCCGCCGATTATTACGCGCTTTCCGACCAAGACGATATCTGGCACGCTGACAAACTGCAGCGGGCCGCAGATTGGCTGCGCCAAATACCCGAAGATGTGCCGGCGCTCTACTGTACGCGCACCGAACTCATAGACGAAGCGGGCCATTCGCTCGGTTATTCGCCGTTGTTCAAACGACCGCCTTCTTTTGCTAATGCACTTGTACAGAATGTAGCGGGCGGCAATACGATGGTAATCAATAATGCGGCGCGCGCCTTGCTGCTAGAGGCCGGCGCCGACCTCGATGTCGTCGCCCATGACTGGTGGATATACATCGCCATCAGCGCCTGTGGCGGTCGTGTTTACTATGACAGCCAACCGTCACTAAAGTATCGTCAGCATGGCGGCAACCTCATCGGCGCCAATACTGGATTGTTTGCACGGCTGCAAAGGATCCGGCTGTTGTTCCGCGGTCGTTTGAAGACCTGGACCGACCAACATATCGTTGGGCTGGGGCCGTTGCTACCCAGGCTGACGCCTGTCAACCGCAAGATCTATGAGCGTTTTGTCAAAGCTCGCCAACGCAGCCTTCTGCCCCGCATTGTCGGACTCAAATGCTCAGGCGTCTATCGCCAGACGGCCTTGGGAAACCTGGGGTTGCTGGCTGCAGCAATATCCAACCGGATTTGAAGATAGCCATGAAAATTCTACTGCTTGGCAAAGACGGCCAAGTTGGCCATGAGTTGCGGCGAACGTTGCTGACGCTCGGCGACGTCCATGCCTCTGGTCGCGCAGACGCCAACTTTGAAGATCCTGACGGCCTGCGCCGCCTGCTGGAAGCACAGACGCCTGACATCATCGTCAATGCCGCGGCCTACACCGCGGTGGACAAGGCCGAAACGCATCAAGATGTCGCCCGCCAGATCAACGCCGACGCAGTGGCGGTGCTTGCCCGCTACGCTCAGGCAAAGCAGGCATTACTGGTGCATTACTCCACGGATTATGTCTTCGACGGCACCAAAAGCGGTCCCTACGACGTAGATGATCAGACCAACCCGCAAAGCGTGTATGGCAGCACCAAGTTGGCAGGCGAATCGGCCATCCTGGCGAGCGGCTGCAATGCCCTGGTGTTACGCACCAGTTGGGTGTTCTCGGCGCATGGCGGCAATTTCATCAAGACGATTCTCCGTCTAGCCAAGGAGCGCGATGCATTGAGTATCGTTGCGGACCAGCATGGCGCTCCGACTTCTGCCGAACTCATTGCTGATGTCACGGCACTGGCCATCGCAGGGTGGCTGCAGGGCCGCCTGGCCTGCGGCATTTATCATCTGACCGCTTCCGGCGACACGACATGGCACGGTTTGGCATCGCATGTCGTGGATCGCGCGTGGCGCAATGGTGTGAAGCTAAAGACCGACCGCGACCACATCAAACCCATTACGACCGAGGAGTATCCGGTCCCGGCTGTCCGACCCAAGAACTCTAGGCTGAACACCAGCGCATTGGCGTCCCCCTTGAAACTACAGTTACCTCACTGGACGGTCCACGTCGACCGCACAGTGGACCAACTTACGTCAACGGAACTTTCGACATGAAACGCAAAGGTATCATCCTGGCTGGGGGGTCCGGTACCCGGCTGCACCCAGCCACCCTGGCAATCAGCAAGCAATTACTGCCGGTTTTTGACAAACCGATGATTTACTACCCCTTAAGTACCCTGATGCTCTCGGGGATTCGGGACATTCTCATTATTTCGACCCCCCAGGACACTCCCCGCTTCCAGCAGCTGCTCGGCGACGGGTCGCAGTGGGGCCTGGCTCTCCAGTATGCCGTCCAGCCGTCCCCCGATGGCCTGGCTCAGGCCTTTCTCATCGGAGAATCATTCCTCGGCAATGACCTGTCCGCACTCGTTCTTGGGGACAATATCTTTTACGGCCATGACTTCCACCAGCTACTGGCCAATGCCGACGCCCGCGCCGACGGCGCCAGCGTGTTCGCCTATCACGTACACGACCCCGAACGCTATGGTGTGGCGGAATTCGACAACAGCGGGACTGTCCTGTCTCTCGAAGAAAAGCCGGCCAAACCTAAATCCAACTACGCGGTCACGGGCCTGTATTTCTACGACAAGGACGTAGTCGAAATCGCCAAGCAAATCAAGCCATCGGCCCGCGGCGAACTCGAGATTACCGATCTGAATCGAGTCTACCTCGGCCAAGGCAAACTGAATGTCGAAATCATGGGCCGCGGCTATGCCTGGCTCGATACCGGCACCCACGAATCGTTGCTCGAAGCCAGCCAGTTCATCTCCACCCTAGAGAACCGCCAAGGCTTGAAAGTCTCGTGCCCGGAAGAAATCGCATTCCGCAATGGATGGATTACGCCCGAACAGCTGGAGACATTAGCGGAACCGTTAGCCAAGAACGGCTACGGCAAGTATCTGCAACGCTTGCTCGTCGAGAAAGTTTACTAAGCAAAGCTGGGGCTGCAACCGACTTGGCTGCTGCCCCGGATAACCAAGGCCGACCTTCGCTTAACAAGCGGAGACGGCCAAGCGCCCCGTCTGTTTAGCGCCGTGGAGCTTGCGGGCTGGTCGCTGCATACCCGCCCTCAAGTTTGGCATCGGCGGTTCCCGCCGCCGCAGCCTGTGCTGACCCGGAACGCAATTTAAAACGAAGCCGTGCATCATCGAGTCGACGCGCAAAACGGTGACCAAAGTTCAGGCTAGGCTTTTCCAGCAAATGCCAAGATAGCGCAGCTAGCAAAAGCGCAAGCGGCATTGCAATTGCCGTCACGGCAATCGCCGTAGGCCGCACTTGGAAATCCACCAAGATGGAATACGCGATTTGCTGGCTGGGCCATCCGTAAAGATAGACGCCGTAGGAATAGTCATGCGTGATCGGTAGGCGCTTGATCAAAGGGCCTAGTGTGGCCAACCACATCGCGACAGCTATTGAGAGGCCGAAAATTACAAAACGCTTTAAATCCACGAAGCCAGCCTTGTGCGCCCAGAGCATCAATACGGCAAAGAAGATGATCATCGCGACAGGGCGGAACTCGATCTTGTCTTCGAGGACGTAAAAGAGCCCCCCAATTAGAAAAATGATGGAAAACGCGGGGTAAGCCGGCGTGCCATAGAGCGCTGGGTTATTACCCAGCAGCGGCACCTTATCAGGAATGAGCGCAAGACATAGGATCAAGAACAAAAACACCAAACATTGCATGCCCTTGTCTTTCATCAGACCCAATAGCGAAAGCACTCCTAAAGCAAGATACAGGCGCAATTCCAGCGTAATGGACCATAACGATCCATTCAACGCCTTTTCTGGGTGAGTTTCAAATATCCCTGGCACAAAATACAGATTCCAAACGCCCAGAGAGTTTGTAATAAAATAATTTAGCGCATCCTTGCTAGCCAAGATTTCGCTGAAATTCGCCCCACCAAACATCCAAGAAAAAACATAGGGCACTAAGAAACAACATAGTATCAATGCGGGATAAATCCGCATCACGCGTTTGACTGCGTAACCACCAATACTGCGACTGCTGTCCAGACTTTTGGTAATCAACGCTCCACTAATAAAAAAGAACACTACTACGCTTAGCTCACCAGCATGAGTCACCCCAGACTTCCGGGCGACCCATTCCGCCTGACCTGTAAATGCGTAGCTGTGGGCATAGATAACCAAGAGCGCGGCGAGCAAACGCACCGCATTAAAGTTATTCGATTTAGGTAATAAGACGCTAGACATGACGTTCCTTATCGACGGCCCCTATTAGGCGCCAATCCTCTTCATCTTGACAAGCCAGATACGCTCATGACCACTGCGGCCATGACAAGGAACAATGCCTTCCACTCGGAGGCGCGCCGCTTCCGCGAACCGCTCGATTTTCTGACGACTGATTTCGTCGTTGGCGTCCAGATCTGCCGTACCGAGCGCCAACACGAAGCTCTGACGCGGCATCAATTCTGGATCTGTATTTAGTCTCTCCTTCATCCTTTCCAGCGTTGGCGCTTCAAACATGGCCAGCCTTGGCCCGATGGCGGTAAGGGCACCCATCCAATAGCCCCATTGCGGAAACAAGAGGGTAGTATCGCGTGGCTCAGTGGCTAATTGTGTAATGGCGACGTTAATAGCCTCGGTGTACATCCCCGCGCCGCCCTCCTGCACCAACCTATCCCCAAACTTGCGGGTCAAGGAAAAGTTGAAAGCGAGCATCGCAACGCACAACAATGCAAATGCAAGATTCGCCGCAGGGCGCAAACCGCTAGACCTCCCCTCATCCGTGCTCGCACTTCCCGCCCCGGATGCCGGCCACGCCAGAGCCAGCATTACATAGGCCAAGGGAAGCAGCATTATGTAATGCTGAAGGCTCAGCGGCGTACCCACGGTGATCCCCAGCGCGATATGGCTGATGAAAACCACCAAGATGGCGTCCCCGAGCATTACCCGCTTCGGTGCGGCTGCCACAACGTGGTCAACGGCCGCCCCACGCGGCCACAGCCGAAAACATAGCCAAAGAACCGGACCGGTAGCCAGCACGACCGCACCGATAGTCTTGCTTATCGGGCCAACTCGCGCACCGGCAAAGATCATGTCTTCGATGGTGGATCCGGCTCGCAAGAACAAAATACGATCAATCACGGTATGCCATCGCTCGGAAAAACTCTGCGTAGCGTTAACCACTCCATACATGCTTTGCAGCCCGCGTAGCTGATCCAGATAGCCATGCAAGCCCATGTTCAGAATAATCGAGAGGTGGGCGTAAACATATGGCAGCCAGCCAATCACCGTTCCCAACACCAACGCAGTGACCATGCGCCAATTCCAAGAACGTCGAATCTGAAAAGCCATGGCCAATACGATCGCCGCAGCATAGAAGGCGAAAACGAAATAGCAATAGGCTGCAAAACCCAGGAATATTCCCGCCCACCAATAGCGAGCGCTGGATCGCCTAGCTGCGGTCGCATCGATATGCCACTGGGCAAGCAGCCCAAGCGCTAGAAAGAAAAATATGAGGGGAACCAACTGCAGATAGTACTGCGTCCTCCAGGAAAAAAGGAATGTCGGATCGATTGCCAGCACACACGCCACGAGTGCGATGGCTAACCTCGGGGTTTGCCATTTACGCAAGCACCACATCAAACAAACAAGAAGGACGATTCCCAAGAGAACGTGATATATCCGAAATTGCGGTATTCCATACCCTAGAGCCGAGAAGAAGGCCATCGCCGGATAAGCAGCAAAATTCCCTCCGTAGAGGGAATTCAATAAAGGGAAATTTCTGAAAAGATAGTTATCTGGATATGTCCACGATGGCGCCGGAATGTCCCCTCGCAGCATGTAGGCAGCATGGTAATCCGGATTTGCGGCATCCATATAGATGCCCGGCAACATCAAGTCTTTCAGCCCGAGAATTGCGAAAAGCAATATCGGAGCTAGATAAATCCAATTACCTTTAAAATGATTTTTCATATTTTCTGTGATGCCGCTTGCCAAGGCGCAAGCGGGACTCAAAGATGGCATCGAAAGTCTAATCGACCAGTATAGCGTAGGACGTCCAAGTCCGGTACACCAAAACAGCGCCATCCGGGTACAATAAAGTATGTACGGCGCGCTAGCCGTGACACGGTCGGGCTCGGGCCCACCGTCCTCCTCCCTCAACGCCGCTGGTGCTCGTTCGACATTCGATGAAACGCTTCTTAGGATTTGCTATCTTTTCGGGAGTTGGCTGGTTATGTGATTTACTCACCTTCACCATACTAGTCAAATTGACCGGCCTTCCTGCTTTTTGGGGTAATCTTGCGTCTTCCTATGTCGGAATAACATTCGTCTGGTTTACCTCCTTAAAGTCGGTATTCCATATCGACTCGCGCTCGCGAGGTAGATTCCTACTTGTATATTGGGCTTACCAACTAGCGTCCATCCTTTTCTATTCCAAGGCACTTTCGCTTCTAAGCATCGGCATATCCGATTACCGCGCCTTCACGACATATAGCGACCCCGGATCTCTCGGCATAATTGCAAAGATAATAATCACACCAATCAATCTTTTCACGAACTTTATTTTTATGAAGCTGCTTACCAAGCGTATGCCGGCGCACTAAAATGACAAACACCAAACCAAAGATTCTGGTTTTCATTCCCGCGTATCGATGTGAAGCACAAATAACCCGCGTGTTGGATCAGTTCGATAGAGATACCCAGAGG
The DNA here is from genome assembly GCF_003576205.1 of Achromobacter sp. K91. NCBI lineage: Bacteria > Pseudomonadati > Pseudomonadota > Betaproteobacteria > Burkholderiales > Alcaligenaceae > Achromobacter > Achromobacter sp. K91. Next base: position 37,579 of record NZ_QWFB01000030.1, on the reverse strand, counting down.
CTGTTTGACACAGTCATGGTTTTGGACAACCGGTCGCCTGACGCCACTCTGCAAGTCGCCGCATCACATGGCGCCAAGAAGTTCACCGAATGTCATTTTCTGGCATGCCGAAATCAAGACAATTATGGACTTGGCGGCTCGCACAAGGTTGCTTTTCGCTATGGCGTGGAGCATGGATTTGATTATTTGGTTGTGTTACACGGCGACGATCAAGCCGACATTCGAGACCTTGGACTCATACTTTCCAATGGAATACCTTCAGACATCGATTGCCTGTTAGGATCCCGCTTCATGCAAGGCAGTCAATTAAAGGGCTATTCCAAGTTCAGAACTTTTGGAAATGTCGTATACAACTTTCTCTTCTCCTTGGTGGCTTGGCGGGGGATCAAGGACCTTGGATCCGGCCTCAACCTTTACAAACTATCGACATTCCGCGATTTCTACTACGAGAAATTCCCGGATGACTTGACATTCAATTATGTGATGCTATTGGGGAGTTATCACAGGCGCCAGAATGTGAAGTTCTTTCCAATCAGCTGGCGAGAAGAGGACCAACGCTCCAATGTCAAGCTCTTCCAACAGGCATTCAAAGTACTTGGACTTTTGGGAAGATACTTTATCGGTCGCGGGCGTTTTCTAACGCACGAGATGCGCGCACGGCCTCATGCCACCTATGCATCTGACGCCGTGCAGGTTAATACCCCCCCTCAAAGTACCGGCTCATGAGTCGCGGAATCCGAATATATCTTGCTGGCCTGCTCATTATTATTTTTGGCTGGCTCGCATACCATTTTGACGCCTTGAGATTAGCCACGTCGAGTTTCGGAATAATAACTCTTACCGTGGCTGCCGTGTTCTACACGCTTGGGCACGTGTTGCGCATGGCCAGGCTTACGCTACTCACACTGGACGAGCGGCAGGCCTCCTTCGATCTCGTTACCGCCCACGCCTTGACCGCGTTCCCAAGCAGCTTGATTCCGTTCAAGTTGGGCGAGATTCTACGGCTATCCGCATTTTTTCACGTCTACGACGGCAGGCAAAAGGCGCTGGCAGTATGGGTATCCGAGAGGTTCGGTGACGTTGTCGTTTTGACAGGTTTAATTCTTTGTCTTTATCTGTTCAACTTCGATGTGCCCTCTTCGGTGCGCGCGCTATTTTTCATCTTCGTGATTGCGAGCAGCCTGGGCCTTGCTATTTTTTTTGCCGTCACCAAAGTCTTTGTGTATCTCAATCGTCATCTAGTATTGTCAAGTCATACTCGCCGGGGACTCTGGATATTGAAAGTCAGCTATGCATTGAGAGCATTTGAAGCAACAATCCAACGCTCCATTGAAGGCCGTCTTTCTGCACTGCTCTTGATCTCTATGCTGATTTGGGGCTGTGAAATAGCTGCCGTGACTGTGGCCACACGCCAGATCATGACGGCATACCCCGACATTGCAGAAATCGTGACCTCTGGCCTGCTCGCAAGCATCGCCAGTTCAAACGAACAGGTAGAAACAGCGGCTCTCGTCTATCAGTCCGTATCGGTGATTGCTCTGTCTCTGCTGTTCGTCATCTTGCTCACTTTGACTTTTCATCGCATCCGCAGAACCAAATGAACAACTCTTCGCGACGAAATATCCTATTGGTATACGACGACCGGGAACTGGTCGGTACGGAGTTACAGGCGATTGTTGGAAACCGTCGCTTTGGGGACATTATTTTTCGCCGTCAGAGCCTTTTCGAACACTTCCGCAGCTGCATTCCCCAATGGGCGCGGGAGAATTTGATTCGGCTGCGCTCGAAAAGCGACCAAGAGGATCTTCTGGCACGGATCAGCATAAGTCCTGAAGACACGGCAATATGCATCGTCGCCGCGCGTGCCGGCTTTCCTCAACCCGAGCGTCTGTTTCAGCTCATCGAACGCCTGCCTTACGCCGAGGAAGCCTTCACGGATCGCCTGTATAAGCCTCTGATGGTGTTTCTGAGCAATGTCCACGCATTGGCTGAGCTATGGCCAGAATTTGAGGCGTCACCTCTGCATGAAGGCAGTCCTGCCTGGCAACAGGCGCAGCGACTGGAGTCGATTCGGCCGCTGGACTTGAGCCGTATTCAGGACTTTCTGACTTTCACGACGGGCTCAACCGCCACCAGGCATTTCAATGAAGTTCACATTGACGCTTACTATTACACCAAGCGCTCTCGTGACAAAAGGAAGATGCGCAGCGAGTACGCCTTCCACCATTTGGTCCCCGAGGCGATGCGGCCTTGGCTTATTCAACCGTTCGACTACAAGGACGAAGGCGATACCGCGTCCTACCGCATGCTTCGCTACTACTTGGCCGACGCAGCCTTGCAGTGGGTGCACGGCGCGTTCAGCATCGAGTCCTTTCCACCCTTTGTCAGCAAGCTGCTCTTCTTTCTGCAGGAACGTCCTCGCAAACAAGCATCCCTGGTCGACTGCGTCGGTTATGCACATAGCTTGTTCGTTAAGAAAGTAGAAGAACGTGCCGCGGCCTTTCTCGCACTGCCGGAGGGCGCCAGGATTAATAACCTGGTGTTGGCGGCCAATACCGAACTTGGTATGGAACAACAGCTGGCGCGATATCTGCGGTTGTATTCCAAAATGGAAAAGTCTTTCGCTCTGAACTACCTGGCGATCGGGCATGGAGATCCGTGTTTCTCCAATTTGTTGTACGACCCACAGCGCTATCTGTTAATGCTGATTGATCCAAAAGGCGCCGTCTCAGAGGACGAGCTATGGACTCATCCATTCTATGATTTTGCCAAGGTTTCGCACAGCGTGTTAGGGGATTACGATTTTATAAACAATGGCCTATACACGATTGGCTTCACGGCGAGCAACCATTTGACGCTTGACATACACTATAGCCATCCGCCGCAACTGAAGCAGATATTCACCAACCAATTGTCGGCGATGGGATACGATACGAGAACCGTGCGCCTCGCCGAGGCCTCGTTGTTTCTTTCTATGTTGCCGCTTCATATAGATCACCCGAACAAGATCGTAGCGTTTCTTCTTCGAGCGAAAAGTATTCTGGATGAAATTGAAAATGGATGAAAAGCACCTACATCAGGACGGAACGCTCGTTGTTGACGTTGACGGAACCATATGCGACATAAAACGCGAAGGCGAGAGTTATAGCGATGTCCGCCCGCGGCTTGATTTCATAGAGAAATTGCGCGAGTATCACAACAAGGGCTATCGCATATTGCTGTACACGTCCCGGAACATGAAGACATATAGCAACAATGTGGGCCTAATAAACCGCCACACCGCACCGGTCTTGTTGGAATGGCTCGAGAGATGGAACGTGCCGTACGACGAGATTTTATTCGGCAAGCCCTGGCCTCGAAAAAATGGCTTTTACATCGACGACAGAGCAATCCGACCAAACGAATTTCTCAGCCTTTCCGAAGAAGAGATCCACACCATGCTCGGCAAGGAACATTGAACAATGGCCACCAATATAGTCATAACCATGGCTGGCCGCGGCTCCCGTTTTTACACGGCAGGCTACACCGTTCCCAAATACGAGATCATTGCTCACGGCAGGAGCCTGTTCGACTGGTCATTGCTTTCGTTACGCAATTTCATTACTCCTGAGAGTCGGATTATTTTTGTAACCCTGGAATCCAACGCATCGGCTGACTATGTGCGCGCCCGCTGCGCAGCCTTGGACATACAGGATTTTCACATCATCGAACTCTCGGCAGTCACTGATGGACAAGCAACAACCGCAATGCAGGCAAGTGATATTTGGCGAAAAGACCAGCCTCTCCTGATCTACAACATAGATACATTTGTCGAGCCGAAGGCGCTACAGCCTACCGATATCCGCCCACAGTCCGATGGTTGGATACCTTGTTTTTCCGCACCCGGGGATCATTGGAGCTTTGTAGAATTGTCCGACCAGCAATGGGCGACACGCGTAACGGAGAAAACGCGAATCTCCGATCACGCATCGATTGGTTTGTATTGGTTTGCCAAGGCCGCGGACTATGAAAAGGCCTATAACGACTATTTCAGCAATGCCGACAATTTGGTAAAAGGGGAGAAATATGTTGCCCCTTTGTACAATCATCTCGTCGACAAGGGATTGAATATTTCTATTCAAGACGTGCCGGTTTCTACCGTGCACGTACTCGGAACACCCGATGAATTGAAGCAGTTTCTGGCTTGTGAATGTCCGAGGATAGAGTAATCTAGTACACATGATCGCCGATCATTTAGGGCGAGCGCATCGAGCGATCAGAGACAAGCGGGGAGACCATTGCCGCAGTGCCTTGGTTCCCCGCTATTGGCCTGCCGCCTTCAATCAGCCATTTTCAATCGATTGAGGATACGCGAGCACGCCTTTCCATCGCCATACGGGTTATGGGCTTGACTCATGCTGGCGTAGACGTCTGCATCCGTCAGCAGCAGCCGTATACCGCCGACAATGGCTTCCACATCCGTTCCCACGAGACGTACCGTGCCTGCTTGGACCGCCTCCGGCCGCTCCGTAGTATCGCGCATGACCAGTACAGGCTTGCCAAGCGATGGCGCTTCCTCCTGAATTCCTCCCGAGTCCGTCAAGATGATGTGGGACTGATTCATCAAATGAACAAAGGGTAGATAGTCGATGGGCTCCACAATGTGCACGTTCCGCTGTCGGCTCAGGATCCTCTGGACCGGCTCCCTGACGTTTGGATTCATATGGACTGGATAGACAAAGTCCACCTCGGGAAACTCGCTAGCCGACCGCTGGATCGCCGTGCAAATCCGCTCGAAACCGTCGCCAAAACTCTCTCGGCGATGACCTGTAATCAGGACAATTTTTCGGTCTGGCGACAAGTACTCATATCCGGCCGATGCCTGCTGCCGAACCTCGGCATCTGATTCCAGCTTGTCTTTTACCCAAAGAAGGGCGTCAATCACCGTATTTCCGGTGACTTCTACGTCTTCTTCGACGACGCCCTCGCGCAGAAGGTTGTCACGCGACAGCCCGGTCGGAGCGAAATGCAATTTCGCAAGCGCCCCGGTAATTTTTCGATTTCCCTCTTCCGGCCACGGCGAGTACAAATTTCCGGTTCGCAAACCGGCTTCAATGTGACCGACCGGAATTCGATGATAGTAGGCCGCAAGCGACGCAGCCAGCGTCGTAGCGGTATCTCCATGCACCAGGACATAGTCCGGCTTGAATTGGGAAAAAACCTCACGCAAGCCCAGCAGAATCGACGAAGTGACGTCGGTTATATCCTGATTGGGACGCATAATATTCAAGTCATAATTCGGCTTGATCTCAAACAACGAAAGCACCTGATCGAGCATATGGCGGTGCTGTCCGGTCACGCAAACTCTGCACTCAAAGCCTGAATCAGCTTGAAAAGCGTGCACGACGGGAGCCATCTTGATGGCCTCAGGACGCGTGCCGAACACAACTAGTATCTTCATTTGATGCTCAACTTTGTATTTTTTGGAAACTCAATTTTTTTTAGGAGATTCTAAAGCATCTTGACCATCTAAGTGCCGGCGGCCACCGCCGATTTCAAGCGCTTGCGCAAGCGAAGTACTCCTGCCCGACCAACCATGCTGAGCGGCCCATTCTCGACGCCGCGTCACCGATTCCGCATCACGAGCGTCGGGAAGCAATTTTTCGATTGCTTCTGCAAACCCCGACGCGTTTTCCGCACAGCACACACCCAACGCTTCGAGGCCAGCCAATTCCGGCAGTGGCGTGGCAACAATAGGGCAACCTGCGGCCAAATATTCGTAAAGCTTGACGGGATTGGTAGCGATGGTTAGTGGAGAGAGGATAAACGGAATCACGCAAACATCGAAGGTCGATAGCATCCCAGGGACATCGCTGTAGGGGATTTCGCCGATAAATTTCACATTCGAAGGAAGATTCGCTTTCTTTTCTTCAGCCCCAACCGAGGCCCCGACCAAAACAAAGGTCCATTTCGGATTTCCTTGGGCAACAGCGAGCAGCAGGTCAAAATCAAACCACTCGGAAATTGCTCCAACATAGCCGATAACGGGCATCGCGCTACATTGCGCTCGACTCACCGCCGCGAATCTGTCAAATTCGCAGCCGTTGCGGATAAGCATATATTCGCTAGCATCCCCTCCGTACTCTTGGAGTCTGTTCAGCAACGCTTGCGAACTGGCAACATTGCACGTCGCGCGTTGAACCAATGCTCGCTCCACCGCCGCCAATCGGTCTGACGCGGACCCTCCGAACCCCGCGTGCTGATCCAGACAGTCATATACAAGACTATGCCAGGAATGACAACTCACGACGGGATACCAGGCCGGGTGCTCCACAATTGCGGACGCCGTTTTGGCACCCATATCGTTGAACAAAGAATGCAGGGAATGCAGGAAACCCCGTGCCTCCTGCTCGGTGATATCGCTCTGATGCAAATCGGGCAGGCGGAATTTTCCAGAGGAGATTTGCACTACAAAAAGCCCCGACGCAGGACTCTTCAGGACGACGTAATCGCGCTTCCCCCCAGCCACGAGGGGCGTCGGGCAGACATAGATGACCCGATATCCTTGATTTGCCAGTCCCAGCGCGAGATGTTGGGGTCGCTGGAACCGGAAGTCCCAGTCTATGACCGAGAAGAAAAACACGTCTCCCGCCGCGGTGGGCAGCCCCCAGTCGGTTACGGTTTCACCGCCGGCGTCTGGCCGGTAGATCGCCTCGTAACGCGTCACGAGCTGCCCCATGTTGCCTTGCTGGCCGAAGAGCGCCGCAAAGGCATTGCGCACACGCCGCCAAGTCAACAAACGAAGCGTCAGTTTTGGATCGCTCAGTGCAAAGCTGGCCAAAGCCTTGAGTTTTCCGAGCACGATGTTTCCGCCCTAGTACGAATCCAACTTCAGCCGGCTCGCCACCTCAGCGGCGCGTGCAGACCAGGTTTGCGAAGCAGCGTAGGCGCGACTCTCAGCCGCCTCGGCCTCCAATAGAGAGGAGCTACGCACCAACGTCACAAACTCTTCTTTATCGACCGCAATCTTCACGAATGGGATCCGACCACACTCCTCTGTTGCAGTCGCGATAACCGGTTTGCCAGCCGCCAAGTACTCATAGAGTTTGACAGGCGAGACGGAGTTGGTGATCTGATTGACTACGAAGGGAATGATGCAAAGATCGAAATGCTGCAGGTACGGCACCAAATCCAATTGTTCCATCGCCGGGAAATGGCGTACGTTGGCCCGAGTGCAAAGTGAATTTAGGCTTTCATCGGCACCGTCGAGTACGGGGCCAATTACTACGAGGACATGGTCGGGCAGACTATCGGCGACATGCTCCAACAGTTCGAAGTCGATCCACGGCGCCAATGCTCCGTAATAACCGATTACCGGGCGCCGTTCAAAATCCTTGAGAGCTTCAGGCACCGCCTGCGGCACGGCCAAGGCAGCAATGAACTCTTCGCCAACAGCATTGGGCAGTATCAACGCTGCATCCCGGCGATCCGCCGGCAAGGTATCGTATAAACGCTGCGCCGAGACGGTTACGAGGTCCGCACGTTGCAGCATTTCATCGTGCATGGCCTTTACTTGCTCCGAAGGCAAATCGAGCAGGCACAAATCATCCATGTAGTCATACACAAGCCTGGAATATGGCAGGTATTCCACATGCCGAAGATTGTTTGGCCAGAGGCAATAATAAATTACGTTTCCAGGCTCCAGGATATGTGGCAGCAGCGGGAAAATATCCCATTCCTGCACTAAAAACAATCCAGGAGAAACCTCCTCTATGTCCTTGACCTTGTCTGTTGTGTGATTGAGCGTGCCATATATGACGAGAAATCCCATGTCGGCGAACGCCTTCGCCAAACTCTGCGGGCGCTGCCGCATATAGGAGTAATCAATGGTCGCGGGAAAAATCACCACACGCCGCTGTTCGAAATTTCCCAGCGTCCGCCTTACCTTTTCCATCAACTCCTTCGATGGATCCGATTCCGCTCCCTTGACACCGGCTCGAATCGCCAAGCGCGATGCTATATATCGTCCATAACGAACCCTCTCACGCCAAGTTCCGCGCAAGACGTTCCGACGAAAATTGAACCACCTGGTCTGCCATTTTGAACGAGCCAGCACAGCAGGTGGCTGTCCGCCGGAAATCTGATTTGATACTTCAGCGGAATGAACTTGCACAAGTAGGTGACGAAAGTTTTCCCACCGCAACTCAATTCGCTCCAGCGCCGCCACAGCTTCCGGAGTCCGGGGACCTTCAAACATGACTCTGAGGTCTTTATCCAGTTTTTCCCAATAGCTTAGGGCGATTTCCGAAAACGACCATGTGACGTCGTGTTTTTTTGTGTACAAGGCCTTGTTTCGCTCAAACAAGGCCTTGTATTTTTGGGTAGCTAATTTGCCGAAAGACACACTACCCTTGTGATAGACAAAGCAGTCTTCAATTACGGCCAAGACAAAACCCGCGCGCCTGGCTCGCACGCAATAGTCATCGTCTTCGAACATGCCCAGGCCAAAACCTTCGTCCAGATATCCGATCTTTTCTATAACTCGCCGGTGAACCGCAACGCAATAGAATCCAAGGCGCTCGGTTGCAAACCAAACTCCTTGGTGGCGTTGGATATATGCCGAAGTTATTTCTTCGTAGGTGTTTTCGTTGACCCCGTCGAGTTCGAGCCTCTGCTCGTTGCCGGCCGAGTTCGTTACCGGACCGATCAGTCCGACCTGCTTATTTTCAGTGAACAGCCGGGTCAAGCGAGGAAGCCATCCAGGAGGCACCAACGTGTCGTTATTGAGCAAAACGACCACCTCGCCCCGCGCCGTTTTCATGCCGTCGTTGTTCCCCCCGGCGTAACCCTTATTCGTTTCATTCAAGCGAAGATGGATGAATGGGTACTTGCGTTGAAATTCCAGCAAATACTCACGCGTGCCGTCAGCGGACGCGTTGTCAACAATGATCAACTCGTTACGTGTCAGGTCCGTGTTCGCGATGATCGATTCAAGGCAAGGAGCTGTTGTTTCGTTTAGATTGTTATAAGTCAGAACGACGATGGATGCGTCCATGGGTCTTCACAATAAATTGGAAAGTACTTGCCAGGGTCAAAACACTAGCTTCACGGCTTGGAAAAAGCGGCGGTCTTCAGCAGTGATTTTACCCGAGCGTCCCATGAGTTTTCCTTGGCAAGCTCAATACGCCGCCTGATTTTCTCTTCATCTTGCCGCTGTTCCATGGCCTTCTCTAGCTGCTCGATGAATTCACGGGCATTGTGAGCCAGATAGCAATCATCTGCATAAGCAGCCAGCTCGGGTAGATCGATGGAAACGACCGGCTTGCCCGCGCTCATATATTCATAGAACTTGACCGGGTTGGTGGCGAGAGTCAGGGGTACCAACTTGAATGGAATCGTGCAAACGTCGAAGTACGCCAGATATCCGGGAAGGTCGACATACGACTTCTCCCCGCACAGATGAACGTTCGGCAATCCTTGGAGGGGATTCAGGTCTGCTCCCGCGGTGGCCCCGATGAGCACGAAATTCCAATCTGGCTTTGCCCGGGCGCAATGTGCGATAAGTTCAGTGTCAAACCAATCCGATATTGCACCGTAATATCCCACAATGGGCTTATCACTGTAGGCTTCGAGCAATCCATTACGAACGGGTTGCGCAAAGTGTTTGAACTCGGTCCCGTTTTTAATCTGAACAGTACGCGGGTTAAGCAAATGGCATCGATCTTCCAGCAATGCCGAGGACGCTATGACCAGATCTGCGGCCTCGATGAGGGCTTGTTCAACCTTCAGCGCCTGTGCCGTATTCGTACTGAATCCCGCGTGGTCATCCATGCAATCAAAGACTATCTTTCCGCCGAATTTTTCTTTGAGCTGTTGGGCGACCGGCCACCATCCAGGAAACTGGAGCAGGTAGTGGATGGATTTGGGTTTGGTATCACGTATCAACTCGGACAAGCCTGCCACGACGTTGTCGAGATCGTCGCCAGCCAGGGTGTCGGTATAGATATTGATTGGATCCTTGGTATGCAACCATACCTGGGCTACGTCCTTGTCCAGCTCATTCAGGCTCAGCGTGGCCGCAGCTTCGGCAGGCGAGGCGAATTTTCTACCCAAGGGGGTCATCGACATTGCCAAATAGCACGCCGAATATCCATTGTCGCGCAGCCGCGTCACGAAATGCTGGGGCCGCTGCCAGCGGAAGTCCCAGGTGATGATTGGAAACACCAGCAAAAGACGGCCATTGTTCCGCTTCAAGGATTGAGTAATCGCGTCCACATTGGTGCGAGACTGCCGTCTGGCCTTGTAGCTACGGACGCTGCGTACGACGTCGCCAACCGGCGACGCCGCCAAATGGCGCCGGGCTGCCGCCTTGATAAGGCGCACACCCATGCGAACGCTCCCCCGTTGATTCACGCGGGTATAGTCCTCCATTTCCGCACGGGCCTTTTCGAGCGCAGCGTCTCGTTGGGCGAGCTGGATATCCAGCGATTTCCCCCACTCTGTCATGCGATTGACGTCGGATTGCAAGCGACGAATCTCATCGTCGCGAATTTTGATCTCTTCGTTCATTCCCCCGCCCCACTCACTCATACGACCGACCTCGGATTGCAAGCGACGGATCTCATCGTCGCGACTTCTAAACCCTTCTTTCACCTCCTCCCCCCATTCGCTCATCCGGCCGACCTCGGTCTGCAGGCGACGAATCTCGTCATCGCGACTTCTAACCCCTTCATTCACTTCCCCCCCCCATTGGGTTACACGGCTGATGTCGGATTGCAGACGACGAATCTCATCGTCACGATTTCTGATCTCGTCCTGTACCCCACCCTCCCACTCGTTCATACGGCCGACGTCGGATTGCAGGCGGCGAATCTCATCGTCGCGACTTTTGATTTCCTCATTCACCTCTCCGCCCCACTCGGTCATGCGACTGAGTTCGGATTGCAGGCGGCGGATCTCATCATCGCGAGTTTTGATTTCTTCAGTCGCCCGCACTCCCCAGAGCGAAGCGGTATGTGCGTCTGCCTTGGCAGACGCCAACTCCTGTTCTTGGTGTTTGAGCAGCCCCACAGCTCTCTTAAGAATCAGATCGTCCAAAGCGGAAGCCAACGATTCGAATCTGGAATCCAGAACTGCCTGCAGTTCCGGCGATGGCTGGTAGTCGGGCAACTTGATCGGTGTCCCCGACTTCGACGCAAGGACGAAGATTCTGTAGTGTGGCGGAGCAAAGTCATAGGGGGCCAGGTCCTCGTTGAAGCTCTTCGAAACATCCAGAACCTCCGGCTTGAGTGGCTGTACGTCCCAATAGCAAATCACTTTGGAGAGCAGGCGCTTCAACCAGGGCACGTGGCCATGGCCCACGGAGGTTGTTGGAAACCCGTTTCGGGCGAAGTGATCGTTGACCGATGCCGCCACAGGAAGGCCGTAGTGATAGTGTTCCGCCAGCCAGCTGTAAACACTGCCATGGATCCGCTCGTACTCCGAGTTGACCATGTCATCCGTCTCGCGGGCATAGCCACCCTCTTCCGGCGGAAAACCCACAAGCACGGCCTTGTCGGCCAATTCAGTCAGTCGATCCAAGAACGCTTCGCGGTGTTGCGCGGGAACGTGCTCCAACACATCCACGGCACATACATAATCAAACTTGCAATCATCCAGGCGCTGGGTGAACACGTCACCGCTGATCCGATGTGGGCCGTCCTTACCCGCAAGCAACGGATCGACATACGTGATGGTTGCTTCTCCAAGGAAAGAGCCAAGAAGACATTCGGGCCCGCTACCGACGTCCAGCACCGTAGCGCCCGGTTGTAGACCAGCATCCCGCAGGATACGCACACAACCTTGATAGCGGCTGTATTGATCAAAGACCATGGAATCGGTGGTGGGCGAGCCCGTGCTGCTTCGCGTTTCAACTTCCTGGCTACGCGCTTCTTCTTCCATTGAGTACACGGGAAATTCCCGCAAGCGCTTTACCCAGGCTTGAAGCTCTTCCGCCGAGCAGGTACGACGAACGATCACGCCGACGCCGCAGGGCCAGCCCAACGTCATATCGTCGCCGACGGCGATCAACTCGCCCAAGGGTGAAAAAATGTCGACAAAGTCCTGGTGCGAAAAGCGCCAATGATCGGCGGGATAATCATGCAACTCGAATCCCGGGGAGCGAGTCGTCAGCACGAGTATGCCCCCCTCCCGCAAGGTGGCAGCCATCTGGTACAGCGCGCCTTGCCAATCGTAGCAATGCTCCAGCATCTCTGTGGAGAGCACGACATCGAAGGCTTCCGTTCCGAATTGGCCGACAATGCGCGAAGCATCCAATACGAGGTCGACCCCGGGGCCTTCGAAAATATCGATACCCACGTACTCGCTCTGCGGATCAGCGAAGATCGTCCGCAAAGTTCCATTCACGTCGCGAGATCCCACCTCCAATACGCGCGCCCCTTTCTTGACGTGCGGCAAGGCTTCCTTTCCCCAATCCATGCACCAGGCATTACACATCGCTATACCTCTATAAATCTGCTATTCAAATGGAATTCTCGGCCGTTCTACCGGGCGCGACGGCACGTCATACAAGCGTCAAGTGGAAATTCGCACCGCCACCTACGGGAAAGATGAATAGCCATGGTTGATCTCGGGCACACACATGCGAAAGGCAAAAAGTGCCTTTTACTTCCGGTCAGTTTCTCACTGATGGTCAAGAGGAGTGCAACCAGGAGACACTGATAATTTGGTCGGAAGAAAAGCCTTTAGGGACCGCACATCACAGCAAGCACAATGACCAGGTTTCAGGCGAACGCATCCGCTTCCACGAACTTGGCTCCCAGCTCATCCTTTTTCGACAAGCGAGGCACCACATCGGCAGGCCAATCTATCGCCAATGTAGGATCGCTCCAGATCACGCAGCGTTCATGCTGCGGTGCATAGAAGTCCGTGGTCTTGTACAAGAAGTCCGCGGTCTCGGATAGCACCAGGAAGCCATGCGCAAAGCCCTCAGGGACCCACAACATCCGCTTGTTGTCCGCGCTCAGAACCTCACCTACCCACTTTCCGAACGTGGGAGAGCCCCTGCGCATATCTACCGCGACATCGAACACCGATCCCGTTACCACCCGCACCAGCTTACCTTGCGGTTGGACGATCTGATAGTGCAGGCCTCTGAGCACTCCTTGTGCGGAGCGAGAGTGATTGTCTTGAACGAAATTGACATCCCGCCCTACCGCAGTATTGAAACTTCGACTATTAAAACTCTCAAAGAAAAATCCTCTCTCATCGCCAAAAACGCGAGGCTCGATAAGCAGGACTTCAGGTATTTCGGTTTGAATGATATTCATACAAGCATCTCGTTCTTCAAGACATTCAAGCAGACAATGGCCGCAGCTTGACCGCACTTTCCAAAGATGCGGCCCCTCGCCGTGAGCTCCAAGCCATGACGCTAAAGCACGGCTTGGTTATCCGCGGATGAGCTGTTTGAGACTGCCTTTCACCGCGCGCGCCAAGGCGCGAGCGGCGGGCAGCACCCCGGGAGCGGCTGTCGGCGCGGTACTTTCGAGCATCCGTCCCTGCTCGTCCAGCGCACGCAACAGCTTTGCATTCTCCTCCTTGAGCGACGTTGCCCAATCTGACATCTCCATCAGTTCGGCATGCTCCTGCAGAAGCTTTGCGTTCTCCTCTTTGAGCGACGCTGCCCAATCCGACATTTCCATCAGTTGAGCGTGCTCGTGCAACAGCTTTGCGTTTTCCTCCTTGAGCGACGTTGCCCAATCTGATATTGCCATTAGTTCAGCGTGCTTCTTCGCGGCAATCCGGTTGGACAGGTCAGTAGACGACGACTGCAAGGCAGTCTCTTCCTGGCGTCGCGCCTGGCCCAAGGTTTCGTCCATTAGTGAAGCTCTACTGTTCACCCTGGCAGTCGCGGCCGCATCTCCCGATATCGCGCTCCGCATGTCCTGTTTAAGTCGCTTCCATGCAGCGATGGCAATATCCGTGTAAGTCCACGCTATGTTGTGCTTCTCAAAGAAATAAGCGAGGTTCTTGAAAAACAAACCCTGATATTTTTCAGCCCCCAACTTGCTGAAAGAGACACTACCCTTGTGATATACGAAAGAGCCTTCCGCGATCAGCAGTCGATAATCGGCCTTTCGCGCCCGCACGCAGAGGTCATCGTCTTCGAACATGCCGATGCCGAAGGCTTCGTCCAACATCCCGATCTTGTCAATGACATCCCGACGTATGGCCACGCAGAAAAATCCTAATTTCTCCGTTTCGGAATAGATGCCGCTTTGTAGAGCCAGATAGGAAACGGTAGCTGGTACGAAGGCGTCTTGAGTGACTTCTGGCAGCACGACTCGTTGCTCATTACCAGCTGAGTTGGTTACAGGGCCGACCATTCCAACACTGGGATCCTTATCCAACACTTCTACCAACGGCTCCAGCCAGCCTGGCCCCACAAGCGTATCGTTATTCAGCAAGACAAGGATGCGTCCATTGGAGAGCCGCATGCCGTCGTTGTTGCCGCCGGCGTATCCCTTGTTTACATCGTTCAAGCACATCCGAACATATGGATGCTTCGATTGAAACTGGCGCAGATATTCGGCCGTACCATCACTGGATGCGTTATCGACAACAATCAATTCGTGACGAGTCAGGTCGGTATGCTCGAGTATCGATTCCAGGCAAGGCGCCGTGGTCTCCTCGAGATTGTTGTACGCCAAAACAATGATGGAAGCGTGAATGTTAGTCTTGGATGGATGGCTACTCATAAATGCCCCTGCTATTGTTCGGCGAGTTGCGAACAGACAACCTGTAAAAATCCCGCCACGCGAGCAACGCCTGAAATTTCCTTCGTGCGCTGAACACAGCTGGCGGCCTGATTCTGACAATCATTCGCCACACATCGCCGAAACGGTGGTCGGAAAATTCATCATCGCGTGCACCTGTCTCTCTGATGACACCATGAAAACAATGGCATTTTCCACGCGGTCTGCCATTTTTATATCACCCAGCTCGGAACGGTATGCGACTGCGGGACTGAATGCGTAAGAGCCAGGATGTAGCAGCGGCAAATCGACAGTGAACGTTACCGTCGTAATGCTGCCTACCCCTCCGACATTCACAGTCGTCTTCTCGACATCACTATTCGTGCTGGCCAGCTCTATGCCTTTCTGAGTACGAAAAATATAGCCCGCAATGATCTTCTCACCCGCTTCCATGGACTCATTTCGGATACTAAACCGAAGAACGACTCGAGAACCATGGATGACTGTCTGCGCCGGGCGTATCTCTTCGTCGTAAAGACCTACACCGATAATCGAACAGATACCATCCCCGATACGCCGATCGATATTGGGAATTTCCCGTTCGATGCCCGCAGCTGGACTGGTAGGAGCAGGCTGATCTTCCACCTGAGCTGCAGGCGTTTGGGCCTCGCCCTGTTCATACCCGAAAAGCGCCGCCAAGTAACGGTCGACCACCTTCGATGCCGTGTCGAAAGCGACCATTTGACCGTTTTCCAACCAGATGCATTTCTCGCACAACGACCTCACCGCATTCGCGTCGTGAGATACGAAGAGAATCGTGGTTCCACGTTCCCGTAATTGCTCAAAGCGCAACATGCACCGATGGGTGAAATAGGCATCGCCAACCGCCAAGGCTTCATCGACGATCAGAATATCCGGATCGATATTGGCCTGGATGGCGAACGCCAATCGGACATACATCCCGCTGGAATAAGTCTTGACCGGCTGGTCAATGAAATCGCCGATTTCCGCGAAGGCAAGAATGCGATCCATCTTGGAAGCAATCTCTTGACGAGTCAGACCCAGGATTGCGCCATTGAGGAAGACATTCTCACGCCCCGTAAACTCGGGATTAAAGCCGGACCCCAACTCAAGCAGCGCAGCAACCCGTCCGACGGTAGACACTTCGCCCGCGCTCTGATTCAAGGTGCCGCAAATAAGCTGCAAAAGGGTCGATTTGCCAGAGCCGTTGCGGCCCACGATGCCGATCACCTCGCCTTTCTTTATCTCGAACGAGATATCCTTCAGCGCCCAGAATTCCTTAAAGAACTGCTTATGACCGCGCGCCAACATTTGCAAAAGACGATCGCGCGGACGTTCATAAACGTGATAGCACTTGCTGACATTGAATACCGATATCGAAGTCTCAGAGGACATCAGCAAACCCCTTCCTGGTCTTCTGGAACCACGCAAATGCCAGCCATGCAAACACTGCCGCCGCAGCAGCGTATAGCGCCAATCCCAACGGATCCGGCGGGTTACCGAAAAAGGCTACGGCGCGCATTTGCTCGACAATGAAAGTAAGCGGATTCAGGTACAGCAAGTGACGATATGGTTCAGGCAACTGTTGGGGCGGATAAAAAATGGGCGACATGAACATCACCACGGTCGTCATGATTCCGATGAACTGGGACACATCACGCAAGTACACACCCAGC
This sequence comes from Achromobacter sp. K91, assembly GCF_003576205.1. Taxonomy (NCBI): domain Bacteria; kingdom Pseudomonadati; phylum Pseudomonadota; class Betaproteobacteria; order Burkholderiales; family Alcaligenaceae; genus Achromobacter; species Achromobacter sp. K91. The sequence continues at coordinate 21,150 of NZ_QWFB01000030.1, read as the reverse complement.
GATGCCAGTATCCAACATAGCCCCAAGATAAAAAGGCAAAACGGCACCAGGATCACTGGCACATAAAGCGTGGTCAAGTGAGGCACGCCAAATAGGACCATATATGCCAGCAGCCATACCACCAAGCTTATCAACGTATGGAACAGAGCGGCACCTAGCGTAATCCAGGGCAGAATTTCCAGCGGAAACACCACCTTCTTGACGAAATTTGGATTACCAACAATCAATCCAGACGCCTTGTTAAAGCACTCGGCAAAAAGATTGAAGACGATCAGTCCCAAAAACAATACCAAGGCAAACTCGGTTCGAGAGTCACTGCCAGTATTCCATCGTGCTTTAAAGACGACACTAAACACGAAGGTGTAGATCGCAAGCATGATGATGGGATTGATGAACGACCACATCAATCCCATGACGGAGCCTTTATAGCGCCCAATCACTTCTCGCTTGATTGAAGCGACGATCAAACCTCCGTTACGCACCCCGCTCGATACAAGCGCAAGCGGATTGCTCGGAAACTGCCTCATTGTGGAAATACCTCCATTGGTGCCACAGCGCGACGCCCACCCATCGTACCAATTGGCCGCGACGGGTAGCGCAAGTGAACTCGGGATTCGGATGCCGAATAGGGACAACCCGGCATGACGCAGGCACGCATGCTATCGCTATATTTCTCTAGCAGGGTCATGCGCTATTTCTCAAGAATTTCCGCGGACACGCGGCCGCCACCATGACCCACCAACCAACGGCGCTTCTGATGCCGGCAGGTCAATTCACCCCAGCCGCATGCGCCTGTTCGTCGGCATGATACGAAGACCGCACCATCGCGCCCACCGCCGCATGCGAGAACCCCATCGCATAAGCCTCGCGCTCGAACATGGCGAAAGTATCCGGATGCACGTACCGCAGCACCGGCAGATGGTGTTCCGACGGCTGCAGATACTGCCCGATCGTCAGCATGTCCACGTTGTGCTCGCGCATATCCCGCATCACCTGCAGGATTTCCTCGTCGGTTTCGCCCAGGCCCAGCATCAGGCCGGACTTGGTGGGGACTTCAGGGTGCAGCTTCTTGAACTCGGCCAGCAGCTTGAGCGAGTGCATGTAGTCCGAGCCCGGGCGCGCCTGCTTGTACAGGCGCGGCACGGTTTCCAGGTTGTGGTTCATGACGTCCGGGGGACCGGCGTTCAGGATGGTCAGCGCGCGGTCCAGGCGGCCGCGGAAATCGGGCACCAGCACCTCGATGCGGGTGCTGGGCGACAGTTCGCGGATGTGCGTGATGCAATCCACGAAGTGGCCGGCGCCGCCGTCGCGCAGGTCGTCGCGGTCCACCGAGGTGATCACGACATAGGACAGCTTCATCGCGGCGATGGTGCGCGCCAGGTTCAGGGGTTCGTTGGTGTCCAGTGGATCCGGGCGGCCGTGGCCCACATCACAGAAGGGGCAGCGGCGGGTGCACTTGTCGCCCATGATCATGAACGTGGCCGTGCCCTTGCCGAAGCATTCACCGATGTTCGGGCAGGACGCTTCCTCGCACACCGTGTGCAGGTTGTGCTCGCGCAGGATGCGCTTGATGTCGTAGAAGCGCGAGCCGGGCGCGGCGGCCTTCACGCGGATCCATTCAGGCTTCTTCAGGCGCTCGGCCGGAACGATCTTGATCGGGATGCGCGCGGTCTTGGCCTGCGATTTCTGCTTTTGCGTCGGATCGTAGACCGCTTCCGCGGGCGCAGCGGCGGATTCGTTCGAGGGAACAGGAGACTCGGCGAGCGTGGACATGGAGCACCTTCATGACCGGCGCGAGCGCGCGCCGGGTCTGAGACAAAAACGGCATTTTACCCTCCGCCGCCCGGATCCGCCGCGCGGGGTCCCGTCCCCCGGGCGGCAAGCCTCCTTGGCCGCAGCCGGGCTGGGTTATCGTCACGCCTGACGAATCCGCCGGTTTTGCCCATGTCTTCCCTGCCCCCGCCCCGCCCCATCGCTCTGATCGCACCCCGACTGGACTGGGCGCCCGCGGCCCGCGCCATCCAGGCCTGCGCCGGATTGCTGCTGCCTGCGGGCTACTACCTGGCCGCCGGCCCCTGGCATGAGGCCCAGTCACAGCCCCTGCTGGGCGAGCTGCGCCCCGCCGCCGCCCTGGCCATCGGCCCGCTGGACGATCCTGCTTTGCGCGCTGCCCTGGCGGCGCTGGAGATCCCCGTCGTGGAGACCTGGAGCCTGTCCGCACAGCCGCTGGACGGCGCCGTGGTGGTCGACAACGCGGAAGCCGGCCGCATGGCGGCGCGGCACCTGGCCGCCAAGCGCCATGCGCGCGTCGCCTGCGTCAGCGCCGACAACCCGTGGGAACGCGCCCGGCGCGAAGGCTTCATCAGCAGCGCAGCCGCACTCGGATTGGAACTGGCAGCGGACATCGTGCAGCCTGAAGTGCAGCACATGAACGACGGCCGCATGGCCTTCCTGCGCTTGCTGACCACCAACACGATCTTCGATGCGGTGTTCTGCACGAGCGATCTGCTGGCCGCGGCCTCGGTCTCGGAAGCCCACAACCGCGACCTGCACGTGCCGCAGGACCTGGCGGTGTTGGGCTACTCGGACGACGGCAGCGCCGCGCAGTGGGCGCAGGGCTTGACCACCCTGGGCGCCGACGCCGCCCTCCTGGGTCGGCGCGCCGGCCAGTTGCTGCTGGACCGCCTGGATGGCGAATGCGGCACGGGCGAGCGGATTACGGTGGAAGTGGTTTTTGAGGAAAGACTGAGCACGTAGGATGCGTAAAGCGCGAGAGTGCTTACCTCTGCCCTGCCGCGCTACACCTCTCCTACTCGTACAACGCCGGAAAACCGCTGTCCTGCAGCATGGTGTTGGCTTCCTGCAGAAACGCAGGCGTGGCGGTTTCAGGCACGCGCACCAGCCATTGCACGGCGTCCTGCTTCCGTCCGCGCAGCAAGAGCAGCCGACCCAGGTGGAACATGCCGCGGAAATCGCCGCCTTCGGCGCAGCGTTGATAACAGTCGAAGGCGCGTTCCATGTCCTGCTCGACCACCTCGCCAGCCTCGTAAAAGCGGCCGACGACGCCGATGGACTTCACGTGGCCGGCGTCTGCCGCCTTTTGGTAAAGGGCCAGCGCCGCCGCGGGATCCTGCGCCACGCTGCCGCGGCCGCTGCGCAGCATGTGAGCATAGTTGTACATGCCCCAGTCCAGACACTTGTCCGCGGCCAGGCGGAACCAGTAGGCCGCGACCGTGTCGTCACGCGGCACGCCCCAACCGTTCTCGTAGCAGCGGCCCACCATGTTGATGGCCATGGGGTGATCGGCATGGGCGGCGCGCTTGAACCACGTCAGCCCCTGTTCCGGATCGCGCTCCACGCCGGCGCCGTCCAGCAGCATCTGGCCGTAGATGGTCTGGGCTTCGATCAGCCCCAGTTCGGCCGCCGCGCGGATCCAGGCCGCATAGTCCTCGGCCGGCCCTTGTTCGCGCAGGCGGGCCAGTTCTTCTGGCGTGGTTGCGGCCACGTCGGCCGCGCTAAAGGTCTTCATGTTTTGTTCCTTGCGCGGTCCCAGGCCTGCGCCAGATTGCGCGCCAGCGCTTCGCCCGTCTCGGTGGGCTCGCGGCGCGCGCCACAGGCCGCCATGTCCACGGTGCGCAGGCCCGCATAGCCGCAGGGATTGATGCCCAGGAACGGCGTCAGGTCCATCTGCACGTTCAACGACACGCCATGGTAGGCACGGCCGTTGCGGATCTTGATGCCCAGCGCCGCGATCTTGGCCAGCTCGCCCCCGTCCGGATCGGGCACGTAGACGCCCGGCGCGCCGGGCTTGCGGCAGGCGTCGGCCACGCCCATCTGGGCCAGCGTGTCGATGACCGCGCCTTCCAGCAGATTGACGTATTCCTTGACGTAGATGTCGGCGCGGCGCAGGTCGAACAGCGCATAGGCCATGACCTGGCCAGGACCGTGGTAGGTCACCTGCCCGCCGCGGTCGCAATGGACGATGGGAATGTTGCCGGGGTTGAGCACGTGCTGAGGCAGGCCTGCCTGCCCCAGGGTGTAGACCGGCGCGTGTTCGCAGAGCCAGATCTCGTCAGGCGTATCTGCGCCGCGCAGATTGGTGTACGCCTGCATGTCGTGCCAGACCGACAGGTAGTCGGCAGGCCGCGCGAGCCACTTGATCACAGCTGTCCTGCTCTTGCGCTAGAGGACGATGGACACCATCGGATGACCGTGCAGGGCGCGGTAGAGCGCGTCCAGCTGCTCGCGCGAGGTCGCGCGCACCGTGAAGGTCAGGCCCATGTAGTTGCCGCCCTTGCTGGGCCGCATTTCCACCGTGGCGGCGTCGAACTCGGGATCGAACTGCAGCACGACTTCGGTCAGCGTCTGCGCGAATTCGGGATGCTGCTTGCCCATGACCTTGATGGGAAAGTCGCTGGGATATTCGATGAGGGAGTCTTCGGGCGGGATATGTTGCATGATGTGCCTATAAGGTGTTGCCCCCCAGGGCGCGGCCACGGCTCGATACTGCACCCGGGGAGCCTGCCACGGGGCGGCCAGATCTTGTCTATATGGGGGCAAACCGCCAGCCGGCAAGGCCGCCGGGGCGGCCCCGCGGGAGCCGCCCGGTAACGCCGGACTCAGAGCGCGGCGATGCGGGCATCATAACCCGCCCGCAATTGTGCAAAAACAGGGCCGGGCTTGCCCGAGCCCACCGGCTTGCCGTCCAGCGAGACGATGGCCAGCACTTCCTTGGTGGCCGAGGACAGCATGAGCTCGTCGGCCTCTTCCACCTCTTGCCGCGAGATCGGGCGCGACTCGAACGGGATGCCGGCCTCGGCGGCCAGCTCGCCCATCAGGCCGTAGCGGATGCCTTCCAGAATGAGGTTGTTCTTGGGCGGCGCCAGCAGCTTGCCGCCGGAGACCACCCAGATATTGGTGGACGAGCCTTCGGTCAGATAGCCGTCGCGGAACTGCACCACTTCGTCGACCTGCGCATCGACGGCCTGCTGCTTGGCCAGCACGTTGCCCAGCAACGACACCGATTTGATCTCGCAATGCAGCCAGCGCTCGTCCGGGATGCTGATGGCGCTCAAGCCGCGTTCGCGCTGCGCGGCAGGCGGCGGCGCCCAGGCCGAGATCATGCCGAAAACCGTCGGCGCCACGGGCGTCGAGGGGAACTGGTGGTCGCGCTTGGCCACGCCGCGCGTCACCTGCAGGTAGACGATGCAGGTTTCAAGGTTGGTGCGCGCCAGCAATTGCTGGATCAGGTCGATCCAGCCCGCGCGGTCGAAGGGCTGCGCGATCCGCAGGGCAGCGAGGCTGCGGTCCAGGCGGTTGAGGTGTTCGGCCATGCGGAACGCATTGCCTTGGTACACGGGGACGACTTCGTAGATGCCATCGCCGAAAATGAAGCCGCGGTCCAGGACGGAGACCTTGGCCTCGTCCACGCGCAGAAACTCACCGTTGAGATACACCTGGCTTTCGCCCGGCACGCCCGGAATCATGAGGCACTCCTGAATATGAAATGGAGAGGGACGAACCGTCCGGTCCGTCCCGTGAATAGAGCACGGGCGTTTCATGCGAAACGCCCGTTGCTAGCTTACACCCGCGATAGCGCCCGCGGCGCGGCGGAATTACTCGAACCAGCGCTTGACGGTATCGACCATGCGGCCGAAGAAGCCAGCGCGTTCGACCGCATCCTGCACCACCAGCGGTTCGGTGCGCAGCACCTTGCCGTCCAGCGTGAACTGCAGGGTGCCGACCTGCTGGCCCTTGGCCAGCGGGGCGATCAGCGGATCCGTGCGCTGCGCCACCGGCTTCAGGTCGCCGGCCTTGCCGCGCGGCACCGCGATCGACACGGGGTTGGGCGGGCCCAGCTTGACGTTTTCAACCGTGCCTTCCCAGACGCGCGCATCGATGCCGGGCTGGCTCTTGTCGAACAGCTTCACGGTATCGAAGTTCTGGAAGCTCCAGTTCAGAAGCTTCAGGCTTTCCTCGGCGCGCGTGGCTTCGCTGTCCGTGCCCACCACGACCACCAGGATGCGACGGTCGCCGCGTACCGCGGTCGACACCAGGCAATAGCCGGCCGAATCGGTGTGGCCGGTCTTCATGCCGTCCACCGACGGGTCGGCCCACAGCAGGCGGTTGCGGTTGGGCTGGGTGATCTTGTTGTAGGTGTAGCTCTTCTGCTTGTAGTAGTGGAAGTGGTCCGGATGATCCGTGATCAGGTGCGACGACAGGATCGCCAGATCGCGCGTGGACGTCATATGCTGCGGATCGGGCAGACCCGTGGCGTTCATGAAGTGCGTGTTGCGCATGCCCAGGCGTTCGGCTTCCTGGTTCATCAGCGAAGCGAACGAAGCCTCGCTGCCGCCCACGGCCTCGGCCAGGGCCACGGAGGCGTCGTTGCCGGACTGCACGATCATGCCCTGGTTGAGTTCGTCGACCGTTACCGGCTTGCGCGGTTCGATGAACATGCGCGAACCGCCCGTGCGCCAGGCGCGCTCGGACACCGGCACGGTCTGCTCCAGCGTCAGGCGCTTTTCGTCCAGCGCGTTGAACACGACATAGGCCGTCATGATCTTGGTGAGCGATGCCGGTTCCACCTTCATGTCCGGGTTGGAAGCGGCCAGGGTCTGGCCGCTGTTCACGTCCATCACGATCCAGGCCTTGGCCGCGATCGTGGGGGCCGGCACGGCCGAGACGTCGCCCACGGGCACCACCGCCGAAGCATTCGGCGCCGGGGCCGCGGCGCCGGCGGCTGCGGCGGGCGCCGCGGCGGGAGCCTGCTGCGCCCAGACCGGCATCGAAGCCGCCAGCATGGCTGACAGCACCGCGCCTGACAGCAGGCGACGGGTAAAGACAACGGGGGAGTGAGCGGAGTAAGGCAAATTCTTCATCGGCAACGTGGGTCCAGTAATGACGCCCGCCGGCGCGGGGCAAGTGGCTGACAATTATAGGCAGTCGATCAGACCCGTCCGGCCCGCCTGGGGTTCCCGCGCATTTAAAACATGCAACTTGATGCAACCTGCCGCCCTCGGGATGTGGCAACGGATCAATCCGTACCGCCGCCGTGATGCCGGCGGTACACGGCCGGAGAAACCCCCACGTGCTTGACGAAGGCGCGACGCAAGGTGTCGACGTTGGCAAAGCCGCATTGCGCGGCCGCCTGCTTGGGCGTGGCGGCGCCCGCCTCCAGCAGCGCGCGGGCCGCAGCGATGCGCGTCATCTCCACCCACGCGGCCGGCGTGACGCCGACCTCGGCATGGAACAGCCGCGCAAAATGCCGGGGACTCAGGCCGGCGTGCTCGGCCAGCGCGTCCACCGACAACGGCAGCCCGGGATTGCCGGCGACCCAGCGCTGGACTTCTTGCAGGGCCGAGCGCCCGACCGGACCGGCCTGCCCCTTGCGGCTGAACTGCAGTTGTCCGCCGGGGCGCTTGAAGAACATCACCAACTGCGCAGCCACGTTGGCAGCCACCTCCCGGCCCAGATCCTCCTCCACCAGCGACAGCGCCAGATCCAGTCCGGCCGTGACGCCGGCGGAAGTGCGCACCTTGCCGTCGCGCACATGCAGGGCGTCTTCCTCGACGGTCACCTTGGGATAGGCCAGGCGCAATTGCGCAGCCGCGTTCCAATGGGTCGTCACGCGCCGGCCATCCAGCAGGCCGGCTGCGGCCAGCATGAACGCGCCAGTGCAGACGGAGCCATAGCGCCGGGCGCCCCGGGCCGTCACGCGCAGCCAGCGCAAGGCGGAACTGCTGAGCATTGCGCTGGCGGCCTGCGGCGTGCCGGCGACCAACAGGGTATCGAGGCGCGCGATCGGATCGCCCACCGCCAGGTCGGGCAGCAGGCGCGCGCCCGACGAACAGCGGATGGGCCCGGCCTCATAGCCCACCACGCGCAGCGCATATAGCTCGCGTCCAAGTTCGACATTGGCCTGGGCGAATACGTCCAGGGGGCCGGAGACATCCAGCATCTGGACGCCGGGCAGCGCAAGAATGGCTATGGTCTTGGTCATGGCATCGCGCCTGGCCGCCAGGCGTCGGGAAATCGCATGTTTTGGCGGAATCTGGCGTATTACGACAATTGAAGCCATTCTAGTGCGGCGGGAGAATTTATCGAACCCCCACCCCACGCAAGGACTCCCGCCATGAACCCTGTCATCGACGGCATTCAGATCCCCGACAGCAAGCTCGCCCGCGAAATCACGGAATTGGTGCGCGACACCGCCACCCCGCTGCTGTTCCACCATTCCAGCCGGGTCTACTACTTCGGCGCGCTTGCCGGCAAGCGGCGCGGACTGAAGTTCGACCCGGAATTGCTCTATTGCGGCTGCATGTTCCACGACATGGGCCTGACGCATCAGCACAGCAGCGACTGCTGCCGCTTCGAAGTGGACGGCGCCAACGCGGCGCGCGATTTCCTTGGCAGCCGCGGCATCGCCCAACAGGACATCGATCTGGTGTGGACCGCCATTGCGCTGCACACGACGCCCGGCATTCCCGAATTCATGCATCCGGTGGTCGCGCTGGTGACGGCGGGCGTGGAAATGGACGTGCTGGGCCTGACCTACGGCGACTACAGCGACACCCAGCGCGAAGCCGTGGTCGCTGCGCATCCACGCGGGCCAGGCTTCAAGGAAGAAATCATCCAGGCGTTCTACGACGGCATCAAACACAAGCCGCAGACGACCTTCGGCAACGTCAAGGCCGATGTCATCGCCGACAAGGAACCGGCCTTCAGGCCCGGCAATTTTTGCAGCGTGATCCGCGGCTCGCGCTGGCCGGCCTGAACCTGCTGCGCCGCGCGAGCGGCGCCCCCGGTTTTAGTCCAGCGCAACCTTCAGCCGCGCCTGCACCAGCTGGCGCAGCACCAGGAGCTTGCCGTGGAAGAAGTGCGATGCGCCCGGCACCACCACCACGGGGATGGAACGCGGGCGCGCCCAGTCCATGGCTTCGGACAGCGGCACGACTTCGTCTTCCTCGCCATGCACCATCAGCGTATCGTCCGGCACCTGCACTTCGTGCGACTGGAAGCGGTTCACGGCGGGGCCCATCAGCATCAGGGCGGAGGGCAGTACCGTGTCGCCCTGCTCGGCGAGGGCGGCATAGGTCTGCGCGGCGACGGCAGTGCCAAACGAAAAGCCGGCCAGCACCCACGGCGCCTGGGCCAGTTCCGGGTGCAGCTCGCGCATCTGCGCCACGACCGCCAGCATGTCCTGGGTTTCGCCCACGGATTTGTCGAAGACGCCCTCGGACTGCCCGACGCCGCGGAAATTGGGCCGCACCGCGACCAGGCCATGCTGCACGCAGGCGCGCGACAGGGTCGTGACCACCTTGTTCTCGCGCGCGCCGCCCTGCAGCGGGTGCGGATGCAGAACCAGCGCCCAGCCTCGCGGCGTACCCGCGGGCCAGTCCACGGCGCAATCGATGCGGCCGGCGGCTCCGTTGAAGGCGTGGGTTTCAGTGCGTGCGGACATGGCGTGACTCAGGATGCGGGAAAAACAGCGATCTTAACCGCCCGGCCTGGCGGCGGGCTTGGGCGTCGTGGCAAGCCACTGCGCCAATTGGTCCGCGGCATCGTCCGTCGCCTGACGCAATGCCGCGACTCCGCCCTGCGCGTCCTGCGTGGGCGCGGGCGCGCGGGCCTCGATGCGCGTCTGGCCCACCACGCTGCGGCCGCTGAGCAAGACCGCCTGCAGCAGCACGCGGCCTTCGCTGGACTGGCCGTCGGCCGCGAATACCTGTTCGAACTGGGACAACGACACCTGCAATTGCGGCGTCTGCAGGGTGACGCGCTCGTCCAGCACCGGCCCCTGGCGCGACAGGCGCTCCGTGAGGCGCTGACGCACCAGGTCCGCCGGCGGCGAGGCCCAGCGGTAACTGGCATAGGCCTTGGGCGCGGCGCTGTCTCCCACGCGCCAGATCACCCCCGTGTCGGACAGGCTGGGCACGGCCTGGAAGACCAGCGCAAGCGGCGCGCGCGCGGGCAAGGCCGGCGTGGGCCGGGAGTCCAGGCCCAGGTCGAATACCGAAGGCGGGGCTGCCACGCGGCCGATGCCGCAACCGGCCAGGGCCAGCGTCAGGATTAGAACGGCGCTACGCATCTTCATCATTTGGGCGATCTCCCGAAGCCTGCAAAACCGGCCTCGCCGGGCCCGGGCTCGCGGGGCGCCGGGCCGAACAGGAACGATTGCGGCGTGTTGTCCACACGGCGCAGAGTAACGGTGGCGCCGCGCGCGGCCGCGCTGACGTTGGTGGCCATGCTGGTGATGGCGGGCAGGGTCTCGCCATCCAGCCGCGCGGCGGCCAGGGCGATGTCGTTGAGGCTGCTGGTGGCGGCGGACAGGGGGCCGTCGGGCGCGTTCAGGCGCGCCAGCGACTGGCGGGCCTGCGCGGCCAGGTCGCCGACTTCCCGCGCGGCGCGGTCGGCCTGGCGCGAGGTCTTGTCCAGCGAATCAATCAGGGGACCGAGCTTGGCCAGCGTGGGCGCCAGATCCTGGCTGGCGCCCCTGAGCGACTGGGTGATGTCGGTGGCGTTCTGCAGCGTGGCGGTGAGCGCCTGCACGTTCTGCTCGCTGAGCACGCGCCGCAGCTGCTCGGTGACCTCCTCGACGTTGGAGATCAGCTTGCCGCCGCGCTGCTCGATGCGGTCGAGAAAACCGGGGCGCAGCGGAATGGCTGCCGGATGCGCGGCCGACGACGCCAGCCGCTTCATCGAGGTGCCGTCATCGCGCAGCTCCACGTTGGAAATGCCGGTCACGCCCTGCACGCCCAGTTCGGCCCAGGTGGACTCGGTGATCGGCGTGTTCGGCGCCACGCCGATGCGGATGCGCACCTGCCCGGGCTTGTCCGGGTTCAGGGCCAGCGACTGCACCTTGCCCACCGGCACGCCCTGGTAGCGCACCGTGGACTGCGGGTTCAGGCCGCTGACGGCGGTGGCGGAGACGATTTCGTATGGCTGCAGCTGCGTCCGGTCGCGTCCGATCCAGATGGCCACCAAAGCGGCTGCGGCCAGCAAGGCCAGCGTGAAGATGCCGGCCATGAGCGCATGACTACGGTTTTCCATGATGCAATCCCTTCGGCGCCAGATCCCCCAGCGCGCGCAGGCCGCGCTCGCCCAGGAAGAACGTGTGAATGAACGGGTGATCGACCTTCAATACTTCCGGCACCGTGTCGCACACGATCACCCGTTTGTCCGCCAGCACGGCGACGCGCGTGGCCAGCGCCAGCAGCGTGTCCAGGTCGTGCGTCACCATGACGACGGTGAATCCCAATTGCCGGTGCAGGCTGCGCACCAGGTCCACGAACTCGTCGGAGCGCAGGGGGTCCAGGCCAGCCGTGGGTTCGTCCAGGAACAGCAGCTCCGGATCCAGCGACAGCGCACGCGCCAGCGCCACGCGCTTGACCATGCCGCCGGACAGGTCCGACGGCCGCTTGTCGGCATCGCGCGCCGACAGGCCCACCATCGCCAGCCGGCACATGACGACATCGCGCACCAGGTCTTCCGGCACGGTGCGCAGTTCGCGCAGCGGCAAGGCCACATTGTCGAACACCGACAGCGCGGAGAACAACGCCCCCGCCTGGAACAGCATGCCCCAGCGATAGGACAGCCGCCGGCGTTCAGCCGCCGTCAGTTCGAACAGCGAATGACCCAGCACCCGCACCGTGCCCGCGGCCGGCCGGTCCAACCCGATGATCTGCCGCAGCAGCACCGTCTTGCCCGTGCCCGAGCCGCCCACCAGCACCAGGATCTCGCCGGGGAAGACGGTCAGGTCCAAATTGTCGTGCACCACGTGGTCGCCAAACGCCGTGCGCAGCCCGCGCACGGTGATGACGGGTTCTACCGTAACGCCATCCTCGGTGAAAAGCTTGTGCTGGGCGGCGCTGTTCATCAGATGCCCACCGAGCTGAAAATCACGGCATACAGCGCGTCCAGCAGGATCACGCCGGTAATCGAGGTGACCACCGATGTGGTGGTGCCGCGACCCAGGCTTTCCGTGTTGGGCTGGATGCGCAGCCCGAAATGGCAGGCGATCAGCGCGATCAACATGCCGAAGGTCACGCCCTTGAGGATGCCGATCCAGTAGTTGGTCAGCGAAATCGCGTCCGGCAGCGACTGCAGGAACCATTGCGCCGACACGCCCAGCTGCATCTGCGCGGCGAGCATGCCGCCCAACAGCGCCATGGCGTCCGTCCACAGCACCAATAACGGCATGGTCACAGCCAGCGCCACCACCCGCGGCAGGATCAGGCGCTGCCCATGCGAAATGCCCATGACCAGCATCGCATCGAGTTCCTGCGTCACCCGCATCACGCCGATCTGTGCCGTGATGGCCGAGCCCGAACGGCCCGCCACCAGGATGGCGGCCAGCACCGGCCCCAGTTCGCGCACGATGGATACGCCCAGCAGACGCACGATGAAACGGTCGGCGCCGAACATCTGTAGCTGCTGCGCCGACAGGTAGGACAGCACCACGCCGATCAGGAACCCGACCAGCGCCGTGATGCCCAGCGCCTGAGCGCCGGTGCGGTACACCTGCGCCGAAATTTCGCGCCACGGCCCCAGCCGCGGGCGCAGCAGCATGCCGCCCAGGTCCAGGACCAGTTGCCCCAGCATGATGAGCAAGGCGCGGCCATTGTCGATAGCCTGGAAGATCGCCTCGCCCATCGCACGCAGCCAGCTCAATGGGTCGCGCTTGGGCGCGGCGGCCGGGGTCTCGCCCTTGTTCAGGGCCAGCGCGTTGAAAACGTCCTGCTGGCCGGCGGACCAGCGCACGCGCTCGGGCAGCTTGTGGCCCCAGGCTTCCCAGATCAGCAGCGCGCCTATCGTGTCCAGCCGGCCGATGCCGTGCAGGTCCCAGCGCGCGCCGCCATCGGTGGCGCAGGCCAGCGCCTCGCGGCGGCGTTGGACCTCTCCAGGCTCTGCCAGCGCCAGCACGCTCCAGTCGCCGGCCACATGGCACACGCCTCCTTCGAAACGGAAGGGCGCGGCAGCGGCAGGTGCGGACGAAGCGGAATGCGGCATGAAGACAGAATACCGATGCAAAATGTATCGCCAATCATAAACGCTGGCGCCGGCAGACCGCGAGCGCGGGCCGCGTGCCCTACAATCGCCGCCATGTCCGCTCAAGCCAGCCCCATCGACCTGCCCGCGCCGGAAACCCTGGCCCGCACGCTCAGCACGCGCCTGCCCGCCTTCCAGGACATCTCCTGGATCGGTAGCACCGGATCGACCAATGCCGACCTCCTGGCCCGCGCTCGCGCAGGCAGCGGCGGCAAACCCTGGCTGCTGGGCACGCACCTGCAGGAAACCGGCCGCGGCCGCGCCGGCCGTCCGTGGCAGAACCGCACGGGCTCCACGCTGATGTTCTCCTGTGCCTTCGACGTGCACCTGCCGCCCGCGCAACTGCCCGCCCTGTCGCCGCTGGCCGGCATCGCCGCCTGCGAAGCTCTGCGCACCGTCGCCGGCCCGCAAGTCGCCGGGCTGTGCATGAAGTGGCCCAACGACGTGCAGTGGCACGACGCCAAGCTGGCAGGCGTACTGGTCGAGACCGCCCGCAACCCCGGCGGCAGCGAGGCCGGCCATACGGTCGTCATCGGCATGGGCGTGAACCTGACCGACGCCGCCCGGCTGTCGCTCGCGCTGGAACGCGAAGTCGCCGACTGGAGCCAGGTGCAGGCAGCCGCCGCCCGCCAGGCCTCCGCCGCCGACCTGGTCTGCGCCAGCGCCATGGCCTGGCTGGAAGCGGTCCAGACCCTGGAGCACGAAGGCTTTGGCGCCTTCAGGCCGCGTTTCGACCAGGTGGACGCTTTGGCCGGCCGCAAGGTCAACGTGCTGGACAAGGGCGCTATTCTTCTAGGCGGCACCGCCTGCGGCGTGGACGAACAAGGCCGCCTGCTGGTGCAAACCCCCGAGGGCACCCAACCGATCCTGGTCGGTGAAATCTCGATTCGACGCCAAGCATGATTATTCTCATCGACTCCGGCAACAGCCGTCTCAAGGTGGGTTGGCTGGACGCCAGCAACCCCGACACGCCGCGCGAACCCGCGGCGGTCGCCTTCGACGGGCTGGACCTGGACGCCCTGGACCGCTGGCTGTCCGCCTTGCCGCGCCGCCCCTTGCGCGCGCTGGGCGTGAACGTCGCCGGCGACGCCCGCGGCGCGGCCATCGCCGCCATCCTGCAAAAACATGGCTGCACGGTGACCTGGTCGCCGTCGCAAGCAACCACGCTGGGGTTGGTCAACAGCTACAAGACGCCCACGCAGCTGGGCGCCGACCGCTGGGCCTCACTGCTGGGCGTGCTGTCGCGCCTGCCTGGCGCGCACCCGCCCTTCGTGCTGGCCAGCTTCGGCACCGCCACCACCATCGACACCGTCGGCCCCGACAACGTCTTTGCCGGCGGCCTGATCCTGCCAGGCCCGGCCATGATGCGCAGCGCGCTGGCCCACGGCACCGCCAACCTGCCCATCGCCAACGGCCAGGTCGTGGCCTATCCCACGGACACGCACGAAGCCATCGCCTCCGGCATCGCCGCCGCGCAGGCCGGCGCCGTCGTGCGCCAATGGCTGGCGGGACGCCAGCGCTACGGCCAGACGCCGCAGATCTACGCGGCGGGCGGCGGTTGGCCCGAAGTGCATCAGGAAATCGAACGCCTGCTGGCGGACGCGGGCGGCACCGAAGGTGCGGCCCCCGTGCCCATCTATCTGGATCACCCCGTCCTGGACGGCCTGGCCGCGGTCGCCCGCGCCACCCTGGACGACCAAGCCTGAACGGGAGACCCCGGCCATGCGCGTGCTCTTCATCCTCATCCTGCTGGCGAATCTGGGGGTTTATGCGCTGGGCCAGGGCTGGCTGGGCGTGCGTCCCGAGGACGAAGGCCGCGACCCGCGCCGCTTCAATCAGGAACTGAATCCGGGCGCGGTGACGCTGGTTCCCAAGACTCCGCCTGCCGCCCCCTGAAGCCCCATCCGGCGCACACGCCGGTGAAGCGGGCGCTAGCCCCCCTTTCCTGCCTCCAACCAAGGCGCCAGCGCGTCCAGCGTGCGCCCCGTGGCTCCCGAATGCATGCGAAACCATGCCAGCGCCGCCTCAGCCGTGCGCTGGCGGCGCGGCTCGTCCGTCAGCAATGCCATGGCCGCTTCCACCGCCTGGCCAGCGTCGGCCGCGCGCAGCACCGCGCCCGCCGCGATGGCGTCTTCCGCCGCCTGCTTGAAATTGAAGGTGTGCGGGCCGACGATGACCGGCACGCCCGCCGCACAGGCCTCAATCAGATTCTGCCCGCCCAGCGGCGCAAAGCTACCCGCCACGATCGCGACATCCGACGCGGCGTAGTGGAATGCCATCTCGCCCAACGTGTCGCCCAGCAGCACCGCCGTACCCGGCCCCGGCGCTACGCCTTCGGAACGCCGGACATACGGCAGCCCGGCCTCCGACAACAGACGCGCAGCCTCATCAAAGCGCTGCGGATGACGCGGAATCAACAGGAACAAGGGCGCGCCCGGCATCGCGGCGTGACGCTTGATGGCCTCGATGAAACCGCTATCCTCGCCCTCCCGCGTGCTGGCCACCGCCACCACACGCCGGCCCAGCTGTTCGCGCCAGGCTTGCCCCGCGGCAACCTGCGGCGCCGGCAAGACCAGATCGAATTTCAGATTGCCCGTCACGACGGGCTGCGGCGCCCCAGCCTGCACCAGCCGGTCCGCGTCCTCCGCGGTCTGCGCCAGCACCGAGTCAAGCCCGCCCAGCGCTTCACGCATCACGCCGCCCATCCTGCCCGCCTGGCGCAGCGACGACGCCGAAAACCGGGCGCTCACCAACGCCATCGGCACGCCGGCGCCGCGCGCGGCCGCCAGCAGATTCGGCCAGATCTCACGTTCAATGAGCAGGCCGCAACGCGGCCGATACGCCGCCATGAAACGGCGGGTCGCGCCGGGAAAGTCATAAGGCAGCCATGCCTGGCGCAACTGGCCGTGGGCGATCGCATCCGCGTACTGGCGTGCGCCCTCGGCCCGGCCGGTGGCTGTCATGTGCGTCAGCAACACCGGCAGGCCGCGGTCCAGCAAGGCTTGCAGCAGAGGCTGTGCGGCGCGCGTCTCGCCCAGGCTGACGGCATGCACCCAGACCGGTGCGGTCCAGGACGCGGCAGCGGCTGTAGCCGTGGCAGGCGCGGCGTGGCCGAAGCGTTCAGAAGAGAAGATTTCCCATTGTCCGCCCGCGCGCCGGGCGCGGTGGCCCATCCACAGCCAGACCAGCGGTGATAGAGCCCTGAGCGCCAGCGAGTAAACGCCGCGATTCATGTCACTGGGCGGCCAAGGCCTGCTCCACCGCCGCCATCACGGCCTCGCGCGACGGCGAAGCCCCGCGGTCGCCCAGGCTGGCGGTGTAGCTGGAACCGACCAGCGGCGTGCGCACCGGCGTGGACGCACGGTAAATGCCGATGGTGGGCCGGCCCAGGGCGGCCGACAGGTGGGTCAGACCGCTGTCCAGCCCCACCATCAGGCGGGACCCAGCCAGCAAACGCGCCACCGCCGTCAGGTCCATGCGGGGCATCACCTCAGCCCCATCCATCCCGGCGATCAGCAAGCGGGCCCGCTCGGCCTCCTGCTCGTTCCCCGCCAACAATTTCAGGGTGCAGCCGGCCTCGCGCAGGCGGCGGAACACGACGCGCCAGTCTTCTTCCGGCCAGAGTTTGTCGTCGCGGCTGGCCGACGGCATGATCACGGCGTAGCCGCGGTCCGTATCCAGATGGTGCAAGCGCGGCAGTTCGCCGACGTTCATACCCTCGCTGCCGACTTCCAGCACGGGGTCCGCCGCAGGCTGCGTCGCCTGCCGCGCAAAAGCCTGCAGACCGAAATCGGGCGCACCGGCGTATTGGTAGCCGAACGTCAGGGCAGCCAGCTTGCGCTGGCGGATCACCGCCGGCTGCCAGAATTCCACCCTGTGCCGCACGTTGTAGAACAGCGACGCCAACGGCTCGCGCGCCGAGCGCCAGTCCAGCCCGTGCCGTACGCCACGGGTCTGGCGCACCAGCCAGGCGGATTTCAGGAGCGCCTGCATGTCCAGGACGATGTCGTACTGCACCGAGCGCAGCCGCTCTTTCAGCGCTTTGCGCTCCGCCCGCACCTCCGCCGACCACCAGGCTTTGCGCCAACGGCGATGAGCAACCTTGATGACCTGATTGACCGCCGGATGCCAGGCAGGAATGTCGGCAAAGGCTTCTTCCGCGATCCAGTCGATCTGGGCATCGGGCACATGGCGGGCAATGTCGGATATTGCCGGCAACATGTGCACGAGATCACCTAGGGATGAGGTGCGGACGATGAGGATTCTTGTAGGCATGTGCAAAGATTCGTGCTTGGCGCGACCCTCGGCCTGATAGTGGCAGACGCCGCTCAACGCAGCCCGAACTTTACAACAACATTGTGCTTGCCCGCGATCAATCGCAACCATGCGCACGAGATCGCGCCCAGCGCTAAAACAAATGCGCAGCTACTGCTCGCTGCGGCAAGGTCAACGCCCCTTCTTTTTCTTCAAGATCATCCACTTGGGCATGCGAAACAAGACCAGTCGACGGTAAAGCACCACATATGTCGTCGAGAACACCGCCGTAAAGAGCATCAACAGATAAGGCTCTTGCCAAAACAATACGGCGGGTATGACGGCAAGCGACGACAGCAGCCACAAATAGGGGGAAGTCATGGCGTTGCGTTGTGTCTGGTGGCGCATTTCCCGCGAACCGATCGCCCAGCGCACCAGCCGCTTGTAAATCAGCATATGCAAGTGCACGCCATCCGGCGCCCCGGGCGAACGGCCACGCAGCCATTTCTTGCGATAGATGGAAAACAAGGTCTCAAACACGGGGTAGATACACAGCAGCAGCGGAAACCAAGCCGAAACTTCCGGATGTCGTGCCAGCATCAGCACCGATAATTCGCCGATGACAAATCCCAGAAAATAGGCCCCGCCGTCTCCGAGAAATATGTGGCCATGCGGATAATTCCACACCAAAAACCCGACAATACCGCCCAGGGTGCTCAACGCCACAATCAACAAGAAACGGTCGCCCAAATAAAAAGAAACGTAGGCAAAGCCGGCCAATATCATTGCCGACACCACCGCCGCCAAACCGTTATATCCGTCGATTATATTTATCGCATTCGCGGCGCCGCCGATAGCCACGGCGGTGAAAACAAACGACACCATTGAAAACTGCAACAACCAATCAACTCCAATAATATCCAAGCGAGTTATCGCCGCGCCCAAAAAATAATAAGCAATTACCCCGGACAACATCGCCAAACCAAGCCGAACCAAAACCCTGACGTGTTTGGTCAGATCTTCAACAAATCCACCCAAGAAGGCGGGCATGGAGGCGACAAGCAGTATCACTAGGTTCGGAAGCACTTCGGGCTCGCGAATTGCGACTAGAGCACACGTCACTCCACTGGCCATCAGCAGTGACAATCCGCCGATTCGGGGAACAGGAACCGAATGATACTTCTGCACGCCCTCGACATCATGATCAGCCGTCAGGCCATCATGCCAAGAGCGGTAGCGCACAATCAACAAAGTTGATATGAGCGAAACCAAGAACGCGACAAGGACGTACAGCATTGCGAAGGTAACCGGAAGGGAGCTGGCGCGATTGTAGCGTCAGACGGAGATAAAACATGCAAACGAATTGGCCAGTTGTGGAAAAGAATGGAACCAGGGTTTGCAAAATAATATAAAGAGGCTTTCATCAAAAATGTGCCAACAACGAACTGGCCTCTCCGCGATGAAGCTTTCGACGCGGGCCTCTCGGACAATGGGGATCCAGGCACTCATTCAAGCTGGGACGCATTCTCACAACCCCGTTGCCTCTAGACCCAGCCGCTCGCCCGAAGTCTGTCGCAATTGCCTGGCTGAAGTGCCTGTGTCAAAGCCGTTCAGGATGCGGCGTTCATTCGTGATGAATGCCAACTGAAGGAAGCGAAGCGGCGGCCCTAGGGCCAGCATTTCATCCGGGTACCAATTCCCAAAAACGCCCCGCTCAGGGGCCCCGCAGTTATGGCTCCCTCTGTATCGCCGTGGCTGCCCTTCCACGCCCATAAGCGCTAGCAGACCGACCCTGACAGGGAGACAACGATACAATGCCCTGTTGTTCATCCCTTTTTGCATTCGATTTAATTTATCGAACCCTCCCTCATAATTATAGAAATTGATTAGCGGTGGATGCGTCCAAGCCGGTGTCGGCCTCGGGCATCCCTCCTTCTTCGCCTCCAGTCATGGCCATTCTGCCTTCTATCCTCGTCGCCCTGCTCGGGATCTTGCCTATCGCCACCATGACGGTCGGCGGCGGTAGCGCGCTGTTCTACCTGATTTTTTCGCTGTGCCTGGTTCGGTGCTTCGCCCGGGAGGGAGGATGGCAGGCGACTTGGCGCGACCTGAAGGACTACAAGTGGGTCATTGCAGCCCTGCTCGTCTCCTTCTGTGCAATTGGCCTTAGCCAGTATGCACATGGCATTACCCATGGTCCGTCCCTGGAACGAGGCCTGCGCATCAGCCTTGGCTTCCCCATCATTCTGGGCGCGCTGCTGAGCATCAACCCGGCGGCGCTCCGGAATGCGTCCTGGGGCATCTTGATTGCGGGGTGGGCTTCGGCCTGTATTGTCTTCTGGCTGGTCTTTCCTGCCTGGAATCGGCCTAATACGCCGCAGTACAACGCGGTCACCTACAGCAATCTGATGCTGCTCTGGCTCTTCATCACCTTTTGCAGCATGGGATGGCAACTGACAAAGCACCCGCGACTTGAAAAGTCAGTCAAAGCACTGACCGTCATCGTCGTTTTCGCGGGCTTCGTGCTCACCCAGACGCGCACCGGGTGGATGGCGATCCCCCTGTTCCTGTTCCTTGCGATGTGGTTGTTCGGCCATCTGCGACATCCTTTCCGCGCATTCGGCCTGTTGATCGCAGGCGTTGCCATTCTTGTTGCCATCGGATCAACCAATCAAGCCTTGCGCACCCGCGTTGAACAAGGCATCAACGAATTTCAGGCATGCCAAGGCGCCAACGCCACCGAAGACACCTCCGTCTGTATCCGGCTGCAGCTATGGCGAGCCACGAGCGAAATGATCGAAGCGGAACCCATCTTCGGCCTGGGGGGCACCGCCAGATTCGTTCCAGAACTTGAAGCGCGAGTGGCCACGGGAGTCGTTTCGCCCTTTGTCGCGCAAGACTTCGGCGAACCCCATAATGACATGCTGCAGATGCTGGCCAGCTATGGGCTATTGGGCGGCCTGGCGCTAACGCTGCTGTACTTTGTTCCTGCTGGCATCTTTTTGCGCAGGATGACCGCAACAAACCCCGAGCCGGTCCGCGTCGCTGCCGCCATGGGAACCGCCCTGACATTGGGGTTCGCGATCTTCGGGCTGACGGAGCTCATGTTCCGTTCAATGCACAATATCTCGCTATATGTGACGCTGCTGGCGTGGCTGCTGGTCTTGAGCGACAAGAAGCGAAGCGCGTACGCGTAGCAAATCTCCGGATGCCTGCGACCACTGCGGCCATAGTCAAAATGCGCAACTAGGGCCACAATAGGGCTGTGACTCTCCCAAGGAGACAGCCATGCGCATTGCAGATGCCCAGTGGATTCCTTCAACCCAGCACCAGACTTGGGACGCTCTGACGGATCCGGCCGTTTTACAGCGATGTATCCCCGGATGCATCGCTGTCGACAAGCGCAGCGACACGGAGTACGCGGTCACGCTGCGGGCCAAGATTGCCGGCCTGGACACGGACTATGACGGCGAGATCCTGCTCTCGGACGTCAATGCCCCCGACAGTTGCACCCTGGTGTTCGAAGGCAAGGGCCGTGCGGCTTGTCTGGCCATCGGCACCGCCCAGATCAATCTCAGCACCAAGGACCAGGGTACCCGCGTGGCCTACACGGTCGCGGGGATGACCGGAGGCAAGCTGGCCGAATGCGGCGAGGGGCTGGTGCTGAAGGCCGGCGAGAAGATCATCGAGAAGTTCTTCGCCACCTTCATCGACTACATGGCCGCCCAGCCCTGCCTCGCGCCGCCGCCCCCTCCCCCCGAACCAGAGCCGCGCGGGCCGTCCAATTCGCGTTGGTCTTGGATCATGGTGGTGCTTGGCCTCGCGGTTTTCTGGGGGTATCACACC